>JAYWDK010000467.1:0-21658 GCA_043779845.1 Betaproteobacteria bacterium | reverse complement strand
GCATGGTGCAAATCCTGAACAGCACCAGTTTTTGCTCTTTTAGTATGTCGATAAAGCCGGTCCGAACCCACCCTAGCTTGCCCCCGCCATGTCATTCTCAGCCACTTACCCCAGCCTTCAAGACCGCGCCGTGCTCATCACCGGCGGCGCCACCGGCATTGGCGCCGAGTTGGTGGCGCGCTTCGCCGCGCAGGGCGCGCGCGTGGCCTTCATCGACATCGACGTGCCAGCGGCAGAGGCCTTGGTGGCGAACCTGGGCAATGCGCCGCACCGGCCCGTTTTTGCCGCCGCCGACCTGACCCACATCCCCGCGTTGCAAGCCGCGATCACCACGCTGCGTGCCCAGACAGGCCCGTTCACCGTGCTGATCAACAACGCCGCCAATGACCGCCGCCACGCCATCAACGACACCACGCCCGAGAGCTGGGACGCCAGCATGGCCGTCAACCTGAAACACCAGTTTTTTGCGGCGCAGGCCGTGTGGCCCGACATGCAGGCCGCAGGCGGCGGCAGCATCATCAACCTGGGCAGCGTCAGCTGGATGCTCAAGCAAGGCGGCATGCCCGCGTACACCACCGCCAAAGCCGCAGTGCAAGGTCTGACCCGTTGCCTGGCGCGTGATCTGGGGCCGTTCAACATCCGCGTCAATACCTTGGTGCCCGGCTGGGTGATGACGCCCAAGCAAATCAAGCTGTGGGTGACCGACGCCTCGCTCGAAGAGATTGCCCGGGGCCAATGCATCAACCGCCCGCTGCTGTCTGAGCACATCGCCAGCATGGCGCTGTTTTTGGCGGCCGACGACAGCGCCCTGTGCACGGCGCAAGATTTTGTGGTGGATGGTGGCTGGGTTTGAGGCAGACAGAAACGCACCGGCACTCAGCAATCGCCAAAAGCGGACTGTGGGCCACCGAGTCGGTGACGGCGCAGGATGCCGCCGAGGTTGAAGCCGTTGAAGACGAGCTGTTCTTCAGGCTGCGCGCCATCTCCGCGCACCGCCTTGCCGGTGCCGCAGATTGACTAACGCTCAATGGGCGCGTCCTGCAAACGCGGCATCTGGGCCTGGGCGGCATCGGCCACGCTCCAGAACAGGCGTTGGTCGGCGCCCACGCCATTGGGATCCCAGCGGCTCAACAACTCACGCACGGGTTCTTTGACGCGAGACAGCGCGAGGTGCTTGCCGCAGGCCCGCAGCCGCTGCTCAAGCTCCAGCAAGCATTCCACCGCCGTGCTGTCGAGGTCGGCGCTTTCTTCCAGGCTCAGGATCACGGTGTGCAGATCGTCGCGGCCTCGCACCCGGGTCATCACTTCGGCCACCACGCGCTCGGCGCTGGCAAAAAACAGCGGTTCCTCGGGCCGCAAGATCAGCAAACCGGGCACGGCCAGCGCACCTTGGTGGCCGTCGAGCACCACAAAATTGCGCGACGTGCCGAGCTCGCCCAGTTCGTGCACGACGGGCTGGCTGAAACGCCGCAGCGCGTCCAGCAGTGACATGCCGATGGCGATCAGCATGCCGTACAGCACGCCAAAAGCCAGCACCGCCAGCACCGCCACCACCACCAGCAGCCGATCCCGGTTCATGCGCCACAGCGCCAGCAGTGGCCCGGGGTGCAAGGCGTGCCACAGCGCGCTGATCACCGCCACCGCCAGCACCGGTCGGGGCAGCAGATGCAAGGCTGGCAGCGCCACGGCCAGCGCCAGGGCGATGGCGCCCAAGGCCACCACGCCGGCCCAGCGGCTGGTGGCACCGGCCGCCGCATTGGCCGAGCTGGCTGAAAACCCGGCACCCACCGGCAGGCCCTGCAACAGGGCCGACGCCACGTTGCAAGCACCCAGCACCATCAGCTCGCGGTTGGCGTCCAGCGAGTCACCGTGGGCCAGCGCCAAACCGCGCATGCTGCCCCAGGATTCAGCAAAGATCAGCACCACCAAGCCGACAGCCAGCTCACCGATGCGCAGCCATTCGTCCAGCGCCAAATCGGGCAGCGCCAGCCGCAGGCCAGGGCGCGCCACTTCGCCCACTTCTTGCACGCCCAGCGATTTGAGATCCAGCCAGTGCGCCGCCGCGATGGCCAGCACGATCACCACCATCGACGCGGGCACCTGGGGCCAGCGCCGCAAGCCCACCACGGCCAGGCCAGCGGCCACCGCCACCGCCACGCTGGCCGGGTGCCATGAAGCCGCATGGCCCAAGGCAAACAGCAGCACGCGCAACGGATCGGCGGGGGCGCCCGGCGGCATGGCAAAGCCCATGGCATCGGGCAGCTGCTTGATCACGATGGTCACGGCCAGGGCGAATGCAAAGCCGCGCAGCACCGGCCGCGATACAAACGCCGACAACTGCCCCTGCCGCGCCGACGCCAGCAGCATCAACATGCCGCCGGCCAACAACACCAGGGCCAGCAAGGCCTGGGTGTAGGCGGCTGCCGCCATGCTGGCCAGGCCCGGCGCGCCCGACATCGACAACACCGCCGCCGCAGACAAAGTGGCCGTGGACGACGTGGGTGAGACGATGGCAAAACGGCTGCCCCCAAACAAGGCGTAAAAGCCGAGCCCCACCATCATGGACGTTAGGGCGTGTACCACCGGCAGGTGTGCCAGGCCGGCGTAGGCCACGGCCTCGGGTAACAACAGGCCAGCCACACAAAGGCCAGCGCCCAGATCGCACCAGCGCCGGGCCAGTGGCGTGGGTGGCGGCGTGGGTGGCGGCGTGGTCGGCATGATGGCCGGCGCAAGGCGGGGCGAATCAGGCATGGCGCAGGCGGTGGCGCGGCCGCAGCGGCAGCAGCCCCCGGGGGTCACGTGGGGCGTTCAAGGCCTGAATGTGCTGCACTGAATCCCCCGCCTTGTGTCCTGATTTGACGCGTCGCGCCAGCGGCCAGCCTGGGCCAGGGCCCGGGTGCCCCGTTGTGGCCCCGGGTCAACCCGCTGGCATGTTAGTGGACGGCCCCACCCCGCTGTTGCGGGTCGATCGGGCTGGCCTCACGCGGGCCGCGTCGAAGGCTTCGATGACGTCCAGGCGCCTCACGGCGCCGCCAGCGCTTTCATGACATCACGCCAACTCAGAATGCCCACCGGCTTGAACGCCTCGTCGACCACCGGAATGCACGAGATGCCATGGGCCAGAAACAGCGCCACGGCATCCGCCAACCCGGCGTCGGGGCGCAAGGTGATGGGCTTGCGCGACATCACCTGGTGCACACGCTTGTTGAGCGTGGCCAGGTCACGGTCGGTCTCGACCGTGCTGCCAATGTAGGGGCTCAGCGCGCGCAGCAGGTCGCGGTCGGAGACCACGCCGTAAAGCCGGCCTTCGTCTACCACCAGCACGTGGTGGAACCTGAGGCGGTCGAAGATGTCTTTGACGACAGTGAGCTTGTCGTCAAGCTCTACCGTGACCAGCCGGGTGGACATGATGCTTCGCACGTTCATTGGGTTCTCCGTGAGATGGCCCCCAAGGCCACCGCCTTGCGGCGCCCGCCCCCCGAGGGGGAGGAGAAACACTTGGGGCTGCCCGGCGTTTGTTTCTCATGAGGGCGTTGGGCGGCCGTCGGACAGTCTGACGGGCATCAAGCGCCGCCGTCCATCACCTTGGCGCGCAGCCGCCGCATGCCACGCAACCAGCGCTCGTAGTCGGCCGTCTTGCGCTGCCAAAACGTCAGCACCTCGGCGTGCGGCAAGATCAAAAACTGCTCGTCGCGCAGGCCTTGCAGCGCGCACTGGGCCACCGCCTCGGGCGTCAGCGCGCCGTCACCCAAAAAACTGCGGCTGCGGCCCTGGCCGTCGGCACCCAGCAGCATGGGCGTGAGCACGCCCTGCGGGCACAGGCAGCTGACGCGGATGCCGGCGTCGCCGTGGGCAATGGCCAGCCACTCAGCAAAGCCCACGGCGGCGTGTTTGGTGACCGAGTACGGCGCGGCGTTGACCTGGCTCAGCAAGCCGGCCGCCGACGCGGTTTGCAGCAGATAGCCCTCGCCGCGCGCCAGCATTTGCGGCAGCACCGCGTTGGCGGCAAACACGTGCGCCATCACATTGACGTCCCAGTGCCGCTGCCAGGTGGCCACGGGGGCGTCGGCGTCGCTGCGGGTGATGATGCCCGCGTTGCTGCAGAACACGTCCACCTGGCCAAAATGGGCCGTGGCCAGGTCCACCAGATGCTGCACCGCCGCCGGGTCGGCAACGTTGGTGGGCACCGCCAGGCCACCCACCTCGGCCGCCACGGCGGCCGCGCCAGCGGCGTCCAGATCGGCCACCACCACGCCACGCGCGCCGGCTTGGGCAAAAGCCACGCACAGCGCCCGGCCTATGCCCGACGCACCACCGGTGACCACCACCACCTTGCCTTGGATTTCCATATTGCCGTGCTTTCTCGGGTTGATTTCGGGTTGCCGTTCCGGGTCGCCACAAGCCGGTTCCCGCACCCCATTCCGGGTGGCGGTACGCGCCTTTTGCAGCGCGGTGATTCAGCCGCCAGGCACGTGTCCGAACAAGCACCTGGGCGACAGCCGGGCCGCGCACGTGGCTGCTATCGTCGCGCACGCTCCGGGCGGCCAGCCCGGTCGATTCTCAATCGCCAGGACCCCCCGCATGAGCCTCGCCGCCGACCCCGATTCGCTGAACTTCCGTGATCTGCCCTCGATGGTGGCCGAGCACGCCCAGCAGCGCCCCAACGCGCCCGCGCTGGTGGTGGGCCCGCAGCGTTTGAGCTACGCCGATCTCAACGCGCTGGCCGACCGCGTGGCGGCGTCGTTCCAGCGCGATGGCCTGGGCCCGCGTGACGTGGTGGCCGTTTGCGCGGCATCCAGCGTGGCCTACGTTGCGGTGTTTTTGGGCGCACTGCGCGCCGGCCTGGCGGTGGCGCCGTTGGCGCCAAGTTCAACCCCGGCGCAGCTGATGGGCATGGCGGCGGATGCCGATGCAAAACGGTTTTTTGTGGACGACGAGGTGGCGGCGGCACTGTCGGCGGGCGGCGCCACGCCACCCGCCGGCATGGCACTCACCCGGCTCGACGGCCTGGCCGGACAAGCCCCGCTGAACGACCCGCTGAACGATTGGCTGCTGCCCGAGGGCGCCCGCCCCAGCCCCGTGGCGATTGACCCGGCCTGGCCCTTCAACCTGATTTATTCGTCGGGCACCACCGGCACGCCCAAGGGCATCGTGCAAGCCCACGCCATGCGCTGGGCGCACATCCAGCGCGCGATGATGTCGGGCTACGACACCACGGCCATCACGCTGATCGCCACGCCGCTGTACAGCAACACCACGCTGGTGTCCGTCATTCCCACGCTGGCCTATGGCGGCTGCCTGGTATTGATGCCCAAGTTTGACGCCGGCACTTACTTGAAAATTGCGCAAGCCGAGCGCGCCACGCACACCATGCTGGTGCCCGTGCAGTACCAGCGGTTGATGGCGCGGCCCGATTTTGATGCGTTTGATCTGTCGTGTTTCCGCATGAAGTTCTGCACCAGCGCGCCCTTCCACGCCGCGCTCAAGGCCGACGTGCTAACACGTTGGCCGGGCGGCCTGGTCGAGTATTACGGCATGACCGAAGGCGGCGGCACCTGCATCCTGCAAGCGCATTTACACCCCACCAAACTTCACACCGTGGGCCAGCCCGCCGAGGGCCACGACATCCGCTTGATCGACGAGCAAGGCGTTGAGGTGGCGCCCGGCGAGGTGGGCGAGGTGGTGGGCCGGTCGGCCGGCATGATGACGGGCTACCACCGGCAACCCGAAAAAACCGCCGAGGCCGAGTGGTTTGACTCAAGCGGTCAGCGCTTCATCCGCACCGGCGATGTCGGCCGCTTTGACGCCGAAGGCTTTTTGACCCTGCATGACCGCCGAAAAGACATGATCATCAGCGGCGGCTTCAACCTCTACCCCAGCGACCTGGAAGCCGTGCTGCGTGGCCACCCGGCAGTAGTCGATGCTGCGGTGGTGGGCGTGCCCTCGGCCGAGTGGGGCGAGACGCCGGTGGCGTTTGTGGTGCGGCAAGCAGCGTCCAGTGCCAGCGCCGACGACATCCGCCAATGGGCCAACTTGCAAGTGGGCAAAACCCAGCGCCTGGCCGGCCTGCGGCTGGTGGACGAATTGCCCCGCAGCGCCATCGGCAAGGTGCTCAAACGCGAACTGCGCGAGACCTGGGGCACGGGCGGCTGATCTTGCGGTGGCGGGGTTGTGGTGCCACCCGCTGTTGCGGCAAGGTCAGCGCCCGCCCTGCCTTGATGACCAAGCACCCCCCGGCAGCAGCGCATCGGTGCCGGTCGCCCGGTCCAACATCACGGCCAGCCGGCCTTGCAGCGCCACCACGATGGCGCCGGGTCGTGCACCCTGGCGCAACACCGTCCGGCCACGCCGCCACCGGCGGCGGGTGCCGGCGGCGTGCAGCGCTGGGGCAGATCCGGCAAACGCCCGCCCACGCCGACTGCGGACATCGTCGCCCTGTCGGTCGTGACAAGTGGGCACTGTGGGCTGCCGTGATGCGCCATATCGATCATCTGGTTTGACCTAGGTTGTCACTCAAGTGGAAATTGAGCCGCCGGGCGCGGCCTGGGAGCCTGTCGGGCTTGGGGCGTCGATAGCGAGAAGCGGCCCCAGCGAGGGCAGTTTTTCAGTGGTTTTTGCGAGGTGCTCAAAACCTGCCGCGTGGTGGTGGACCCACAGAAGGGCGAGGGCCCGCCCGAGTTGCTGGCGGTGGCGGGCGCCGGTTCGGTGCCGGTGTTGCGCAACGACTACCTGCTGAAAAATCCGCAGGCTGTGGCCGGCTTCATCGCGGCCATGGAAGAAACCGAGGCCTTCATACAGAACCCCGCCAACGACAACGCCGTGTTGAAGGTGGCGCAAGACGGCTTCAGGATTGAGCTGCCCAAGCGCGCCGAGGTGGTGGCCGCAGTGTTGAAAACCTCACTGCCGGCCTACCGCTTCGCGATGGACCCCAAGGCGGTGCAGGCAGCCGCCGACTACCTGCTGGCCAACAAGCAACTGGACAAGCCGCTGGACGCCCGCTGGCTGATCCACACGCCCTGACAAAGCCCGCCATGAGCAAGCACTCAAGCGCTGCGTACCCCGTGGCCACCCCCTCCAGGAGCGCGTTTTGCTGGCCCCGCTGAGCACCCCCCAGCGTTTGTTGATCCCCAACCAGGGCGAGGGCCCGCCAGCGGTTGACGTGCGCGCGCTGTCGCTCAGTTTTGACGGCGTGCGGCCAGTGCTCGACCGGGTGTCGCTGACAGTGGCGGCCGGCGAGTTTGTGGCGCTGGTCGGCCCCAGCGGCTGCGGCAAACCCACTGTCAACGCCGATTTCACCCGCAACATCCGGGGCGTTGACCGGCATGAGGCCGCAGGCATGCTGCGCTTTTTGCTGGACTGGCTGAAGAAGCCCGAGTTCATGGTGCACCACCAGTGGCAGGCCCATGAAATCGCGGTGTGGGACAACCGCTCAACCCAGCACTACGCCGTGGCCGATTACTGGCCGAACCGTCGCGTCAACCAGCGCGTCACCTTCGACGAGCCGGGCACACCCACGGCTGCGGCCAGCGTCAACCAGCAAGTGCTGGGTGGTGCCAACTTGCGCTGAGGCCGGACCGAACGAGCATCTGCGTGCTCGTGAGTGCCTGCCGAAGGATCTGCCCGCCTGCCTGCGGGCAAACTCTTAGCACCTGTCGGGCGCCTGAACAGCGACTCAGTACAAGCCCGGCAGCAAGCGCTTGGTGCGCGCCTTGTAGGCGGCATAAGCCGGATACTGAGCGAGCATGTGGCGCTCTTCCAGCAGCAGTTTGACCAGCAGCACGGCCAGCATGGCCACCCACAGCAGGCCCAGCAGCGACTGGCCGGCGTTGGGCGCGGTGGTCACGCCCGCCTGGCCCGCAATCAGGATGGCGCTGTACATCGGGTGCCTGATCCAGCGGTAAGGGCCGCTAAGCACCAGCTGGGCGCCGGCCTTGGGCGTGGGCCGGATGTTGAAGTTGCCCGGCTTGTTGACGCCCAGCGCCCAACTGCCCAAGCCCACGCCGGCCGCGAGCAACAGCCACGACAACAGCGGCGCGGTGCCTGACGCAAAAGCCGGCGCCGCCTGCCAGGCGATGGCGCCAATCAGCGCAAATTGCAGCACCACCAGCACGCGGCCCAAAAGTTCGTCTCGGCTCATCAACGGCTCCCTGTTCGTTTGCGAGGCTGGCTTGCAGCCAGCGCGGCGGCGGCCGCCTCTTCGCGCAGCTTGTCTTTTTTACTCTTGCGCCGGCCCTTGACGCCGCCGTTGGGGTCGATCACCAGACCCTCGACTGGGCTGGTTTGTGCGGCGCCCACGGCCTCGTCGTCCAGGTCGTACTCAAACACCGCGCCAGGCTCAGCGTCCGATTCCGCGCCCTGCCCTGCGCCCTGCCCTGCGCCCTGCACTACGCCCACCACTGGCTCAAAACCCGCCACCCACTCTCGCGGCACGCGTTGGCCTTGGCGTTTTTCGATCAAACGAAAGTGCAGCTCGCTGCCGGGCGCATCGGCGCACACAAAACTGATCGCCTGGCCACGGCTGCCCGCGCGGCCGGTGCGGCCGATGCGGTGGGTGTAGTCGACCGCCGAGCGTGGCAAGTCGTGGTTCACCACCACCGCCAGTTGCGGCACGTCGATGCCGCGCGCGGCCACATCGGTGGCCACCATCACGCTGAGCTTGCGGGCCTGGAAATCCGCCAGCGTCTGGCTGCGCCGGCCCTGGCTGAGCTTGCCGTGCAAGGCCGCCGCGTTGATGCCCGCGCGCTTGAGCTTGTCGGCCACGTGCTCGCTGGCGTATTGCGTGGCCACGAAGACCAGCACGCGGTCCCAGCCCTGCACGCCGGCCTGGCTGGTGATCAGGTGGCGCAGCAGCGCGGTGCGGCGCGGCGTGTCCACCAGGATGGCGCGCTGCACGATGTCGGGCGCGTCGGCATCGGTGGCGGCGGGCGCCTCCAGGCGCAGTGGGTTGTGCAGCACACGCTCGGCCAGGCTGACTACAGCCGCCGGCAGCGTGGCCGAAAACAGCAGTGTTTGCCGCTGCGTGGGGATCATGGCCAGCAAGCGGTTGATCTCGTCGGCAAAGCCCAGATCCAGCAGGCGGTCGGCTTCGTCGAGCACCAGCAGGCCCACGTCGTGCAGGTTCACGGCGCGGTGGTCCAGCAAATCAAGCAGCCGCCCGGGGGTGGCCACCAGCACCTGCGCGCCGCCACGCAAGGCCATCATTTGGGGGTTGATCGACACGCCGCCGACAGTCACCACGGTTTTGAGCTGCGGCGCCACGCCGCGCGACAAGCCTTGCAGCACGTCGCCAATTTGCGCCGCCAGCTCACGCGTGGGCGCCAGGATCAGCACGCGCAGCCGCCGAGGCCGCTCATCCAGCATATTAGGCGTGAGCAGCAAACGGTGCAGCAGCGGCAGCACAAACGCGGCGGTTTTGCCCGATCCGGTGGGCGCCAGGCCCAGCACGTCACGCTCTTGCAGGATGGCTGGCACCACCGCTGCCTGGATGGCGGTGGAGCCCGTCCAACCGGCCTCGGCGGCGGCCTGGGCGAGCGCTGGCGACAGGCCAAGGGCGGTGAAACTGGAAGGGGCAGATTCGGTCATGGAGGCGGCGTCAAGAGCGGCGCCAAGTGTACGGGGCGGCTGGGGGCGTGTTTGCGGCGTGTTTGCGGCGTGTTTGCGGCGTGTGGAGGGCGTGTTGGTGGCGTGTTGGTGGCGTGTTGGTGGCGTGTTGGGGGCGTGTTGGGGGAGATACCGTGCCACGCCATCAAGCCTCTGGGCGTGCTTGCCGGGCTTCGGGCTCAGGGCTTCGGCTGTGATAGCTTTCGCCGCCCATGCCCACGACCTTGCCGCCAACCCAGCCCAAAACGCCACGCAGCGGCCGCCCGACTTGCGCCGCGTGCCAACGGCCGCTGAACACCTGCCTGTGCCATTGGGTGCGGCCCACCCACAACACGGCCGAGTTGTTGGTGTTGATGCACCCGCTGGAACAGCACCAGGCCAAGGGCAGCGTGCCTTTGTTGCGGCAAAGTTTGGCGCGCTGCCAATGCGAGGTGGGCGAGGCCTTTGACCCCGCAACGCTGCAAGCCTGGTTGACGGCCCCCACGGCAGCGGGGCCAGTGCATTGTTGGCTGCTGTACCCCGACGAGCCGGGCAGCGTGGCCGGCGTGGCGCTTCAAAGGGCACCCGGCAGGGCGCTCCTGCCATCGCCCGGCGAGCCAGCCAACAGCGCAACACCGCCTGAGGCCCAAGCTTCCAGAATCGCCCAGCCCAAGCCCGCGTTGCACCGCCTGGTGCTGCTGGACGGCACCTGGCGCAAGACCCGCAAGATGCTGCACCTCAACCCGCTGCTGCTGGCCTTGCCGCGCTGGCCGTTGGCCAACCCGCCGCCACCGCGCTACAGCATCCGCCGGGCGCAGCGGCCCGAGCAGCGATCCAGCCTGGAGGCGGCCTGCCTGGCTTTGGGCGCGCTGGAGGGCGACACCACGCGCTATGCGCCACTGTTGCAAGCGTTTGAAGGCTGGGTGGCCGAACAGGCGGCGCGAGCGGGATCACCGCCATTCAAGCCACCATTCACACCGGCTTGAAGCTCAGCGCGCTGCCGAGATCCGGCAAGCACAGGCGTGGCTGGCGCGCCAGCCGCGAGCGCTGCACCTGGCTGACGTCAGTCTGCGCGTTGCCTTTTGTGCGCAGCACCTGGCCGGTCAAAAAATCAATGCGCAGGTCTTGCGTGTCCAGCGTGGCGCGGTGGGTTTCAAGCCGGTCGTAGCGCACCAGCCGCCAACAAGCGCCCTGCAGGCGAAATCCGTAGTGCAAGTTGGCCGATTGGTAGGAGCCCACGCTGGCCATCAGCCCCAGTTGCAGCTCAAAACCGCCGGGCTGCACGGTGAGTTCACCATTGGCCAGGGGGTCTTCCTGGGTGCTCAGGTCCAGCTGCGGGATCAAGCGGGCGTTGGCCGCCGACAGCGCATAGCCACCCGACGTGCCCAACAGCACGGCCAGCAAGCGCTGCGGTGACAGCGCCGCAGCGCTGCCGCCGGCCTGGGCGGGCACGGTGCGCAGCAACAGCAGCAGATCCGGGCGGCTATCGTGGTTGAGGTCGGCCGCCAGTTGCTGTTCGATCTGCCAGCCTGCGGGCACAAAACCGGCCACGGTGGCCGCCCTGCGGGGTAGCGTGGGGACACTGGCGGCCTGGGCCGCAGGCTGCTGCGCTGCCACCGAGAGCGGCACAACCGCTGCCAGCCCCACGACAAGCCAAGCACCCAGCCGCAAGCACAGCCCCCCACGCAGCCACCAACCCAGCGAGCGACTCAAGCCCCAATCCGGCCCGCCCACTTTTGACCCACCGCAGCGACTTTTCATCAACTCGTCCAAATATCCATGGCCCGCAATGTTGCCTCACGCCGCTCGGCCAAACCCAGCTTGGCGGGCCCGTTGATCTTTTCGGTGATGCCCTCCAGATCACCCACATCGGCCAAAGGCGAGCAATTGCGGGCGTCCCAAAAAGCGAACGCCACCTGCGCGCCACCCACGGGCTCACGGGCCAGCTCGGGGTGGCCTTCAAGATCCATCTTGACGATGGCGCCGATGTCGCGGTAGTTGCTGCGGCCGGTGAGCTGTTTGTAGCCCGAGCCCCGGTAGCGGAAACCGTCGCCACTGGCCTCATTGCCATTGCCCAGGCGGTTGGCGTACACCCGGTTGGCAATGGCCTCGGGGCCACGCGCTATCAGGGCCCGGGCGTCGTCGGTGCCGCGCACGGCCGAAAACACGGCGTCCAGCCGCTCAGGGTTGCGGTAGTTGAGGTTTTCTTCCATCACGGTGAAGCCTGCGGTCTCCACGTACACCTGGCCCATGAAATGGCACAGGCGCCGCGCGGTGTTGACGCTGCTCTGGATCCGCGATTTTTCAAGCGCGGCGGCATGCAGCTCGGGGTGGCTGATCCGGGGGGCGAACTTGAGCAGCGTGTCAGCGGTGATCATGGTGTTTCATCCTCGTGGGTTGAGATTCAGGGCGGATTGGCTTGACGAATCCCTGCGCTGGGATCCCGGCCACGGTCAGCGACATAACGCGCATCGCCAGCGGTTTTTAGGCCTGCGCCCCACAGCGGGCAATCCCCAAGTCCGCACCCGGCTGAGGTCAGGACAATCGATGACAAATCAGCCACAGGCACAGGCCCGTGCGCTTATCAACCCCCAGGAGCACAAGCCATGTACCCCGGCAAATACGCCCAACAACACGCCACGCGGCCCGCGTTCATCATGGCCAGCAGTGGTAAATCCGTCAGCTACGCCGAGCTTGAGCAACGCAGCAACCAGCTGGCCCATTTGCTGCGCGCGCAAGGCCTGCGGCGGCTGGATCACTACGCCGTGTTCATGGAGAACAACAGCCGCTTTGTAGAGGCCTGCGTGGCCGGCGAGCGCAGCGGCCTGTACTACACCTGCATCAACGCCTACCTCACGGCCGAAGAGCTGGCCTACATCCTGAACAACAGCGAGGCGCAGTTGCTGATCACCTCCAGCGCCTGCTGGGCCGTGGCGCGCGAGGCGCTGCTGAGCTGCCCCAAGGTGTTGATGTGCCTGGTGGTGGGCGGTGCGGTGGGCGGTGCGGTGGGCGGCGGTTCTGGGCTTGACGCCATCGCCGGCTCAGCCACGGTGCTGGACTACGCCACGGCGCTGGCCGCCTACCCGGGCACGCCCATCAACGATGAATCCCTGGGCACGGCCATGCTGTATTCGTCAGGCACCACCGGCCGGCCCAAGGGCGTGTTGCGGCCCTTGCCCGAGAACCCGCCCAGCCAGGGCCTGCCCTTGTTTGGTTTCTTGAACCAACTGTGGCAATGCGAGGAGGGCATGGTGTATTTGTCGCCCGCGCCGCTCTACCACTCGGCGCCGCTGGCCAATGTGAGCCTGGTGATCCGCAACGGCGGCACCGCAGTGATCATGGAACACTTTGACCCCGAGCACTACCTGGCGCTGGTCGAGCAATACCGCATCACCCACACCCAGCTGGTGCCCACCATGTTCAGCCGCATGCTCAAGCTGCCTCCCGAGGCCCGCAGCCGGCACGATTTGTCGTCGCTCAAGATCGCGGTGCATGCCGCCGCGCCCTGCCCGGCCCAGGTCAAAGAGCAAATGATCGTCTGGTGGGGCCCCATCATTCATGAGTATTACGGCGCCACCGAGGGCCTGGGTTTTACCGCCTGCAACACACCCGAGTGGCTGGCGCACCGGGGCACCGTGGGCCGCGTTTTGCTGGGTGATTTGCACATCCTGGACGAGCAACTTCAGCCGGTGCCAACGGGCACGCCGGGTGAAATCTGGTTCAAGTCCGGCTCACCGTTTGTGTACTTCAACGACGCCGAGCGCACCGCGCTCACCCGCTCACCCGACGGCAGCATGTGCACGGTGGGCGACATGGGGTATCTGGACGCCGACGGGTTTTTGTACCTGACTGACCGCTCCACCTTCATGATCATTTCGGGCGGCGTCAACATCTACCCACAAGAGTGCGAGAACCTGCTGATCACCCACCCCAAGGTGGCCGACGCCGCCGTGTTTGGCGTGCCCAACGAGGATTTTGGCGAGGAGGTCAAAGCGGTGGTGCAGCCAGCGGCCGGCGTCACGCCCGGGCCTGAATTGGCGCAAGAGCTGATGGCGTTTTGCGCCGAGCATTTGTCACGCCAAAAATGCCCACGCTCGGTGGATTTCAGCGTGCAACTGCCGCGCCTGCCCACCGGCAAGCTCTACAAACGCCTGCTGCGTGACCCCTACTGGGCGGGCCACAAGAGCCGCATTGTTTGAGGCCTGTCCGGGCCGGCCCGCCGCGCTGGTCGGCCTGAAACCTCAGTTCGGCGTTCAGTTCGACGCTCAGTTCGACGACAGGGCGGCCACAGAGGCCAGCACCACGTCGGCGGCAGGTGCCAGCGTCCAGCGCACGGCCGCCGGGGGCTGCACCAGGTAGGCGTTGGTGTCAATCACCATGCCCTGGCGCCGCGCGGCCCACGCTGTGACGGCGGGGTGGTCAAAGTTGGCATGGCCGGCGCGGTTGTGCGGGCTGGCCGGATGCCCAACAACGAAAGTATTGGGGTCAATGCCCGGCAAATTGCGTGGGGCAAACACGGCGGGGTGCTGGCCCACGTCTTGCGCGCTGGCCAATTGGCCGGCGCCCGCGCTCATCAGCGCCAGCAAAATCACGGAGGTCTTGTTCATGACAATCTCGGGTGGGCGAATGGCCGCGCTCGTGGTGCGGGTTCGCGGGCTTGATGACCCAACGGCGCCAAGCGCCGTGGACTGGTCGCTATTGTATGGGGTTTACCCTAGTTTCCATCCTGCAAGCAGGGGTTAACCCGTGCTGGAGTTGCGCTAACACAGCCACACGCACCGGCGCCGGCTGCCGGGTTGTGAACGGCTACGTTGCCCCCAGCTGACGCTGGGTTCGATCACCACGCACGCAAACCAAACCCGCCACCCACCCACCACGCCCCCGCCACCCGCGCCCCGCAGCAAGGCCATCGCCCGATCACCGACAATGGCCCCCCGCCCTCCGGCCAGGCTGTTGGCCCCGCCCCCCGACATGAACGCTCGCCTCTTGCCTGCCACCGCAGGCGCCGCTGCCGAATCACCGCCCGCAGCACCGCCGCCGCCCGCGCCGGGCACGCTGGTGAGCTGCCACCTGCCCACGCAGTGGGGCCAGTTTGAATTGCACGGCCTGGTGGACGCCAAAACTGGCGGCGAGCAAGTGGCCATGAGCCTGGGCACCATCAACGACGGCGAACCCGTGCTCACCCGCATGCACAGCGAGTGCCTCACCGGCGACACGCTTTACAGCCTGAAATGCGATTGCGGCGCCCAGCTGCAAGGCGCTTTGCGCGCCATTGCCGCCGAGGGCCGCGGCGTGCTGCTGTACCTGCGTCAAGAGGGCCGGGGCATTGGCCTGGTGAACAAGATCCGCGCCTACGCGTTGCAACAAGCTGGCGCAGACACGGTGGAAGCCAACCGCTTGCTGGGACTGCCTGACGACGCGCGTGATTACAGCGTGGCCGCCAGCATGCTGAGCCAGCTAGGCGTCAAGCGTGTGCGCCTGCTGACCAACAACCCCGCCAAAGTTGAGGCCTTGCAACGTCTGGGCATCGAGGTGGTGGAGCGCTTGCCGCTGCACATGCCCACCAACCCGCACAACGAGGCCTACTTGCAGACCAAATCACGGCGCATGGGCCACTACGGGCCTGACGATCTGGGCTGATCGGCTCAACGCTTGGGGCCGCCCAGCAAGCCGTCAATCAGCGCATCCTTCTCGGCCCATTGCTGCTCCACCCAGCCCGACAGGCGCTGCCGGTAGGCCTTGTCGCCCACCGGGTCACCGCCCAGCACGTCGGCCGGAATGGCGCGCTGCTGCACCCGCACCGTGACCGCATGGATGCGCCCGCACAGCAAATCCCAAAACTGGGGTGGGCCCTGGGGGTAGACGATGGTCACATCCAGCAGCGCCTCAAACTGCTCGCCCATGGTGGCCATCGCAATGCCCAGGCCGCCAATCTTGGGTTTGAGCAAATGGCGGTAGGGGCTGTACTGCTGGGCCTTTTTGGCCGGTGTGAAGCGCGTGCCCTCCACAAAGTTGATCACCGACGTGGGGATGCGCTTGAACTTCTCACAGGCGTCGCGGGTGGCTTGCAAATCACTGTGGCGCGCGCCCTTGCCCTGGCCGCGTTTCATGAACGGAAAATCAAGCGCCCACCAGGCCAGGCCGATCACCGGCACCCAGATCAACTCACGCTTCAGGAAGAACTTCAAAAACGGAATGCGGCCATGAAAAATGCGCTGCAACACCACGATGTCCACCCAGCTTTGGTGGTTGCACGACACCAGATACCAGCCCTGGCGGTGCAGGCCGTCCAGGCCCTTCACGTCCCACTGGGTTGGGTGCACGGCGGCGATCCAACCGTTGTTGATCGCCACCCAGGTAGCGGCCAGGCCGTTGAGCACGCGGTCGCAAGCGCCGCGCACCACCAGCGCGGGCACCAGCAGCTTGAGCAGCGCCGGGGGCACCATCAACAAGGTCAGCAGCACGGTGCTCAAAATCAGCGTGACCGTGGTGATGACGCCCAGCACGGCGGCTGGCAAAAAACTGAGATTCATGGAGCGTAGCCTCTGCTTTTTATGCGTTATGTCGTGGCAAGTGCCAAGTGGCGCCGGCAGCCGCTCAGCGCGCCTCGGCCTGGCCCTGGGCCAGGTCAAAAACGTGCACGCCGTCGGCCGTGCGGTCACGCCCCGTCCAGCGCGGGTCTTGCAGCGTATGGGCCATGTCAGCATGGCCGGCGGCCCAATGCTCGCGCATCGACAAGCGCGAAAACTCGTAGTCCTTGGCATGGGTTTCGTAGTTTTTGCTTCGGTAGATCAAGTGCACCACATCCACCGCGCTTTCGATCTGGCGCGCCGTCAACATGCTTGACAACAACACCGCGTCGGCATCGTCGCGCAGTTTGGCCGGCAGCTTGTTGATCAGACGCTGCGCGGCCAGCGCAAAAGCCTGGCGTTCAATCTCCATGGTGGTGTTCAAGCGCGTGCGGCTTGAGAACCGAATGTCTTTTTCGCGCTCAATCACCTCGGACATCGTGCCGGGCGGCACGCCCCTGGCACAAAACAAATCCACCTGAAACACCACGCGGCGTTTAGCGTCGGGCTGGTCCAGCACATATTGCAGCGGCGTGTTCGAGACCAGGCCACCGTCCCAGTAAAACTCGCCGTCGATCTCCACTGGCGCAAAGCCCGGTGGCAGCGCGCCACTGGCCATCACGTGGCGCGCATCAATGGGCTGCTTGGCGGAGTCAAAGTAGGCAAAGTTGCCGGTGCGCACGTTCACCGCGCCCACCGACAAGCGCACCCGGCCGGCGTTTTTGGGGTGGTTGATGCGGTCAAAGTCCACCAGCCGCTCCAGCGTTTTCAGCAGGGGCGCGGTGTCGTAATAACTGATGGCCTGCAAGCTGCCGGGGCGCTGCAGCGCTGGGGGCGGAAACCGGGGGGCATAAAAACCCGGCACGCCAAACAACATGGCCTGGTTGGCGCTGGCGTCGTTCAGGGCTTCACGCCCCTGGGTCAGCAGCGCGGGCACCGGCCACGACGAGCTGAGCAAATCCCAAAACTCTCGCAGCTTGGCCACGCGCACCTCGGGCGCATTGCCGGCAATCAGCGCCGCGTTGATGGCGCCAATCGAGATGCCCGCCACCCAGCTGGGCTCGCGGTACACCTGGCCCAGCGCCTCAAAAACCCCCGCCTGGTAAGCGCCCAAAGCGCCCCCGCCTTGCAGCACCAGGATGCAGTCTTCAAGGGCAGCGTTGGGCGGGGTTGGTGGGGTTGGTGGGGTTGGCGTGCCAGGCGCGGCGGGTGCGGCCGGTGCGCGGGGCTTGGTGTTGGGATTCAGGCGAGGTGTCGAGGGCATTGGGAAAAGGTTCAGATGGCGGCAAGCGGAATCTAATCTTGGTCGATGGGCGGCGCGTTTTTCGTCACCGTGATTCAATTTCAGACTTCTACCTGATCAGCTTCGGCGTCGCGATGTATCGAGCGAGTCACTACAGCTCGGCGCGCAAGCGCGCAATGACGTCATCAAGGGAAACGGCTTCTGCTGAACCTGTCTCTAGCTCGGCGTCACGTTTCGCGGCCAAGTTATCCCAAGCTGCATCACGTTCGTGATCCGCGTCCAGGCTTGCAATGACTCTGTCGAGCAGTTGTGCGCGGTCGGAAGTCGGGAGTTGCAGCACCTCAGAGGCTAGAGCCTCGATCGTCTTGTCCATTGCTTGTTCCTTGTCGATGCAACGATGGACTTGGAAGCATGCCACAGCTTGGCCTTTCTTGGCAGATTCGCCCTTGCGCCCAACCTTGCAGAGTGCGAACTGAGACGCCGAGCAAGTTGGCGAATTGCGACTGAGACAAGCCAGTCACTTCTCGGGCTTGAGCCGCAGTAGAAAGCACGACTTTGCCTTTGCCCGCTTTCATGTCCTTGATCGATTGCAAGATCTCGGCGCCGATATTGCGGTTCGCCTCAAAGGATGCGATCTCGGTGGGACTGAGTTTCTGTCACGCACATGGGAGCAGGCTGCATTGATCTGTTATTGAACTTGATCTACACAGGCTGGAAGCGCGTGGCCTTTGTTATCTTTGCCTCAAGTGCTCTGACAATCTCCGCCAGTTCGACCTTGGCTTCCGCCTGCATTCCCAAGCACGTCGCGATTCCATCGGCATCAGTACTCAGGCGAACTTGAAGTTCAAGCTGAAAGTGCTTTGACTTCGTTACGCTGAATTCGTAGGGGTGAAAGTGAACTGAGTCGCCAATAGAAGTTGGTGAGCGAAGGTGATCAAACTTGAATTCACCTGTCATATAATTCAGCAGGCGATCCTGAATTACTAGAACAAGTTTCTTGTTGATGTGTTCGAACGTCCTTGCCTTGTGATGCATCTGAAGAAGAATAGTTTTCGCAGTCATCTTCCAGTTCATTCCAAAGGGCTTCTTCGAATCCTCAGCCTTGTCCTTGAGAGGAACTCCAACATCCCGTAAGAAGCGTTGCCTCTCGGGCCAAACAGTTCCGGTGGTGTCGAGAGTCTGAATCTCAATTCCAACAAAGTCTTTGACTTTGCCATTCCTCGCGGAGACAAGAAAGAAGTCTACGCTTCCACCAGGAATAGTGACTTCGGAGACAACATGAAGCTCATTGCCGGGTTCATGTGTTGAGAGAAGATGAATGCAGTCCGTGAAAATCTGGCCGCCTTGAGTCATCCGAATTGGACAAATCACAATTGGCTTCGACTCGGAACCATAGGCTACGGTGCAAGTACCAATTGAAGTTCCCGGATCTGACTTTCGGATCTTGAAGCACTGCTTCTTCGTGTAGAGGCACTGCTGAATTTCGACAATTCCCTTCCAGTCTGACTGTGGTCTGAGTGTTGACTTTCCGAATAGTTCAAGTACTTTGCTCATAGCAGAGTGTGGCACCGATCACTTGTTAGTTCGAGATAGCGACGTGAAACATCAATACCTACAGATTGGAGTCCGAGATTCCGGGCAGCTAGAAGCGTTGTGCCAGTGCCGCAAAACGGATCCAGTGCTACTCCTCCGGGTGGGCAACTAGCCAGCAATGGGATTTGGCACAAGTCGAGAGGATATGGTGCAAAGTGAGATTCGCGGCTTTGCGTATCCTCAGGCACTATGTCCCAGACATCACCAGGCTTGCTGCCGTTGGGGTGGTATTTCAGGAAGTAGAAACCTCTGTCGCGAAGTTCTTTGGCGCGACCGGAGATCTTTTCACTATCCGAGTGTGTAGTACGCTGTTGTCCTCGAATAATCATTCGAAAATCTGATGCCTTTCCGGCTGCAATGTCGGCGAGCATGCCATCGAGTGCTTTGAGAGCTGCTTCCCGCTCGTCCGAACTGAGCGCAGTAGATAACTCAAGTTGCCGCTTATATCTAACGCCCGTGACCCCGGTGGCGGAAACAATAGCTCCGTTTACAACCTTGGCCTCTCGTGGACGGGAGCGCACAGCGTCAGCGTTGTAGTAGTAGCCTTTTGCCGACTTCACAAAATGGAAGAGGTGCTCGTGGACGTTTGCTAGGCGATCCTTACTGTTGTCCATTCCGCCCTTGAGCTTATTCCAGATCACGCTATTTCTTAGAGTCCAACCTTGAACGTCGGTTAGCTCGAAGGCGATTCGCCATGGAATTCCCAAAAGTCCTTTTTCCAGGTAGGTATCGCCGAGGTTCAGCCAGAAGGATCCGCTTGGCTTGAGTACTCGCTTGAGTTCAAGGAAAACCGCACTGAGATCTCGGACGAAGTCGCGATAATCCGGCTCCAGTCCAATTCCACCGCTCTCGTATTCGCGTTTGCCCCAATACGGAGGCGAAGTCATTGCAAAGTCGACAGAATCAGTTGGCAGGGACTGTAGAACCTCAAGGGCATCTCCATGAAGCAGGAGTGGCGCCGTGGATCCATCCTCGCGGTAGCTAAGCAATGCTTCGGCGTAGTCTCCTTCACAAACAGTTCCGCCTCGGGGGCGAGGGGACGCGCCTTCCCCAGCGTAGCGGGGCTCTAAAGCGGGCTGTTCGGAAAATTGTTCAATGGTCATCGTGTGATTGTGACAGGTGCGAGTGCACTACTGGTGGCGTGAGAGGCCTAACGAATGAGCTAACCGGCCCTTTGCGCAAGTGGCAGTTAGGCGGCCACGATGTCAAGTTTACCCTTCGGCATTGGGAGGTGAATGTTCTTCTGCCCACCAGACTCGAAATCGATTGTGGCCCGGTAACCCTCTTCATCCATGGAATTCGTGGTACGGATAAGGGAAGATATTTTCCCCTGTCCAAACAAGAAGTGCTTGACCGTCAGTCCAACGGCGTATTCAGTCTCGCCATCTGGAATAAGTGTCAGTTTGACGACTTGTCCCGATTGCGCGCTGTTCATGGCAATCTCCTGCGCGTTGGTTTGAGCGTCCTGCTGGTTCTCTGCGGCCACTTCGAACTTGATCGTTGTTTGAATAATGGCTTCAGCGATGAAGTACTTGGTCATCATGTTCCTTGGTGTGTGGATCGGTGCGGGCGTTTTGGAATTTTGAATTCCTGTCACTCGGCTCTAGCGGGACTGTGGATTGGACGCCAACGTGTTACCTGATTAGAAACCTGCCTCAGCCACTGCCCAATGGTTGCGTGAAGCGAGCCTGTAGAGAACCAAATCGGACACTTTATCCTCGGTTTTCGTCTGAAATTCGTCGTTCTGGATCTGAAAATTCGAATGAAGTGGGGGTCGGCTGAAGCAGGTTTCTAATCAGGACGTGTTATGGGACTAAACCAAACCCTCCACCAGCAAACCGAAAAATTCACCCGTAGTCATTTGTGTCCATTTTATCTATCCACATTTGGCGTGTTCAAAACTTGGTCGATGTTTGGTTTGAACCACGCAGCAACAACAACATTTTTGGTCGCTGTCGGAACCTTGTAGCTCCCAAGCGCCGTGCGACGCACGGGCAGGCTTACTCGCAGCCTGATTGGCCAACGTCGCCGCATGGAAGTGGATGATTGATGCACAGAGCCTCCCTGTTGTGATGCCCCCAACGGTGCTTGAGCGGGCTGTTGGGCAGACCTTGTGTCGCGTCTTTTGCCCAGGGCGCCAAGCATGGCGCGCTGCTTGAGCATACGTGCTGAAGTGGCTGGCCAGGCCGTGGCGGTGGTGTGTGCTTGGCGGGTGGCTTGTTGCCGCTTTGATCCGCAACAGCATGCCCACCTCATCGCACTTGCACGACTGGCTGGGGACCAGGATCGCGCGCGTCAAGCGCTGCGGATTTTCGCGTCCAATACGGCCCATGGAACAGCCGCACCACACCGCCCAACGCCTGACCGACCTGGAAATCAAGTCCTGCTTCACCGAGGATTTGGTGGATCACCTGAACCAGCTGGTGGCCCGCCAACAGCAGCAGATCGACCTGCTGATGCGCCAAGTGGCCGACTTGCGCCAGCAGGGCCAGCCCGACGAGCCCGCCGCCTTCCGCAGCCTGCGGGATGAGCTGCCGCCGCACTACTGATTGCCGCCAAGATAGAGCAAGTCAACGCCTGATGGGCCGTCAACTTCAGCCCATGGTTTGTGACCTCGATTCACCCTCACCCCAGCCCTCTCCCGCGAGCGGGCGAGGGGGCATACCGGGCTCCC
>JAYWDK010000466.1:0-3073 GCA_043779845.1 Betaproteobacteria bacterium | reverse complement strand
GCCGTTGATTCAAAAGTCAGCGCTTGGCAGGTGCCGAGGCAACAAGGCCTGGCCCGCTGGTGGCGGTGCTCGGCATCTTCAACACGCCTTTTTGACCGCAGGCGCCCAAGGCCACAAGCAAGCCCACGCCAACCATCAAAACCACGGCCCGACTGCCGCGCGCATGCTGGCTGGTCGCTACACTCGAAAACAGTTTCATCCGCCGGATTCTATCGACCATGACCAGCCCCAGCCCGACATCCACCCCCGCACCCACCCCTGCGGCCACGCCGCTGTCAGACGGTGATTACCACCACCTGTCCCATGCCGCGCTGGCGGCGATTGAAGCCACTGTTGACCACTGGCTGGAAGACGACGTGATCGACATCGACAGCCAGCGCACCGGTGGTTTGCTGGAACTCAGTTTGCCGGGCGGTAGCAAGATCATCATCAATACCCAGCCGCCGCTGCAAGAGCTGTGGCTGGCCGCGCGCGCCGGTGGCCACCACTACCGGCATGTGGATGGCCGCTGGCTGGATACCCGTGATGGCAGCGAGTTTTTTGAGGCCTTGTCGCAGCATGCCAGCGCGCAGGCCGGGCAACCGCTGCAATTTTTGGCACCCTGACATGGCGACCAGCCCGCCGCTCGCGCCCTCGCTGGCGCATCTCAAGATCGACCGCGGCGCGCCCCTGCAACGCCGCCGGCGCCGCTGGCCTTGGGCGTTAGGCGCGCTGGTGTTGGCGGGTAGCGCTGGCCTGCTGCTGATGCCGCGCAAAACCGAGGTGTTGGCCAGCGCGGTGCTGGCGGCCTACCCGTCGCAGCAGTACGCCGAGCTCAGTGCGTCGGGCTATGTGGTGGCGCAGCGCCGCGCGGCGGTGGCCAGCAAGGGCACGGGCCGCTTGATTGAGCTGCGGGTGCGTGAAGGCAGTGTTGTCAAGCAAGGTGATTTGATCGGGCAGCTGGATGCCAGCGACGTGGCGGCGGCCATCAACGCCACGCAGGCCGGCGTGCAGCAAGCCCAGGCCGCGATCAACTTGGCCGAGGCCGCGTTGGGCCAGGGCCGCGCCGAGTTGGCCAATGCCGAAGTTGAACTCAAACGCCAGCAAGACTTGCGCGGCCAGGGTTTTGTGTCGCCGCAAGCGGTGGACAGCGCTGACCGACGGGTGGCCGTGGCCCGCTCGGCGCTGGCCACCCAACAAGCGGCCATTGGCAGCGCGCGCGCCGGCCTGAGCCAGAGCCAGGCACAGGTCAAGGTGCAGCTGGTGAACCAGGCCAACACCGAAATCCGCGCGCCGTTTGACGGCGTGGTGCTGGTCAAAAACGCCAACGTGGGCGACATGATCACGCCGTTTTCATCGGCCAGCGGCACCTCGGGCGCAGTGGTCACCATGGCCGACATGGGCACGCTGGAAGTTGAAGCCGACGTGTCCGAGAGCAACGTGGCGCGCATCAAGCCCGAGCAGCCGGTGGAGATCACGCTCGACGCCCTGCCCGAGATGCGCTTCAGGGGCAATGTGTCGCGCATCGTGCCCACCGTGGACCGGGCCAAGGCCACGGTGATGACCAAGATCCGCTTCGAGGCACTCGACGCCCGCATCCTGCCGGAGATGAGCGCCAAGGTGAGCTTTTTGTCGCGCCCGGCAGCGCCCGAAGACCAAAAAGCGGTGATCGCCATCAACCCCAAGGCGCTGGCCGAGCGGGACGGCAAAAAGTGGGTGTTCCGCATCACCGGCGACACGGTGGAGGCCGTGGTGGTGACGCTGGGCCGCAAGATTGGTGACGTGCAAGAGGTGCTGGGCGGCACGCTGAAATCCGGCGAACGCGTGGTGCTGAGCCCGGCCGACGCGCTGAAGGCGGGCGCCAAAGTGGTGGTGGTTACCAAATGACCATGCAGCTTTTGGCGCACAAAAGATGAGCCCGCCGCTGATCCGCATCCGCCACCTCAGCAAGGCTTATGTGCGTGGTGGCCAGCCCATCCCCGTGCTGCTCAATATTGACCTTGAAGTGGCCAGCGGCGAGTTCGTCGCGCTGATGGGCCCCAGCGGCTCGGGCAAAAGCACGCTGCTCAACCTGATCGCCGGCATCGACAAACCCAGCGCCGGCACGATTGAAATCGCTGGTGTTGACATCGCGCGCCTGAGCGAAGGTGAGCTGGCCGACTGGCGTGCCGCCCACGTGGGTTTCATCTTTCAGTTTTACAACCTGCTGCCCGTGCTTTCAGCCTTTGACAACGTGGAGCTGCCACTGCTGCTGACCAATTTATCGGCCCGCCAGCGCCACGAGCGGGTGGCCGCCATGCTGGGACTGGTGGGCCTGACCGACCGCGCCGAGCACTACCCCGGCGAGCTGTCGGGCGGCCAGCAGCAGCGCGTGGCCATCGCTCGCGCGCTGGTCACCGACCCGCAGTTGATCGTAGCCGACGAGCCCACCGGTGACCTGGACCGAACCACCGGCGAAGAGGTGCTGTCGCTGCTCGACCAGCTGGTGCACGAGCTGGGCAAAACCATCGTGATGGTGACGCACGACCCCAAGGCCGCCGCGCGCGCGGGCCGCATGATTCACCTTGAAAAAGGCGTGCTGGTTGACGAGCTGACCTGAGCGCTTGAGAAGGCATCCATGTTTTTGTTCAAGCTGCTGCTGAAAAACGCCTTCCGCCACAAGCTGCGCACCGCGCTGACGATGGTGGGCCTGGTGGTGGCGATCTGCGCCTTTGGCCTGCTGCGCACGATTGTTGACGCCTGGTATGCCGGCGTGGAAAACAGCTCCAGTACGCGCCTGATCACCCGCAGCAACATCTCACTGACCTTTGCGCTGCCGCTCAACTACGCGCAGCGCCTGCGCGCCGCCGACGGCGTGCGCCAGGTGAGCTGGGCCAACTGGTTTGGCGGCATTTACGTGACCGAGCGCAATTTTTTCCCGCAGTTTGCGGTCGACCCCACCACCTATTTGCCGCTGTACCCCGAATACCGTCTGCCTGACGAACAAAAACTGGCCTTCTTCCGCGACCGGCAAGGCGCGGTGGTGGGCCGCAAACTGGCCGACAAATTTGGCTGGAAGATTGGCGACCAGATCCCCCTGCGCGGCACCATCTAC
>JAYWDK010000465.1:0-3082 GCA_043779845.1 Betaproteobacteria bacterium | reverse complement strand
CGAGGAGACACCATGAGCACTGCACTCAAAGACATTCTGGTCAATCACGTTAAAACCAAGTTCGCACGCGGCGAGGTGGTGGCCTCCATGACGGTGCGCCTGGTGCGCGGCGTGGAGATTGCGCGCATTGCCAAGACGGCGGGCTTTGACACGCTCTACGTCGATATGGAGCATTGCAGTTTCTCTATCGACACCACCGGCCAGATCTGCATGGCCGCGCTGGAGGCGGGCATCACGCCGCTGGTGCGCGTACCAGCCAACACGCCCGACTACATCTCGCGCGTGCTCGACGCGGGCGCGATGGGCGTGATCGCGCCCCACGTGAGATCAGCCGCAGAGGCCCGCGCCGTGGTGCGTGCCGCCAAGTTCCCGCCGTTGGGCGATCGATCCGCCAACGCCGGTTTGCCGCATTTGCAGTACCGCAGCTTTTCCGCGAGTGAGGCGAATCCGGCGCTCAACGAAGCCACGTTGGTCTGCGTGATGATGGAAGCGGTGGACGCGCTGGAGCACGTGGAAGAAATCGCGGCGGTAGAAGGCGTGGACATGATGCTGATTGGCACCAACGACCTCACCGCCGAGTGGGGCATCCCCGGCGACTACGACGACCCGCGCGTGGCGGCGGCTTACGAGCGCACCATCGCCGCGTGCCGCAAGCACGGCAAACACGTGGGTATCGGTGGCTTGTCCACGCGGCCTGATCTGGTCGAACGCTTTGTGCGCATGGGCGCGCTCTACGTCTCCACCGGCACCGACATCGGCTTCCTGGTCGCGGCCTGCACGGCCAAGGCCAAGGCGGTGCAGGCGATCAAGCTCAACTGAACAGGAGTCCGTATGTCCTTGTCCCGTTGCTTGATGGCTTTGACCTTGGTGGGGTTCGGTGCTGTAGCTCTGGCGCAAAGTGGCTACCCCAACAAACCGGTGAAGATCGTCGTCGCCTTCACGGCGGGCGGCCCAACCGACGTGGTGGCGCGCATGATCGGCCAAAAGCTCACCGAGGACTGGGGTCAGCAAGTGGTGGTGGAGAACCGGCCCGGTGCGGCTGGGGTGCTGGGCTCGGAGCAAGTGGCCAAGGCCGCGCCCGATGGCTACACGCTGCTGATGGCCACGGCGGGCAACCTGACGGTCAACCAGCACCTCTACCCCAAGATGAAGACCGATCCGGTGCGTGACTTTGCGCCCGTCATGCAAACTGCGGCGGTGGACTTTGTGCTGGTGACACAGCCCACGGCCCCGTTCAAGGACGTCAAAGAGTTGATGGCCGCGGCCAAGGCCAAGCCCGACGAGATCACCAGCTCCAACTCGGGCATCGGCGGTGCACCGCACCTGGCTGCTGCCCTGTTTAACCGAGCCGCAGGTGTCAAGCTGGCCTTCGTGCCCTACAAAGGCAGTGCCGATGCGGTGAACGCCGTGCTTGCGGGCCAAGTCATGCTGGACTTTGACGCCGCCTCGCAAGTGCTCCCCCATGTGCGCGCGGGCAAGCTCAAGGCGCTGGCCATGCTGGGGGCCAAGCGCTCCACTTTGTTGCCCGATGTGCCGACCATGAGCGAGGCTGGCTTGCCCGACTACCGCTTCAGCAACTGGTTTGGTCTGGTCGCCCCTGCGGCCACGCCCAAAGATGTGCTGGACAAGCTGGAGGCCGACGTGGCCAAGGTCTTGCAAAACCCCGAGATTCGCGCCAAATTTCAAACCCTGGGCATCGAGCCCGGCAGCGGCACGGCGGCGCAGTTTGGCGCATTGATCAAGGCTGACTCGGTCAAATGGGCCGCTGCGATCAAAGAAGCCAATATCACCGCAGAGTGAAACCTTGTGGGACAGTCCGCAGCGACACACAGTGCGCCAGCTCTGTCCCCAACTGATTAGGATCCCCCATGGCCATGACCATCACCGAAAAAATCCTCGCCCGCGCCGCCGGGCTGGCGTCGGTTCAACCCGGCCAGTTTCTCGACTGCCAGGTGGACCAGGTCGCCAGCATGGACTTGCAAGGCAAGCTGGTGTTCAACACCATAGACGCGCTGGGCAGCGAGGCCTTGTTTGACACCTCGCGCGTGGCCTTCACGCTGGACCACCACAGCCCGGCGCAGAGCGTGGCGATTGCCGATGTGCACGCGGCGATTCGGGTGGCGGCCAAGAAGTTTGAGGTGAAAAATTTGTTTGATGTGGGCAGCGGCATCATGCACGTGGTGATGCCCGAGCGCGGCCTGGTCTTGCCGGGTGAGCTGGTCATCATGAACGAGTCGCACACGCCCACCGGCGGGGCCATGGGCGCGGTTGTGATTGGTGTGGGTCAGACCGATGCGGCGGTGGCGGCAGCACTCGGTGAAATCTGGTTGGTCGTGCCCGCCACCATTCGCGTGAATTTGCATGGCAGCTTGCAAGCCGGTGTGAGCACCAAAGACGTGGCGCTGCACCTGATGAGTCTGCTCGGCTACGAGAAAAAAGCCATCTATAAAACGATTGAAATCGGTGGCCCCGGCCTGGCTGCGCTGTCCATGGACGCGCGCTTTACCCTGACCAACTATTGCTCCGACATGGGGGCCAAGTCGGCCATCATCGAGGCCGATGCCGTCACCCTGGCCTATGCCAACGAGCGGGCGCAGCGTGCTTTCACGCCGGTGCACAGTGACCCGGGTTGCACTTATGAGTCGGTGATTGAGGTTGATCTGGCCGCACTCGCGCCGCTGTTGGCTTGCCCCCACGCGTTGGACAACATCCACAGTGTGACATCGCAAGCGGGCCAGCCCATCAACGAAGCCTTCATCGGCACCTGCACCAATGGGCGCTTTGAAGACCTGGCGGCAGCGGCGGCCATCGTGGCAGGCTACAGCGTGGCCCCCGGTGTGCGCCTCATCGTCGTGCCCGCCTCCAAAGAAATTTACCAGCGCGCCATGAAAGCCGGTCATCTGGCTACCTTGGTTGAGGCCGGTGCCCTGGTGTTTCCGCCCGGCTGTGGCCCCTGCATGGGTGAGCACAGCGGCGTACTCGGCGCGGGTGAGGTCTGCATCAGCTCGGGCAACCGCAATATGAAGGGGCGCATGGGCAGTGGCGAATCGTTTGTGTACCTGGGCTCGCCCGAGACGGTGGC
>JAYWDK010000464.1:0-8856 GCA_043779845.1 Betaproteobacteria bacterium | reverse complement strand
GACGCCGAATGTCTGAGCCTGCACGCAGGCGAGTCCACAACACACCGTGCCCGAAAAAATCAAGAGCAAACCCATTGAAACTGGTTTGCAGGCCCTTTTCTTTGCTGACTTTCTTTTCGGCCCGAAAAGAAAGTTAGGCGCCCGCCGGGGCGAACACCCGGCGCAATGCAGAAAGCGAGCACAGCCCGTGCCAAGCGAGGAAACGAGGAGACGAGGAAACGAGGAAACGAGGATTCGAGGCAGCATGGCAAGCCCGGCGCAAATCCAGCCCCCTCTCCCCAACCCTCTCCCCCGGGTACGGTGGCGAGGGAGCTATTCAGCCGAGTCGCTCTCCACCGGGCACGGCGGCGAGGGAGCCAGTCAGGTGCAGCGCGCTCAGTGCTGCAACTCAACCCGGTTGCGCCCGTTGTGCTTGGCCTGGTACAGCGCCGCGTCGGCGCTGTTGATCAGCGACGCCGCGCCCGCGCCGGACAGCGGCACCATCGCCGCCACGCCAATGCTCACGCTCAGCGGGTGGCCGCCATCAACCAGGCTGTGGGTGTCGGTGGTGGCCACGGCGCGCCGGATCACTTCGGCGATTTCCATCGCGCCCGCCGAGCCGGTGCCGGGCAGCACCACGGCAAATTCTTCGCCACCAAAGCGCGCGGCCAAGTCGCCGGCGCGGCGCACGTTGTCGCGGATCACCTGGCCCACCCGGGCCAAAAAGGCATCGCCGATCGGGTGGCCGTGGCGGTCGTTGAGCTGCTTGAAGCGGTCCACGTCGATCATCAGCAAACCCAGCGGCGTGCCGTCGCGCAGCGCGCGGTGCCACTCTTTGTTCAAGGTGGCATCAAATTGGCGGCGGTTGGGCAGCCCGGTCAGAGCGTCTGTGGACGCCAAAGCGGCCAGGTCGGCGTTGACCACGCCCAAAGCTTCTTCGGCGTGCTTGCGTTGGTTGGCGTCGCGCAGCGTGACCAAATAGTCACCCAGGCCGTTGCCGGGTGGCAGCGAGGCCACGCGGGCCTCGACCCAAAGCGTGCTGCCATCGGCCCGCAGCGCCTTGAACAGATCGGGCCAGACGCCGCGCCGCGCGCCTTTGCTGAAGTGGCGGGCGATGAAGGCGGCGCGGTCTTCGGGCGCCAGCAACTCGGCCAGCGTGCGGCCATGCAGATCCGCCGGCTGGCAGCCCAGCAGGGTGGTCGTGGCGGGGGACGCATAGCGGATCGCCAGGTCGGCGTCAACGGCCACGATCAGGTCGATGGAATGCTCGGCCAGCAGGCGAAACCGGATGTCGGCCGTCTCGCTGGTCTGCCGGCGCTCGGGCATCTTGGTGAGGTTCTGGACGATGGGCTGCCCAGCGTCGCCATGGGGGGCGGCGGCACCGGCTTGCGCTGGCGTTTGCCCCATCTGGAGTTTGGGCGAGCGCTCGGCGGGGCGCGGGCTCACCATCAGGCGCTGACCATTGCTCAGCGTCATCGACGCCACCCGCTGGCCAACGCGGGGCATTGGGGCCTGGATTGCCAAGGCCAACGGCGCGCCCCCGGTCGGCACCAGCGGCGTCATCTGGCCGTGGGCATCGGCAAAGCCCAATGACAGGTCAAAGCCTTGCAGCAAGGTGGCCAGTGCCTGGATGTCACTGTGGGTCAAGCCTTGGGTCAATCGGCTACTCCTGCTGGGAAGTCTGGTGAACTGCCGCCCAATTGTTGGCGATATGCCGGCGACTTTGTGGCCATTGAGCTGGCATCAAACGCGGCCGTCCCGCTTTGATGTTTCGCACGCGAGCCGGTCATGTTGGGCGAGTGCCGGGAACAAAAATACCCACGCCACCACCACCAAAGCCGTGCCCAAACCGCCGCCAACTACGGATGCTACAGGCCCGAACAGCGCGGCCGTGGCGCCCGACTCGAATTCTCCCAACTGGTTGCTCGCGCCAATGAACACCGAGCTTGCGGCGCTCACGCGGCCGCGCATTTCATCGGGCGTGGCAAGCTGCACCAAGGTTTGGCGGATCACCACGCTGATCATGTCGGCCGCGCCCGACACCACCAAGGCGGCCATCGACAGCCACAACTTGCCAGACAAGCCAAACACCACCATGGTGGCGCCAAACACGGCCACCGCGCCCAGCAACAAGGCGCCGCTGTGGCGGTCCACCGGCCAGCGCGACAACACCAGCGACATGGCCAGCGCGCCGGCGGCCGGCGCCGATCGCAGCAGCCCCAAGGCCCAGGGCCCGGCGTGCAGGATGTCGGCGGCAAACATCGGCAGCAAGGCGGTGGCGCCGCCCAGCAGCACGGCGAACAGATCCAGTGACATGGCGCCCAGCACCGTGGGGCGTTGCCGGATGAAGCGCAGCCCGGCCAGCAGCGAACTGGCCGACATGGGCTCACGCAGCCGCAGCACCGGGCGCGGCGCCAGGCGCCACACGCAGGCCACGGCCAGCCCAAAGCACAAGGTGGCCACGCCGTACACCACGGCCGCGCCCGCCGCATACAACACGCCACCGATGGCCGGCCCGGCGATGATGGCGCCCTGCAAGGCCGCCGACGACAAGGCCAGCGCGCGCGGCAGCCGCGTGAGCGGCACCAGCTGCGGCAGCAGGGCTTGCGAGGCCGGCATCTGCCAGGCCCGAATAGCGCCCAACATGAGCGACACCAACAGCAGCGCGCCCCGGCCCATCAGCCCCGCTCCCGAGGCCAGCGCCAGGGCCAGCGCCACGCCGGCCTGCAAGGCCAGCGCGGTGGCCAGCACGCGCCGGCGGTCCAGCCGATCCACCTGGTGGCCGGCGGGCAGGGCCAGCAGCAGCGCGGGCACAAACTGCGCCAGGCCCACCAGCCCCAAGTCCCAGGCGCTGCCCGTGAGCGCGTACATCTGCCAGCCCAGGGCCACCATCAGCATCTGGCCGGCGGCGGTGCTGGCCACGCGCGACAACCAGAAGTTGCGGTAGTCGGGCAGGCGCAGCAAGGGCAATTCGGTCGATGCGTCGCTCATTTCAGGCGCTATTTTGATCGGCGTCATCGGCTTGCTCAAGCTGCTGCAACTGCACCAGGCGCTGGTAGATACCACCCTCGATGGCCATCAGCTCGGCGTGGGTGCCGCGCTCGGCAATGCGGCCGTGGTTGAGCACCACGATCAAATCAGCCGCCCGGATGGTGGACAAACGGTGCGCGATGGCCAGCACCGTGACCTGGCCGCGCAAGGCGGTGAGCGCTTGCTGCACCAAGGCCTCGGTCTCGCTGTCGATGTGCGCGGTGGCCTCATCGAGCAGCAAGATGCGCGGCGCACCGGCCAGGGCGCGGGCCATGGCGATGAGCTGCTTTTCACCCACCGCCAAACGCGCGCCGCCTTCACCCAGCGGCGTGTCGTAGCCCTGCGGCAGCCGCGTGATGAAGCCGTGTGCGTGCGCGGCGCGGGCGGCCGCCTCCACATCAGCCTGGCTGATGGGCCGGCCCATGGTGATGTTGTCGCGGGCGCTGGCGGCCAGCAAAAACGGCTCTTGCGGCACCAGGCCCACCTGGGCCCGAAAGTGCGCATCGCCAAATTGCGCCAGCGGCTGGCCGTCGATCAGCAAACTGCCTTCGGGCGCGTCATAAAAGCGCAGCAGCAGCGACAACAACGTGCTTTTGCCGCTGCCGGTGTGGCCCACGATGCCCACAAACTGCCCGGCGGCCACGTCCAGATTGAGCCCATGCAGCACCGGCCGGCCCGGCTGGTAGGCAAAGTGCAGATCCCGCACGCCAATAGTGCCTTGGCGCACGGCCAGGTTGGCGCGGGCCTCGGGCGCCAGGGGCTCGTTCAACAAGGTATTGACCCGGGCCGCAGCCACCACCGCTTGCTGCAATTGTGAAAACTGCATGGTGATCTGGATCAGCGGCTCAACCACGCGGTTGATGTAGCTGACAAACGCATAGAGCACGCCCACTTGCAGGGCATCCAGCGCGCCGCCGGTGTCGCGCAGGCCGTACACGCCAATCACTGCGGCCACCATGGCCAGGTTCAAAAAATCAAGCGCGGGCCGCAGCAGCCAGGCGTTGGCGCGCAGCTCGCGCCGCCGTGAGTCGAAATGGGCTCTGTTGGTTTTGCCAAAGCGTTCAGCAAAGCGGGCCGCCGCGCCGCTGGCCTGCACCACGGCCATGCCGGCAATCGATTCGGCCGCCTGGGCGTTGAGATCACTGCGCAGCGACCGCGTCAGCGCCACGGCGGGCGCCGACAGGCGCTGGTACAGCCACACGATGCCGATGACAGCGGGCACCAGCAGCGCCACGATCAGCATCAGGCGCCAGGCCAAAAACGCCATCGTCACCATCATCGTGCTCAGCATGATCACGCTGTCCAGCATCACAAAAAGCAGCTGCACGTAGAGCGCTTTCACGGCCTCGGTGTCATTGGTGACGCGGCCCACCAACTGGCCGGTGATGGCGCGGTCAAAAAACGCCATCGGCAGCCGCAGCACGTGGCTGTACACCTGCTCACGCAGGCGCTGCACCGAGCGCATGGCCACGCCTGCCAGCTTGATAAGCTGCCAGTAGCGCAGGGCATTGGCCAGCCAGCCCGCCAGCAGCGCGCCGCCCAGCAGGCCGGCAATAGCGCCAAGGTTGGCGCTCAAGGTAGCGCCCAGGTTGGCGCCCAGGTTGGCGTGGCGCGGCAGCAAGTGTTGGTCGATAAAGGCTTTGCCCAGCACGGGGCCCAAGGACTCGAGTGCGGCGGCCAGCACCATCCACAGCAGCGCGTGGCGCAGCACCGGTGCGTCGGGCGAAGCGCTGCGCACCAGCAGCGCCAGCGCGGCGCGGCGGTCGCCGGGGTCGGGTTGGGCAATGTCTGGGGTCATGTTGATGTCATGCCGGATCGGCCTCGTCCAGCGAGGCCTCCAGCTGCTGCACCCGCCACTGCGTGGCGTACCAGCCGGCGTGGCCGTCGGCTGCGTTGTAGTCGGCAGTGCGGGCGTCAAGCAGGGTTTGATGATCGCCCGATTCGGTGACCTGGCCGTGGCGCAGCACCAGCGTGAGATCGGCGTCCATCACGGTGGCCAGGCGGTGGCTGGCGATGATCACGGTGCGCACCTGCCGCTGCTTTTGCAAGTTATCCAGGATGCGCGCTGCCGTGCCGGTGTCCACCGCCGAGAGCGCGTCGTCGAGCAGCAGCAAGGGCGCGTCGGCCAGCAGCGCGCGGGCAATGGCCACGCGCTGGCGCTGGCCGCCCGACAAAGTGATGCCACGCTCGCCCACCGGGGTGTCAAAGCCTTGCGGCAACTGGCGGATGTCGTCCAGCACGGCGGCGTCCAGCGCGGCGGCTTCGATCTGTGCGCGGGTGGCATCAGGCCGGGCCAGCGCAATGTTCTCGGCCACGCTGGCCGAGAATAAAAACGGCTCTTGCGGCACCCAGGCCACGCCGCGGCGCAAAGCTGCCAGCGTGTAGTCGGCCAAGGCCACGCCGCCCCAGGCCACGCCCCCTTGCTGCGCCTGCCATTGCCGCAACAGCAGCTTGATCAGCGTGCTTTTGCCCGCGCCGGTGGGGCCCACCAGGCCCAGGGTTTGGCCGGCGGGCAGCACAAAACCCACGCCGGCCAGGGCGGGCTGGGTGCTGCCCGGGTAGGCAAAGTGCAGGCCGGTGGCCACCAGCGCGCCGGGCGTGATGCGCTCCACCGTGCCGTGGTCGTCCACCGCCAGCGGCGCGCTCAATACCGGCGCCAGCCGCGCCCAGGCGGCACGGCCGCGCTCGATCAAACTCAACACCCAGCCGGCGGCAAACATGGGCCAGATCAGCTGGCCCAGATACAGGCCAAAACTGGTGAGCTGGCCCACCGTCATCTCGCCGCGCCACACCAGCGCGCCACCAAAGCCCAGCGACAAGACCATGGCCGACGACAGCGTCAGGCCCACAGCGGGCTCGTAAGCGGCCTCCCAGCGCTGGGCGCGCAGGCCGGTGTTGGAGGCCTCGCCTGCCAGTTGCGCAAACAACGCGCTGCTGCGGGACTCCAGCCCCAGCGCGCGCAGGGTGCGCACGCCGGTGAGGGTTTCTTGCACCTGGTCATTGAGCGCGCCAAAGGCGTTGAGCGACTCACGCGCGGCCAGGTGCAAATGACGCGAGATCCACCAGAACGCCAGCCCCATCAGCGGAAAAGGCAGCAACACCACGCCGGCCAGCCGCCAGTCCACACCCAATGTCATGGTGGCCACCACCAGCACCAGCGTGAGCGTGCCGTCAAAGCCGGCCAGCATGGCCTCACCGGCGGCCATCTCCACGGCGTCCACGTCGTTGGTGGCCAGCGCCATCAGATCACCGGTGCGCCGGGTTTGGTAAAAGCTTGGGCCTTGCTGCACCAGCCGCTCAAAGAGCTGCCCGCGCAAACCAACGCCCATTTGGTAAGCGGTGGCATACAGCTTGAGCCGCCACGCCACGCGCAAAAAATAAATCAGCGCGCCCGTGCCCAGCAGCCAGGCGATCTCGCGCCACAGCGCGGGGCCATGCAGGCGCTGCGCCACCAGCCCATCCACCATGCTGCCCACTTGGCGCGGCAGCCACACACTGATCGCTGCGATGGTGGCCAGCATGGCGCCCGAGGCGGCATACGCACGCCAATGGGTCAGCACAAAACCACCGATCAGGCGGGACAAGGTCATGGGATTTGGGGCCGCAAACCGGGACGGCTGGCGGTGGGCGCGGGCCGGGTGTGAAAGTGGCCGCCCACAAAGGGCGGCGGGGCGGCGATTCTAGGAGCCTGTCGGGCTTGGGGTCGGGCCCGATCCCAAGCCCGACAGGCTCCTAGGGTTCGCGGTTGCGCGGATTCAGCGGCTCACGATTCGCGGATGTCGGTCACCGCCTCGTCGCCAAAATCAGCCCGGTGCAAGCGTTGCAACAGCCGGGCGGCGCAATCGGCCGGGCTCACCAGTGCGCCGGTAGCGTGCAGTTGCGCAAAACGCTCCCGCGCGGGGAACAGCGCCGCGTCGGCGCCACGCAGCTGCACTTGCATGTCGGTGTCGATCACGCCCGGCGCCATGGAGGTGATGCGCGCGCCGTTGGGCAGCGCCGCTTGCTCCAGCGCCGCCGCGCGGCTGAAGTGGTCCATGCCGGCCTTGGCCGCGCAATAGGCAGCGCTGCCGGCCATGGCTTGCCGGCCCAGGCCCGAGCTGATGTTGAGCACCCGGCGCTGGCCTGGCCAGTGGGCGGTGGCGGCCAAAAAGCTGGCAGTGAGCAGCAGGGCCGCCTCCAGCCCGGCGCGCATGGCTTGGCTCAGCAAGGCCAAGGGCACTTGATCCAGCGGCGCGGGCGCGCCCACCAGGCCGGCGTTGTTGATCAGGCTGGCGCTGGTGACGAGTTGGCCGTCAAAGCCGCTCAACCATTGGCTTAGGCGTTCAGCTGCGGGCAGCGGGTCGGTCAGGTCAAGCTGCCACTGCGTGAGCGGCAGCCGGGCGACCATGGCTTGCGCTTGCAGGGCCTCGTTGTGGCCCCGCGCCAAACCCAGCACGGTATGGCCGGGTTGCAACAGCAAGCCGGCGAGCGCCGCGCCCAGTCCTCGCGAGGAGCCGGTGACGATGTAGAGGTGTTGGGGGCGTGGGTTTGTCATGGCGCGAAAGCTTAAACGTTGGGGCGCACCCGCGTGCCGCCAGGCCTTTGCCGCCGCCGACAATGCCGGCATGAACAAACCTTGGGTGTTGGCGCTGATGGCGGGTGTCGCCGTGTTGTTGGTGGCCTTTTTGCTGCCGTTGATGCACATGTCGGGCGTGCAGGGCGTGACGGGTGGCTCGGGCATGCCCGGTGTGTCCACCCCGGGCGGCTCGGCGCCGGCGCAGGGCTTGCCTTGGCAGGTCACGCGCCTGGCCGATGGTCACGCCCAGGTGTTTGGCCTGGTGCCCGGGCAAGACAGCCTGGCCGACGCACAGGCCAAACTGGGCGACGTGATGCAAGTGGCGCTGGTGGCCAAGCTGGGCGAGAGCGCCGCGCTGGAGGCGCTGGTCGATCCCTTTGGCGCGGGGTTTGTATCGGGCCGTCTGGTGCTGGCGTTTGACGTGCCTGCCGAGGCCTTGCAACGCTGGCGTGCCAGGGCCGGCAGCTCCGAGGCGATGGACGGCGGCCTGCGCCGATTCAAGCTGAACCCGGCCGACCGCGATGAGGCCGGGCGCATGCGCCTGGTGGGCCTGAGCTTTTTGCCCAGCGTGCGCTTGAGCGCCGACGACGTGCGGCAGCGCTTTGGCGCCCCGGCCGAGGTGCTGGTGCAGCCCGGCGGCGTGTCAGCCCTGCTGTACCCGGCGCTGGGCCTGAGCGCGACGGTGGCCGACGGTCAACGGGGCGTGTTGCAGTACGTCGCGCCAGCTGCGTTTGAGGCGCGCCTGCGGGCCCCGCTGGCGGCTTTGGCGGCATCGCGCTGAGGGGTGGGTGAGGGTTCGAAGCTGAATTTCGAAGACCGCTTGGCGTTAGGTGTGTGGCGCGGCAAAGCCGCGTCAGCGCCCGCCGCAGCGCGCCACGGAAGCGGTCGTCGCTGCGCGCCGACTGCCCTGCGATGCGCGTTCTCAGGGCCCGGCGCAGAACTCACTACGCGCCCTGCGGGCGCTGCGCTCTGACAACCGCGCCGAGTCAGACACCGAAGCGCGCTGCGCGTGCGGCCCTGAGACCTGTGCTTCTCGGCGCCTCCCAGGCGCGCTGCGACGGCCCCTGACGCGACTTTGCAAACATCGTTTCGCGGTGCGGGCTTGGTTTCAAAACAAGCCCGCACGCCACCACTTGTCGAACTCGCGGTGGTAGGCATCCGGTGGGGGCGATCTCTGGGGCGACGAGAAGCGTAGGGCCGGGGTCGGCGCGCGCAGCGCGCTTCGTGATCAAACTCGCGGCGGTTGTTTGAACGCAGCGCCCAAAGGGCGCGAAGTGAGTTCTGCCGCGCGA
>JAYWDK010000463.1:0-8867 GCA_043779845.1 Betaproteobacteria bacterium | reverse complement strand
CAAAGTAGCCCTCGGTCTGCAGCAGATCACGGGCTTGCGTGGGCGCCACGCCGATGAGGCGCGCCCACTCGGTGCCGTCAATCGCCTCGTCGCCTTGCTGCGACTGGAGCGATTGAATGGCTTGCAGCTTGGCCAGATCCAGGTGTTTTTCGAGCAAGGGCTTCAGGGCCGCTGGCGCGTCCACCTCCAGGCGTAAGGCCGGGGCGGCGCCAGCGGCGCGGATCTCGGCGGCAGGCTGAGGCAGCAAGGCGCAGCCGCTGGCCAGCACGGCGCCCATCAGGCTTGCGCAGGCCAGGCCAGCCCTGCGCCTGGTGCCGGCCCAGCTTGCGGCTTGTTGCAGCCGTGGCCGGCCGCGCCAAAACAGTGCGGTCATCCCGAGTCCTGTCTCACTTGGACAGCAGGCGCATGGCCCCTTCCAGGCCGACCAGCGACAAGGGGAACATGCGCTGGTTCACCAGCTGCTGCATCACTGAAATGCTCTGCCGGTACTGCCAGACGCCTTGCGGCTCGGGGTTGATCCAGGCAAATTTTGGGAAGGCATTGGTGAGCCGCGCGATCCACTCGGCGCCGGCCTCTTCGTTGTTGTATTCAACGCTGCCGCCGGGCTGCAGGATCTCGTAGGGGCTCATCGTGGCGTCGCCCACAAAGATCAGCTTGTAATCCTTGTTGTACTTGCGGATAACGTCCCAGGTGGGCGTCTTTTCACTGAAGCGGCGGCGGTTGTTCTTCCACACGAAGTCATACACGCAGTTGTGAAAATAGTAAAACTCCAGGTGCTTGAACTCACTCTTGGCGGCTGAAAAAATCTCTTCCACCCGGTGGATGTGCTCGTCCATCGTGCCGCCCACGTCCATCAGCAGCAGCACCTTCACTTTGTTGTGGCGCTCGGGCACCAGCTTGATGTCCAGGTAGCCGGCATTGGCGGCGGTGCAGTGGATGGTGTCTTCCAGGTCCAGCTCGGTCTCCGCGCCTTCGCGTGCAAAGCGGCGCAGACGGCGCAGCGCCACCTTGATGTTGCGCGTGCCCAGCTCCAGCGTGTCGTCGTAATCCTTGTAGGCGCGCTGGTCCCACACCTTGACGGCGCTTTTGTTGCGGCTTTTTTCTTGCCCTATGCGGATGCCCTGCGGGTTGACGCCGTAAGCGCCAAACGGGCTGGTGCCGCCAGTGCCTATCCACTTGCTGCCGCCCTCGTGACGCTCTTTTTGTTCTTCGAAACGCTTCTTGAGCGTTTCCATCAGCTCGTCCCAGCCCATTTTCTCGATCTTGGCTTTTTCTTCGGCGCTGAGTTCGAGCTCCAGGTTCTTGCGCAGCCAATCAAGCGGCACTTCCTGGGTGAAATCGGCCACCATCTCGACGCCCTTGAAGTAGGCCCCAAAAGCGCGATCAAACTTGTCGTAGTGCGCCTCGTCCTTGACCATGGTGGTGCGCGCGAGGTAATAAAACTGGTCGATCGAGGTGTCGATCACGCCGGCCTTCACGGCCTCCAGCAAGCTCAAAAATTCAGTCACCGACACCGGCAGCTTGGCCGCGCGCAGCGTATAAAAAAAGTTGATCAGCATGGGGCGGGGCTCCGGGAGGGCGCTCAGGGCGATAGGGCAGACCAGGGCGCCAAGCATACCCAAGTCAGGGGGGTGTCGTTAGTGCGGGGCTTGAGGTGTGCTGCAATCCGGGCGCATGGAATCCCTTGCCTCCGGCATCACAACCCTCAGCTCTTTTGAGATGGCGCTGCTCTTGGTGGCCCTGCAATACGCCGTGGTTGCGCCGGCCTGGGCTTGTGCCGCGCTGGTGTTGCCCAGTGACCGGCGAGTGGCGGGCTGGTGGGCGCTGTATGCCGGCGCCAGCGGCTTGGGGCTGTTGCTGATCGTGATGGGCATGCACCAGGCACATGCGTTGCAACGCGCCATCGGTAACGTGCTGGTGCTGTCGGCCATGTTTGCGCTGCAGCGCGGCCTGTGGTCGTTCACCGGACAAGCCAGCTGGCCCTGGGCCCAGGCGGGCATGTTGGTGCCGATCGTGGCGCTGTCTACCCTGGCGGCGCTGCACCCTGCCTGGGTGCCGGTGCGCATTGGGGCCTTGTCGGCTTTGTGGGCCGGCCTGTATTTGTGGGCCGCCTGGGACGTGTGGTGCCACGTGCGCAACGGCATGCACCAGCGCTGGGGCGCGCTGTACGCCGCGCCCATGGTGCTGGGCGCGCTGTTGTTGGCGGTTCGCGCGGTGCGGGCGGTTCATTCACCCGAGTTGGTGACGCTGGAGGTGGTGCAGAACACCGTGCTCAGCGTGGGCTCGTCGCTGATCGGGCTGGTGGCCGCGCTGGTGCTGCAAATGATGCTGGTCAGCCTGCTGATGTCACGCCTGGTGGGCCGCCTGGCACGCTTGTCGCGCCACGACGCGCTCACCGGTTTGCTCAACCGCCGGGCGATTGATGAACTGCTGCGGCAAGAAGAGCAGCGGGTGCGCCGCTTTTCAAGCCTGGCCGGCGCCACGCTGGCGGTGCTGATGATCGATGTGGATCACTTCAAACGCCTGAACGACAGCCGGGGCCACGCGGCCGGTGACCGCGCCTTGCAGCATCTCGCGGCGGTGATGGGCGGCCAGTTGCGTGACATTGACCATCTGGGTCGCTGGGGCGGCGAGGAGTTTTTGGCGCTGTTGCCGGCCACCACCGGGGCCGAGGCCGTGGTGCTGGCCGAGCGGCTTTGCGAGCGCGTGCGCAGCGCGTCCTTGATTTGCGACGGCTTGCCGCTGACGCTGACCACCAGCGTGGGCGTGGCCGAATGGCAAGGCCCGCGCGACAGCCTGGAGGCCTTGCTCGGCCGCGCCGACGTGGCGCTGTATGCCGCCAAGAACGAAGGCCGGGACCGCGTGTGGCGCGGGGCACCACCACCGCTTGTGGCCGTGCTCGCGGCCTGAGCCTTACTTGCGCTGCTGGGGCGGCGCAAGGTCAAAGCTTCTCGGTCTCGCCGCCCTTGGGTTGCCACTTCATCAGCCGCCGCTCCAGCTGGCCCACGGCGCCGTCCAGGGCCAGCGCAAAGCCGGTGAGCACCAGGATGCCGGCCATCACGGTGTTGATGTCGAACACGCCTTCGGCCTGGTGGATGAGGTAGCCCACGCCGCTGGCCGAGCCCAGGTATTCGCCCACCACGGCGCCCACAAACGCCAGGCCCACGCTGGTGTGCAGGCTGCTGAACACCCAGCTCGTGGCGCTGGGCAAATACACGTGGCGCAGCAGTTGGCGCGGGCTTGCGCCCAACATTCTGGCGTTGGCCAGGATCACCGGGCTCACCTCTTTCACGCCCTGGTAGACGTTGAAGAACACGACGAAAAAAACCAGGGTGACGCCCAGCGCCACCTTGCTGGCAATGCCCAGGCCAAACCACACCGCAAAGATCGGCGCGAGGATGATGCGCGGCATCGAGTTCATGGCCTTGATGTAGGGCTCAAGCAGCGCGCTGGCCATGGGCTTGAGCGCCAGCCACAAGCCGCAACCCAGGCCCGCCGCCGAGCCGATCACGAACGCCAACACCGTCTCGATCAAGGTCACGACCAGGTGGCCGTAGATGTCGGCGTCGGCGACAAACCAATGCCAGATCCGGCTGAATACCTTGAGCGGCTCACCAAAGAAAAACGCTGCCTGCAAGTCGTTTTCAAACACCATGGGCGGCAGCAGGCCGGGCACGGTGAGCAGGTGCCAAACGGCAAAAATCATCACCAGCAAGCCCACCTGCCAAACCCGCAGGTTGCGTGGGTTGGGCGTGATGGCCCGCGTCAGGGATTGCCAAAAACTCATGGTGCCGCCCGGGTCAATGATTTGGGTTGAAGCTGCTGCTGATAGCCCTTGAGCACCTCGTCGCGCAGCACCGCCCAGATGGCCTTGTGCAGCTCAATAAAGCGCGGCGTGCTGCGCACTTCGGCCACGTCGCGAGGCCGCTCCAGGTCGACGATAAATTCACCAATCGGGCGCGACGCCGGGCCGGCGCTGAGCACCACCACGCGGTCGCTCATGGCAATGGCTTCGTCCAGGTCATGGGTGATGAACAGCACGGCTTTTTTCTTGCTTTGCCACAAGTCCAGCACCTCGTTTTCCATCAGCTGTCGGGTCTGGATGTCTAGCGCCGAAAACGGCTCGTCCATCAGGATGATGTCGGGATCCAGCACCAGCGTTTGCGCCAGGCTCACGCGCTTGCGCATGCCCCCGCTCAGCTGGTGCGGGTAGCGGTCGCCAAAGCCGCCCAGGCCCACGCGGCGCAGCCAGTCTTCGGCTTGGGCGCGGGCCTCAGTCGAGGCCGTGCCCCGGAACTCCAGGCCCGCCATCACGTTGCCCAGCGCGGTGCGCCAGGGCATCAGGCTCTCGGCCTGGAACATGTAGCCCGCGCGGCGGTTGGTGCCCTGCAAGGGCTGGCCAAACACCGACACCGAGCCGGTGCTGGGCACCAGCAAACCCGCGCCCATGTTGAGCAGCGTGCTCTTGCCGCAGCCCGTGGGGCCCACCACCGAGACAAACTCCCCAACGCCCACGGTGAGCGACACGCCGGCCACCGCGGTGTAGCGCTGGCGGGTATCGCCGTTGGCCACAAAGGTGCAAGAAACGTCGTGCAGCGCCAGCGCTGCGGTGCTGTTGTCGCCGACCCGATCGGCCTTCACTTGACGGGGTACTTGCCCAGCGCCACGCGCACCAGGTCGTCGGTGAAAACGGCCTTGAGGTCGAGCGTGGCCTTGGCGATTTCGGGGTCGATGCTGGCCAGCGCGCGGCGCGCGGTGTCAGGCCCCCCCGCCGGGAACAAACCATCGGGCGACAGCGCGCCCTTGGCCGCCAGGAAGGCGTCGATGTAGACCGCCCGGTCGCCCAGCAAATAGCTCTCGGGCACGGCCTTGATGATGTCGCCCGCGCCGGCTTTTTGAATCCACTGGTTGGCCCGCACGATGGCCGTCGTCAGGGCCTGGGCAGTGCGTGGGTTTTTGTCCAAAAAGGCTTGCGCCACGTACAGGCAAGCGGCGGGCATGGGGCCGCCAAACACCTTGTCGGCCTCGGCCACGATGCGGGTGTCGCTGACGATTTTGAGATCATGGCTGCGCGTGAGCAGCGAGATCACCGGGTCAAGATTGCTCAGCGCGTCGATCTGGCCCGAGCGCATGGCCGCCACCGCGCCGCTGCCCGCGCCCACGCCGATGATGCTGACGTCGCTGGGCTTCAGGCCGGCCTTGGCCAGCACGAAGTTGGTCATCACGTTGGTGCTGCTGCCGGGCGCGGTGACGCCGATTTTTTTGCCCTTCAGGTCGGCCACGGTCTTGAAGTTGGGCATTGTTTTGGGATTCACGCCCAGCACGATTTGCGGCGCCCGGCCCATCAGCACGATGGCGCGCAGGCGCTGGCCCTTGGCCTGCATATTGATGGTGTGCTCAAACGCGCCGCTCACCACGTCGGCGCTGCCGCCCACCAGCGCGCGCAAGGCCTGCGAGCCGCCGGCAAAGTCGACGATCTTGAGGTCCAGGCCTTCGGCCTTGAAGTAACCCAGTTGCTCGGCAATGGTCAGTGGCAGGTAGTACAGCAGGTTTTTGCCACCCACGGCCAAGGTGAGCTGGGGTTTTTCAAGGGGCTGGGTCTGGGCAAATAAATTGGACGACACAGTCAGCAAGGCGGCTGCGCCTGTGGTGGTGATGAAGGTGCGGCGGTGCAGGGTCATGGGGTCTCTTGGCGGAACGCATGCGGGGCTTTGGGCCAACTTTGGGCAGCCAGCACTGTAACCAAGCGGCCTGTTGCCTAACATCGGTGCCTGCCCCGTGGTTTAGGCACGCGCTGGCCGAACGCGCGGGCCAAACACCTCAGGCCAGCTCGCACAAAGTCGCCCATCCACCCGCCCCAACGGAGTCCGCCCAATGAGCCCTACATCCACCACCACCGCCACCACGCCCAGTCCAGTGTTGTTGATCACCGGCGGCAGCCGGGGCATCGGCGCGGCCACCGCGCGGCTGGCGGCCCGTCGCGGTTGGGACGTGGCGATCAATTACGCCCGCGATTCGTCGGCCGCCGAGCAAGTGGCGGCCGAGGTGCGCGCCCTGGGCCGGCGCGCCATCACCGTGGCGGCGGACGTGGCCGACGAGTCCGCCGTGCTGGCCATGTTTGGCCGCATCGACACCGAGCTGGGCCGCTTGACGGGCCTGGTCAACAACGCCGGCATCGTGGCCATGCAGGCGCGGCTGGTGGACATGGACGTGGCGCGCTGGCAGCGCATGTTCGCCGTCAACATCACCGGCAGCCTGCTCTGCGCCCGCGAGGCGGCGCGCCGCATGAGCACCTTGCTCGGCGGGGCCGGTGGCGCCATCGTCAACCTCAGCAGCGTGGCGGCGCGCCTTGGCGGGCCGGGCATGTACGTGGATTACGGCGCCAGCAAGGGCGCGATCGACACCTTCACGCTGGGCCTGGCGGTGGAGTTGGCGAGTGAAGGCGTGCGGGTGAACGCGGTGCGCCCCGGCATCATCGACACCGATATCCACGCCGACAGTGGTGACCGCAGCCGGCCCCAAAGCGCCGCCGCCACGATCCCCATGAAACGCCCCGGCACGGCCGATGAAGTGGCCGCAGCCATCGTGTGGTTGCTGTCAGACGAGGCCAGCTACACCACGGGCGCGGTGCTGGACGTGAGCGGTGGCCGCTGACGAGGGGCGGGGCTGGCGCCCTTTTGGCGAAGGCTTGAGCGCCCCCCCTAACCTGCATGCGCCGTGGGTTTTGGGGATGCCGAGGGGCCCCTGGCGCGTTCATCATGAATCCGATGGGTGCTTGGGCACCGGCCGGAGACGCAGATGCCAACAGACGACGATGCCGCCCAAGCCGCCGAGGGTGCGGCCAGCCCGCCCGACCCGGCCGCCACGGCGGGCACAACGGCGGCCGAATTCGCCAGGGCAGCCGAAGTGGCTGCGGCTGCGGCTGCTGCCGCTGCCGCAGGCAAACCCGAGTCCGCATCCGCAGCAGCAGCCGCAGCCGCAGCCGTAACAGCAGCGACAGCCACCGCCGTCGCACCGTCATCCGCGCCCGCCGCTGAGCAAGCGCCTCTGCCCACGTCCGCACCCAAGCCTGGGACTGCGACAGCGACTGGGACAGCGACCGCGCCCACCGCCGCCGCCTCGGCCGGCAAGGGCAGCACCTCGGCCGAAAAACCCGCCGTTGAACACGACCAGCTGTCTCACCCGCTATTGGCGCTGATGGTGATGGCCTTGTTCGTCGTGGCCACTTTGGTCAAGTTGACGCTGGCGTCGGGCGTGTTCCACACCAGCCCGGTGGGGGGCCCGCTGATCGACAGCCTGGCGGTGGGCGCGCTGATGGTGGGCGTGTCGATCTGGTTCATCCACTGTTTCACCGGCGACGCGGACCGCCGCATCATGGATATTTTTGTCTTCGCGTATGCGTTCACGATTGGCGCTTTTGCGATGCTGGTATTGCCTTTTGTAGGCGAGCAGCGGCAGTCCGCAAGCGGCGCGGCGCCACCCTCGACGATGGAGCTGGTGCGGGGCTGCGTGCGGCGTGGCTCGGCGGGCGGGCTCAGTGAGGTGTCGGCCGTGGTGCTGTGCCCGTCCGGTGCCAGCGCCGACGTGCCGGCCTCGGCGGCCTCGTGGCCGGCTGGCCAACCCACACGCTACACCTTGCTGTTGGCCGTGGGCGGCGTCACCGCCACCGTCGAAGAAGATCAAAGCGTCAAACTGGCCGCAGCGGCTGCGTCTGCACCGCCTGCGGCGCCGGCCCCTGAAAAGCCTGTAGCGCCTGCCGCTGAACCGCCCACCCACGTGGAGGTGGTGGGCGGCCTGGCTTTGCCGTTTTTTGTGCTGGTGTTGTCGTTCATTGGCGGCGCGGTGAGTTTGTCGCGGCGCATCCCGGAGTACCAGCGCCGGCTGCATCCGCAATACACCGCCTCGCCCGAAGAGTCAAAGATGCGGCCGTTTGAGGCGCGTGAAGCGGTGGTGTTCCAGATCATGCAGCTGGTATCGGCGCCTTTTTTGTCGGTGGCCACCTGGTACATCGTCAGCCCGTCTGGCCTGGCGTCGGCGGCCACGCTGGCTTTTGGCACCGGTTTTGCGTCCGAGCCTTTGCTGCTGATGATCCGCGGCATGGTCAAAGGCATTCGGCCCGAGAACGCAAAGTTTCCGCAGAAGGCCGACGACCCGAAGCCAAACCCTGGCTTGGCGCCCGAGGCCCTGCCGCCGCCGGCTGCGCCCGTTGATGGGGCGCCAGGCGTGCCGGTGGCGCCGCCAGCGGCCATGCCTGACCCCGTTGAGCCGCCAGCCCCGCCCGAGCTTGGGCCTGAGCTTGGGCCCATCAGCGAGCATCTGCTTGAGCTGCCCCCAGCACCCGGCCCGATCACCGCGCCCACCGGCAAGACCTGAGGCCAGGCGCCTAAACCGCCGCGCCCCAGCGCTTCAGCCCAGCGGCCAAAAAATCAAAGACCACGCGCAAGCGCCGGCTGGCGCGCAGCTCGCGATGCGCCGTCAGCCACACCGGCAGCACCGGCAACGGCAGCTCGGGCAGCACGGGCACCAGCTCGGGCAGGCGGCGCGCCAAGGGCAACATCACCAGGCCAATGCCCAGGCCCGCGCGCACGGCGGCCAGGCCTACCACGGGGTTGTCGCAGCGAAACCCAAAAAACCGCCGGTCGATCTCAAAACCCGCCGCCTTGAAGCCATCGATCAGCAGCGTCGACTGGTCAAACCCCACCCAGCGGAATTGCCCCAGGTTGGCCGGCGTGGGTGCTGCGCCCACAGCGGCCAACACGTCGCGATGGGCGTAAAAACCCAGCGGCCAATCGTCGATGTGGCGCGTGATCAGCGTGCCTTGCGTGGGCCGCACCATGCGCACGGCGATGTCGGCCTCGCGGTCCAGC
>JAYWDK010000462.1:0-21767 GCA_043779845.1 Betaproteobacteria bacterium | reverse complement strand
TGTCAGCCACGCCGCATGACCTGGCGCTGCTGGCCGGGCTGGGTGTGGTGCAACTGGCCATCCCTTGCCTGCTGGTGGTGCAACTCACCCGGGTGCTGCCGGCACCCGAGATCTCATTGATCGGCCTGCTGGAGGTGATCTTCGGTGTGCTGCTGGCCTGGGTGGGCGCGGGTGAGGCACCTGGGCCGACCGCGCTGGCTGGCGGGGTGTTGGTGATCGGCGCGCTGCTGGTCAATGAAGGGCTGGCGCTGCGCGAGCGGCGCAGCGGGCTGGTGGCCACCGCCGCACCGGCCCAACCGGTCTAGGGACAACCCCCGAGCTAGCCGCTAGCGGCCCGCCTAGCATGATTGGCATGAAGCAGCTCTCCGGCCTGGACGCCACCTTTCTCCACCTCGAAACACCTGAGATGCCCATGCATGTGGGTGCACTCAACCTCTACGAGTTGCCGGCCGGCCACCGGGGCAGTTTTGTGGTCACGCTGCGCCAGCACATGGCGCAGCGGCTGCCGCTGCTGCCGGTGCTGCGCCGCCGCTTGTGGTGGATGCCGCTGAACCTGGCCAACCCGGCCTGGGTGGATGCCGAGCCCGATTTGCGCCACCATGTCATAGCGCTCAAATTGCCGGCGTCTGCCAAACAGGGTGACGGCATGGCCGAACTTGAGGCTGAAGTGGGCCGCCTGCATGCCCAGCCGCTGGATCGCAGCCGGCCGCTCTGGAAGTTTGTGGTGCTCGAGGGCCTGGCGCCCACGCCGGACGGCCGCAAACGGGTGGGGCTGTATGCGCAGTTTCACCACGCGGCGGTGGACGGCCAGGCGGCAGTGGCCTTGGTGCGGGTGATCATGGACGTGTCGCCCGAGGGCCGCAAGATTGAGGCGCGGCCCAGCAAGCGCAGCAAGGTTTTCAGCCTCGGCATGGGCCAGATGCTGCGGGGCGCGATCGCCAACGAGGCCCTGCAGGTGGCGGGCATCATCAAGCAGCTGCCCAGTACGCTGGGCACCTTGGGCAGCCTCGCCAAATCGGTGGCGGGCAGGGCGCTGTCGGGCAGTACCTTGCTGCATGGTCGACATGCCACCAGCGGCCCCAGCAACGTGACCCTGGCGCCGCGCACGGTGTTCAACCGATCGGTAGGCACAACGCGTAGCTTTGCGGGCATCAGCCTGCCCTTGCCGCGACTCAAACGCATGGGCAAAACCCACGGCGCCACGCTCAACGACATGGTGTTGGTGATCTGTGGCACGGCGCTGCGCCGGTATTTGGCCAAGCACGGTACGGTGCCGCGCAAATCACTGATTGCCGCCGTGCCGGTGTCGCTGCGCGCAGCGGGCAATACCACGTCCGACACGCAAGCCTCGATGAGCTTGGTGAGCCTGGGCACGCACACGGCTGATTTGCGCAAGCGCATTGCCCACGTGCTGGCCGCCACGGCGGCTATGAAAGAAACGCTGGGTACCGTCAAAAACATCTTGCCCACCGATTACCCCTCGATCGGCGTGCCGTGGCTGGTTGAAGCGGCGGCGGCGCTGTACGGCCGCGCCAAGGTGGCCGACCGCCTACCGCAGCTCGCCAACGTGACCATCAGCAACGTGCCGGGCCCGCCCGTGCCGCTTTACTTGGCCGGCGCACGCATGGTGTGCAATTTCCCCACCTCGATCGTGGTGCATGGCATTGCGCTCAACATCACCGTTGAAAGCTACGACCAGCAAATGGACTTTGGCCTGGTGGCCGATGCCCATGCCATGCCCGACGTGCGCTTGTTGGCCGACGCTATTCAAATTGCCTTTGACGACCTGTGCTTGCTTGACGAGCCGGATGCTGAGTTAGACGCCAGCGCCAATTCACCCGGCCTGGTGCAAGCCAGCCGCGACGTGGTGGGCCAGGCCCGCCAGCGCTTGATGGACGGCCTGGGGCAGGTGGGTGGCGTCGTGGGCGGCATGGTGGGCAACGTGGTGGAGGGGGCTGTGCGCGGGGCCGTCAACCAGGCGGTGGCGGCCGTGGTGGGCTCTGCGGCGGGCAAAAAGAAGCCAGTGCGCGGCGCCAAGCCCAAGGCGACTGGTGCCACCAAAGCTGAATCGACGATGGCGGCACCGGCGCGGTCCAGGCGCTTGATCCCACTGGCCCATTCGGCCGTCCCCGCCGTCAAGTCCGCCGCAGCCAAACGCCGGCTCCCGCGCTAACGCCGATGAAATCCAGCACCCCGATTCGCGCCAACGGGCTGGCGATCCAGGTTGACGTTCAAGGCCCACCGCAGGGCCAGCCCCTGCTGCTGATCATGGGCCTGGGCATGCCCTTGGTGGGCTGGCCCGAAGAACTGGTGGCCGATCTGGTGGCCCGTGGGTTCAGGGTGATCCGCTTTGACAACCGCGACGCGGGCTTGAGCCAAGGCTTCGAGACCCACGGCGTGCCCAGCCTGGTGCGCGCGTCCCTGCGCTACATGCTGCGTTTGCAGGTGCATGCGCCCTACAGCCTGGCCGATATGGCCGCCGATGCGCTTGGCGTGCTGGATGCCTTGGGCGTACACCGCGCCCATGTGTGTGGCGCGTCGATGGGCGGCATGATTGCCCAGCACCTGGCCGCGCGGCACCCCGACAGGGTCAGGAGCCTCACGCTGATCATGACCACCTCCGGTGCGCGCCATTTGCCGAGCCCCAAGCTGGCGGTGCGCCAAGCGCTGCTGGCCCGCCCACGCAGCCAAGCCGTGCCCGACGTGGTGGCGCATCTGGAGCGCTTGCTGCAGGTGATCGGCAGCCCGATGTACCGGCCCGATCCGGCCCATCAACGCCATCGCCTGGAGGCCATGGTGCGCCGTGCCTGGCGGCCCGATGGCACAGCGCGCCAGTTGCTGGCCATCGCCGCCGACGGGGATCGCTCGGCGTTGCTGGGGCGCATCCGAGCGCCCACCCGGGTGATCCATGGTGCCGCAGACCCGTTGGTGCCGGTGGCCGCAGCGCACGACCTGGTGGCCAAGATCGCCGGCGCAGTGGCCGACGTGCTGCCCGGCATGGGCCATGATTTACCCCTGGCGCTGCTGCCGCGCTTGGCCGACGCCATCGCCGCAGCCGCGGCGGCCGCAACGCCAGAGGGCTGATTTCAGCGCAACAAAGGCAGCAGGCTGGCCAGGTGCTGCGTGAACGTGGCCGCGTTCTGGAAGCCGATCACCCGGTGTGATTCAAGCTCGGTGCCCTGGGGTTTGATGAACAGCAGCGCCGGTGGGCCAAACAGCCCGTATTTGCGCATCAAGGCTTTGTCGGCGGCTGAATTGGCCGTCACGTCAGCCCGCAACAGCTTGAAGCCCGCCAGTGATTGGCGCACTGCGGCGTCCGTCAAGGTGAGCGCCTCGAACTCCTTGCAGGCCACGCACCAGTCGGCATAAAAATCCAGCATCACCGGCTTGTTGGCCAGGTTGACGGCCTGCTGCAAAGCGGCCAAGTCAGCCACCCGTTCAAACTGCAGATCAGTGCCAGCCACCGCCCCGGTTGATGCCGGCAAGCCCGCCGCCGACGCGGTGGACGTGAGGTGTTGCAAGGGTTGCAGCAAACTGGTGCCACCCGAGGCCAGGCCCACCAGCTGCAGCGCGGCCAAGCCGGCCAACATCAGGCCGCAGGCCTTGGTCAGGGCGCCGCCCGGGGCCAGCGTGTCCAGGCGCTCAAATGCGCCCAGGTACACCGCGCTTGCCAGCAGCAGCAGGGCCGTGCCGGCCATCAGGCCCCAGGCTGGCAAGACCGGCGACACCATCCACAGCGCCACCGCCAGCAGCATCACGCCAAAAAAGTGTTTCACGCGCTCCATCCAGCCGCCGCAACGCGGCAACAAGGTGCCCGCCGACAGCCCCACCAGCAGCAGCGGCACGCTCATGCCGCAAGCCAGCGAGAACAGCGCCACGCCGCCGAGCAGCACGTCCCGGGTTTGGCTGATGTAGACCAGCGCACCGGCCAGCGGGGCGGCCACGCAGGGGCCCACGATCAGCGCCGACAAGCCACCCATCAACAGCACGCCAGCGTATTGCCCACCTTGCATGCGGCCCGACATCTGCGTCAGCTTGTTTTGCATCGTGCTGGGAATTTGCAGCTCATACACGCCAAACATCGACAGCGACAGCCCCGCCAACAGCAGCGCAAAGGCACTGAGCACCCAGGCGTTTTGCAGCGCGGCGGCCAGGCCCTCGCCGGCCAAGCCCGCCGCCATGCCCAGCGCCGTGTAAATCAGGGCCATGCCCAGCGAATAAGCCAGCGCCAACGAGAAGCCACGCGCCCGTGACACCACGCCGGTTTGGCCCACGATGATCGACGACAGGATCGGGATCATCGGCAGTACGCAGGGCGTCATCGACAGCAGCAAGCCGGCCAGCAAAAACACGCCCGCCACCGTGAGCAGGCTGCGCGACTGCAAGGCGCTGGCAAAGCGCCCGGGTTGGGCGCCGCTGGTCTGGGCCAGGGGCTTGGCGGTGGTCGTCGTTTCCGGGCTGACGGGCGGGCTTGTTGCCAGCGCCGTGGTTGCCACCGCTGCGGCCACTGTTGCCGCCGAATTTGATGCGCCGGCCATTGTTCCCACCGCCGTTGGCGCCGCCCCGGCTGTGGCCCAGGCCCCCGCTTCGGCCTCTGTCAGCGCCGTCACCGTCCAGCCGGTGCCACCGTCAACCGGCGACACTTTGAGGGCGCGCTCCATCGGCGGGTAACACAGGCCTTTGTCGGCGCAGCCCTGGTTGCCCACCACCAACTTGAAGGCGTTGCGCGCCGTGCCACGCAGTGGCAGCACCAAGGTCACCGGTGCCTTGAAGATCTCCATCATCGACTGCGACGCCATGTCGAACTCCGGGATGCCAACCGGTATTTGCAGCTCGCCCAACACGCTGTTGTCGGGCTCGGCTGCGGCTTTGAAACGCGCGCGGTACAGGTGATAGTGCGGGGCCACGTCAAAGCGCAGCTCCAGGTGGGTGGGATCGGTGGCGCGCACCGCCAGCTTGAAGGCCTGTTCGGGCTCAAGAAAAACCTCTTCAGCGGATGCCTGGGGCTGCCATACCAAGTTGAGCAGCAAGGCCAAAACAGCCATCAAGCCAAGCGCAGCGGCCCGCATCGCAGCGGCTGCGGCATGACGAGCAAACGGTGGGCCGTGGATCGGCTTGGCAACGGACAACAAATAGCTCGGGGGATTCATGGGGATCTTTCGAATCGACGCCACGTTTGGTCGTTCAGTCGGCCTGACAGTCGCGTTCGGTCAATGGCGTTCATTTTAAGGACGCTGCCTGCACCGTGCCACGCCGGTCGGCAAGCCCGCAGGTGGCCAGCGTCAGAAAGTGCGCCGCCCAGGCTGGGTGCGTGCAGCGTTGCGCCGCCGGCCAGTTGCCGAGCACTGGCAAAGCCGCTTGATTCGGCCACCGCCCGACCAGGCGCCCGCACGCTGTTCACATGGCTTGTGGCCCTTGAGAGGCGAGCGAACTCAAGGCCGTGCTCGGCTTGCCCTTAGAAGCGACGCCGCGCGCCGGTGGCAAGTGACAGGCCTCGGGTCTGGCCCCGCACGCGGTCGTCCATGCCCACCAAGTAGAAGTCAGTCACGCTGTCATAGGCGTAGACGTAGGCGGTGCTGAACGACATGTGCTTGCGGTCGACGGCGGGGCCGATCACCGTGCTGAAAGCGGCTTGTGCTTGCAGCGTGCCGGGACCCATCGGCAAGGCCAAGCCCGCCGACGCAACCTTGCTTCGCACATCGAGCCCCTGGTCATTCACCTGGGTGTATTGCCCGAACAGGCGAACATAACCAAAGTTGTAAGTGGCGCCTCCCTGAAAGGTCAGCTCTTTGGTGGCCTCACTGAAACCGTCGTTGGTTTGCACGCGCTGCACTGAAACTGCTGCTGCAAACAGGCCTTGCGACACCACAAGGTTGGTGCTGAACAGGTTGCCATGCTGATCCGACGGTGCTTGAGCAACCATCGCATTCACGGTGACGCCTTCGAAATTGGGCGAGCTGTAGCCCAGCGCGCGATTCCAATAAAAATCGCCTTGCACGCCTTCGAGGTTGCCGCTCGCAAAAACATGCCGGACGGCAGGTGAAAACGCGACGGAGTTGCCGAGTGCATTGAATCGTGTCGTGGCGTCAAACAGCGAGGTTTGCAGGCGGCCAATCCGCAAGGTGCCGTAGTTGCTGCCCAGTGATACAAAAGCGTTGCGCGACAACGCCGGGTCGCTGTCGCGACGACCGGTCTTGAAATCCTGGAAACGGACAAAGGTTTCCAGCGTGATGCCCGGGGTCCAACCGTCGTCCAAGCCGTGTTTCACGTTGACGCCCACAAAACTGGCGGTCATCGAATTGCTGTTGAAGCGGTTTTGCCGATCAGCGCCGCTGGCCTCGAATCGACCATATGAAAAGTCAAGCACGCCGAAGGCCGAGTAGTCGGTTTGGGCGGAGGCCGTCAGCGCTGTTGTCATGAGAAAAGCACCGACCAGCGCACGCCAGAATGATTTTTTGTGGATCATGATTTTGTCCGTTGAAAGTCTGCCTGCCAGATGGCACTAGCGACCAATAGCGGCCGCCGGGCGAGGTGGCCACCGAAGAAGCCCCACCGTCCAGTCATGGCCCCACGCGGCGCCATGTTTGCGGCGAATGCTGCTTGCGGCCCGCCAGGCAAGGCGTGCGCGTTCAATCCGAAAATCATGCCTGCTCGCTCCGGGTATGCGTCCCGCGCTCAACGGCGCGCGCTCGGCGGCGGTACAGCAGCGCGGCCATCGCCAGCAAGGTCAATATCCACAGCGTGGGATCGGCTGGCGAGTTGCCCGAGCTGATTGAGCAGCCACCGTTCGAGAGATCCGCCTTCGGCTCGCCTTCACCGCTGAGCGCCAGTTCATGCACCGCCGGTGAGGCGTCGGTGGTCACTCGCAACGAGCCCGTGAGGTGGCCATCGGCCAGGGGCAAGAACGTCACGGTGATCGTGCACGCGCTGCCAGCTTGCAGCGAAAATGGCGCGCTCGGGCAGGTTTTGCTTTGCAGCACAAACGGCCCGCTGGCTTCCAAGCCCGTGATTCGCACGACGCCAGAGCCGTTGCCCGACAGCGTGAGTTCGATGGGTAACGACTGTGCGCCCACCCGGGTGAGGTCAAAAACCAGGGCGGTTGCCGACAGCGCCAAACCTGGGCTCGGGCCGCCCAAACCGATGCCGCCCAAAGCCAGGGCCGGCGGGAAGCTGCCGGTTGAGGCAATCTGCACAGAGGCGTTTTTGATGCCCGCGGACGCCGGCGCAAAGCGCACGTCGATTCGGCAGGTTTCGCCCTCGAACAGCGGTTTGCCGATGTCGCAGGTGCCAGCGGTTACTGAGAAGGCCGCCGAGTCCAGACCTACCGCGTTGAGCACTGTGAGGTTGACGCCGCCGGGCCCCTGGTTGAGCAGCGTCAAAGATTGCGTGGTGGACGCAGTGCCGGCTGCGGTGGGCCCGAAGTCAAGATGGGTAGCCGCTGGCGACCAGACCAGCACCGGCACCACCGCCAAGGTGCCGCGGCCGTGCAGCGATGCCGTCTGCGGTGAGTCACTGGCGTTGCTTGTCACCCGCAAGGTGCCCGTGTCGTCGGTGGCCACCGATGTGGGCGTGTAGGTGATGTCGATGCTGCAAGCGGCACCCGGCACCAGCGTGGCCGGGCAAGCGGCGGTGCTGACGTTGGCAAAACCGGTGCCGTTCACCGTTGCGGCAATGTTTGACAAATCAGCCGTGCCCACGTTGGCGACCGTGATCGTGCGTTTTGGGTAGAGGCCCCCGGTGGTTTGCGTGCCGAAGTCGATCGCATTGGGCGTGAGGCTCACGCGTGGCGCGGGCACGGGCAGGCTGGTTCCGGTGAGCGAGATCGTTGCAGACCCATTGCTGGCATCGGATTGCACGGTCAAGGAGGCTGATCGTGCACCCAGCGCGGTCGGCTGGAACGTGATGACAAGGGTGCACTGGGCGCCAATTGCCAAGGGCGCCGCCGTAGCGCAGATGCCGCTGCGAACAAAATCAGCGCTTGCGATGCCACCTGGCGTGAATGCTGCAAAGGTGAGGGCGGCGTCGCCGGTATTCATGACTGTGATCGTCTGCGCCGACGAACTGCCGAGTTGCGTGTCGGCAAACGTGATGGACAGCGCGCTCAACGCGATGCGGCCCTGGGGCGCCGCAGTTGCCGTGCCGCTCAGCGTCACGCTTTGTGGGCTACCGTTTGCGTTGTGCGTGATGCTCAACGCCGCCACGCTGCTGCCGGGGGCAGCGGGCGCGAATCTGATTGCCAGGGTACAACTGTTGCTGGGCGCCAGCGACGTGCTGCCAGTGCAGGTGTTGGCGGGCGCCAGCGAGTAGTCGGATGCCGCCACGCCACTGAAACTGAGATTGCTCAGGCTCAGCGCGGCACTGCCAGTGTTGGTGATGATCACACTGCTGATGCTGGGCGTGCCGACCACCGCCGAGACGCTGAGGGCGGTGCTGGAGATGCTGAATGTTGGCGCGGGCGCTGCCGCCGTGCCTGTTAGCGCCAGGTTGACGGCACTGGGCGCCGGATCCGCAGCAAAGCCGGTGAACGACAAGCCCAAGGTGGCGCCGCGGTTGCCGGCGCCGGGCCCGGCGGCCGGGGTGAATTGCAGTGTGAGCGAGCAAGACGCCCCGGCCGGCACCACGCGGGTTGGACACGACTCCGCCGTGACCGCAAAGTCGGTGGCGTTGGCGCCGCTCACAACCCGCGCATAGGTGATTGAGTTCAGGCGTGAGTTGCTGATCGTCACCACCCGAGACGTGGCACTCGTCGTGCTCAAGACGGTGGTGGGGAACGCGCTCACTGGCTGAGGCGTGACCGTGGGTTCTGGCAGGGCCACGCCATCACCCGTGAAACTGACCGCGGGGTTGGGCAGCACATTGCTGGCATCGGACGAGATGGTGAGCGTGCCCAATCGCGTGCCGGCCGCCGTGGGCGTGAACGTCAGGGTCACCGTGCAACTGGCACTCACGGCCAAGGGCGACGCCGTGGAGCAACTGCCACTGCGGAGGTAGTCGCTTGCGGCCGTACCACCGACCGTGATGGCGCGCAGGTTGAGCGGTGCCGCGCCATTGTTGCGAACGCTGAACGTTTGCGGCGGGCTGCTGGTGCCGAGCGACACGCTCCCAAACGTCAGCGTGCCCACGCCAGCCAAATCAATCGCAGGCAGTGGCGTGGCCGTCGCAGTGCCGCTGAGCGTCACGGATTGCCCGCTACCCGCCGCGTTGTGCGTGACGGCCAGTGTGGCGCCGCGGTTGCCTGCGGCCGCAGGATTGAATTGAATCACCAGGGCGCACGCGCCGCCCACCGCGATCGTGGTGGTGACCGTGCAGGCGTTGCCCGCTGCCAGTGAATACTCGCCGGCAAATGTGCCGCCAAAGCTCAAACCACTGAGGGTCAGGGGGGCCGTGCCGGTATTGGTGATGCTGGTGGTGGTGTTTGTTGGCGTGCCCACCACTGCAGAGAAATTGATGGGGCCCGCGAGGCTGAAAACGGGCGTGGGCACCGAGGCCGTGCCCGACAAGTCCACCGTTTGGTTCGCGGGTGAGCGGTCGGCGCCCAAGCCGGTGAACGTCAAGTCCATCTTGCCGCTGCGCGAGCCAGCGCCGGGGCCGGGGGCGGGGGTGAACTGAAGCGTCACGGTGCAAGCACCGCCGGCCGGTACCACCCGAGTTGCGCACGACTCGGCCGCGACCGAAAAGTCAGCCGCGTTCGTGCCACTGAAACTGCGCGCATACGAAAGCGAGTTGGTGCGCGAGTTGCTGATCGTCACGACGCGTGTCGTCGCGCTGGGTGTGCCGGGTGTGCTGATCAGGGTGGTGGGAAACGCGGTGACGGTCAGGGGCGTGACCACCGGATCGAGCAAGGCAACGCCAGTGCCGGTGAGCGTGACCGCGGGCGTGTTGCTGGCGTTGGAGTTGATTGTCAGATTGACTGACCGCGGGACGGTGTCCGTCGGCTTGAAGGTGAACGATAGGGTGCAAGTGGCATTGATTGCCAATGGCGATAACGTCGACGTTGAGCAGCTACCGGTACGGGTGAATTCACCCAATCCGAGGTTACTGAGTACAAACGACGTAAAAACAAGCGGTGCCGTGCCCGAGTTTTTCACAGTGATTGGCGGCGGGCTGGAGGTGTTGTCAAGATTGACGTTGCCAAATGGCAGGGTGATCACGCCGCCCGCAGTGATCACGCCTTCCAAACTGATCGCAGACTGTGTGGCCGTGCCAGTCAAGGTCACGTTGGTCGGGCTGCCGCTGGCGTTGTGACTGATGCTCAGGCTGCCGACAGCCGCGCCAGGGGCCGCAGGGGCGAAGTTGACGGTGAGCACGCAACCAACAAGGTCGTCATGCGCCAACGATGAATTGGCGTCGCAGGTGCTGCCCGAGTCGAGACTGAAGTAGGTTCCTGTCACCAACGGCGTGCCCAGCAGCCGCAGGTTGGCTGTCGCCGCAGCCGAGTTGGTGATCCTCACGGACTGCGACTGTGACTGCGAGGGAGGCGTGCCCCTGACTTGCGCGGTGAAGTTGGCGAACGACGTGATGTTGAAGCCGGCTGCTGGGGCGACGGCTTGGGCCGACAGGGCGACAGACAGATCGGCTGGCGCGGGATCTCGGCCGTCCGCGGCGGATAAATCAACCAGCAGGGTGGCGCTGCGCGTGCCCGATGCGCCGGCGCCAGGCTGGAACTTGACCGTGGCGGTGACGGTGCAGATGGACGCTGCCGTTGCGCTGGTCGTCGACGGCACCACACCGCTGGTGCAACCCGCGCCTGAAATGCTTTGAGTCACCAGGCAAAAATCACCCACGCTGGGGCAAGCGGCAATCGAGCCCAGGCTGTAGTTGATGTCCACGCGCCGGTAGTTGGCGATGGTGAATGAGAACGTGGAGTTCGTGCTGGTAGACGCAGTCAGCGCGGGAGAAAACGTCGGTGAAGGCGTGCTGATTTCAGCGTCTCGAACTTGAATCAAGTAAAGGCGAATTGATTCAAGCTGTGCATCGAGCAGGCTACCGCCCAAGCGAAGCATCGTGCTATTGGAGACGCCGTTGATACCATCAAAACTTAGGAGTTTTGTCCTCAATGAAGCGCTGCTAATCAAGGGAGCGGCCAGTATTTTCCCAAAGGTGGATGACTGCGACAACATGCTAGGGGGCGCCAAATGGCAAGAGGCGCAGTTAGTCTGGAAATCTGTTTGGGCTCGCGCATTCATCGTTGTCAGCGCCAAGAACCCAATGAGGATCCAACCCGTGACTCGCATAAACGTCAAACACAAGCTGCTCATCTCAACTCCTCCAGTACGACCTGGTTTTGTAGCGCCCGCGCAAACCCGAGTGAGTTCAACACCTGCGCGCGCGCCTGATGTGAATCAAACGCAGTCGACGATCCGAAACTCGACTCGACGATCCAGCGCGTCGCGCATGTCGTCGGTGCCCAGGCCCACCAGCGCCTCTTTGGAGCCCACGCCGGTGGCGCTGAGTCGGGTGGTGAGTGAGCGGGTGTTCTGCTCGAGCATTTTTTGCACCGCCTCGGCACGCTGCCTTGACAAGATTTCGTTGTTGCGCGCGTTGCCGGTGCGGCTGCTGTGCCCGACGATGCGCACGCAGGCGCTCGTCTTGCTGGCCTGCTGCGCGAGAGCGCTGATCCACACCTGATACTGCTGCGGTAGATCGCCGATCGGGTTGAACGTGGTTTTGCCGGGCTGGAACAAGAGCTTCACCGGCAGGCGCTTGAGCTCCAGGCCTGACTCGACCAATTTGCCGAACGCGTCTTTGGCGGCGTCTCGCTGGCCGAGTTGCCAGTTGGTGAGGTACAGGCCATTGAGCACCCGCAAATCGCCGCGGTCAGCCAGGGGCTCGGCCTCCTTGTAGAGCTTGTTGGCCAGCGGGATCTTGCCGTCGCTGTAGGCCATGATGGCCTCGTTGACCACGGCCGCCGCAGGCAGGCGCGCCAGGTACTCGGGGTCGGCGGCGTCGCCAATCTTGGTGTTGAGTTGGCACGAGTTGATGTAGCCCAGCACGGTTTTGTCTTTGTGCCAGGTGGGGCTGTCGCGGTAATACTTGAGCGGCTCGGAGTTCACCGAGTCCACTGTGGCGCGATCAAGCTGCTTGGCCAGCACGCGGCCTGTGCGCAGATCAATCAGTGTGAGCCAAACCCTGAAAGCATCAGGCGGCGTGTCAACGGCGCGTTCCACATTGACTGGCGTGAGCGTGCCAATCAGCAGCAGCGGCTGCGTGGCAAGCGATTCGCGCGTCAGTGGCTTGACCGACCAACTGGCGTAGTGGCCCTTGATGATGGCTTCGAGTTGGTCGCCCATGCGCGCGGTGCTGACCGTCTGCGCGCCGGTGTTGGCGTCGATCAAGGGATCCACCACCAGTGAGCGCGTCTCGTCACCCAATTGCGCGCGGGCCTGGGCAAACAGCGCTAGTCCGGCGCGCGCGATGGCGTCTTCAAATTTGATCGGCGCTGGCGCCACAAATGTGGTTGGCGGCACCGGTGTTGACCGGGCAGGCGCTGGGTCAGTCTTGACAGACCGAGCATCCATCACAGCCACGCGCGCTGGCGCTGGTGTGTTGGCTACCGAATTGGCGGCGGGCAGGCTTGATTGCGCTGCAACAGTGGGTGCGGCCTGTGTGATATTGGCCAGCGGCGATCCGCTGTTGGGCGTGCTGCCACAGCCCGCCAATACCGCCAACATGGCCAAGGTTGATCGCCAATCACGGGCTTGAAACGGGGCACGATTCATGATCAATATCCTTCTGGTCCTGGGGGCTCGAGGCAAGACTCAGCGGCTGGGATAGACCGGGTCTGGAAATGGCGTGTCACAACCGAGAAAGGTTTGCATCAACGCCGCCAGCGCGGGGTCAGCTTTGACCCGATCGGCCATCCGGTCACGCGATGTCAGCGCATTGGGCATGGAGGCGTTGAGCGCGATATCGGCCGTGCCGCCACACACGTGCGTCTGCGCACGAGACGGCCGCAGGATGGTTGAATCCCAGTTGAACAAGGGCCCCAGCGAGACGTGGCAGGTGCGGCATGACGAGCCCACCACATCGCGATAGAAGCGCGCCGCGCCTGGCGTTTTGGCGTCTTCGGCGCGCCAGGCGCTGGGCACATAGGCTTTGTCAAGCTTGTGCGTACCGTCGGCGTACCAGCCCTGGATCAGCGTGCTCAGGGCAGTGGCGTCTGATGTCTCAGTGGCGCGCGTGAGTTGGTTCAGGTCATGGATGGCCTGGGTCTGGGCACTTTCGCTCAGTGGCGCGCTGGATCCGAAGAGGTAGTTGCCGGTGTCGAAGGGCAGGAAGCCCGCACCGAGAAAGGGTGACGGACTGCCCTTTTCGGGGAAGCGGCCGGTGTATTGGGTGCCACCGTGGCAGGCCACGCAAGCGCCGGGCATGTACTTTTCGCCCCGCCCGTCGAGATTGATGGACGGAATCAAGCGGCCGCTCGGCCCAAAGGTAAAAAACTTGGTGAACGCTTGGCCGTTGTTGACGCCTGGCGTGGATGTCCACTCCATCGCCACGCAGGCCACGAGTTTGGTGTCGGCCAACGCGGTGTCGAGCACGGCGTCAACTTCGGCTTGGGTTTGACCCACGGGCCCTGGATGGTTGCAAACCAGGAACGCAATGTGTTGCGGGCCCAGCTGGGTGGCCGCCATGCGGCGCACCAGGTTCAGATCCATCTTGTTGATGTAGGTGGCTGCCACCTCGGTATTGGTGCCGGTGTAGGGATTGAACTGGTGCTGGCGCTTCCAGTCGTCGAGCGATATGGGCTCGATCAAGTTGCCCTGGGCATCGCAGTCTTTGACTGCGCCCAGGCTGCGGTAGTACATGCAGGCGCTCAGGCGGGTGTCCTGGCCCTTGATGGCCAGGAACCGCCGGGACCCAGGCAGGCTGTTCGACAGCGCCGTGGCCTCGGGCACGATCATGCGGCCACGCACATTGCCGTCTTGGCCATTGGCCACCATCTTCAGGATGTGCGGGCGGTTGTTGGGCACCTGGTGCGAGAGCTCAAGGGCTTGGGTGCTGACATAGCCCGCCGCGACCGGTGAAGCCGGCACGTCGATTACCTTGCGGTACGACTCGCATTGCACCTGCAACTTGAGCGCGCCCTTGACCGGCACCGCCGCGTCCAGGGCGTAGTCGCCAAATCGGTTGACGCGCAGGGCCGATGTCAAGGCCCCGCCATCGGCTTGCAACAGCTGCACGGTGGCCGCGCTCTGGAGGCCGAAGAACTCACTTTGCGTGCCGCAGACGCCGCCATCGGTGAAGGCGATGTGCCCAAACAAGCGCAGGTTGCGAGCGGCGGGCAGCGACACCGAAATCCCACGCACGCCGGATTCGGTGCCGGCCGTGAAGCTGCCACAAGTGGCCAGCGGCGCATCGGGGGATGTCGCACACATGACGGTATAGGATTGCCCGCCTTGCAGCTTGGGCAGGCTCACTTCGCCGCTGAGGTCGGACAGGCCGCTGAATACCGTCTCGCCACTGGCTTGCTGGGTGACCTGTACCTGCACGTCGGGCAGATAAACCAACCGCAGCGCGGTGGCGCCGCCCGCCGGAGGCGTGAACTGGGTGTTGGTGCTGGTCACGAAGCGCAGGCGCGCCGTGCTGCCGCTGAAATCAGTCACCGCTGGCGCCGTGTAGCTGACGGCGTGGCGCGCTGGCGCAGTGGTGCCCAGCGCGTCGCTGGACACGGCGTACTGCTGCTCGGTGTAGCCGCCTTTGCCGTCGGACACAGTGACGTAGGCGAAGTGCAGACCTGGGCCGTCAGGCAGGGTCCAGACAGTTTCGCGGGCATTGGTGTTTTCAATGCTGCCCGCAGTCACGCGCCATTGGTATTGCAGGGTGTCACCGTCGGCGTCAGACGCATCCACGCGCAAGGTGGTTTTGTTGGCGCCGCTATCAGCTGAGGTGCTGGTACCGCCGCCGCAACTCGACAAGAGCAAAGCGACAAGCGCCGTCGTCAACCCCAGGGCACAGCGACCGACAAGCAGCGAACGACGCCTATTCATACGAACCAACCCCTTGATGAAAACCGCCTCGACAGCCCAGTGCGCCTTTGGCTGCGGACAGGCTGCTGGTGAAAGCCGGGTTGCCGCCGCGCGTGGCGACCACAAACGCAAACTTTTGCAACAACGTCACCTTTAAGCAACGGCATGTTTGATGAAAATTATGCGTCGGTCAATCCCTGCTGTGGAGATTCACCACCACATCTTCAGCCCCCCCCTACGTCGACAACCGCGATCTTGCTGCCGATCGTCACGGGAGTGATGGACAGGTTCCCCAATCTGCGCCGCTTGATCTTGGTCGCAGATCGGGGCTGCTCAGCCTGGACAATCTGGAGGCCCTGCAGACCATTCACCTAAATCCTGAGAAGAGCGTCTCCAAAACTCAGAGTTCGCACCAAGGCCAGGCCCTGGAAATCATCATCGCGGTGCCAGGTCGGCGTTACGCCGAGTTCGCCAGTTTGCTGGGCGATTTCCAGCCCAGGTGCATGCAGACCAGCACCGGGATCGTCGGCGAGATCGCATGGAACGGCCTGCGTTTGGTGGTCGCTCATGATCCAGTCATCGCGCTTGAACAACAAGTCAAACGTCGGGCCAAGATGGCCGAGTTGGAAGACCTCGCCAACCAGCCGGGACAACGCGCCCACGGAAAGCCTGTGGGTCGACTCAAGGTGGGCCGGCTATACGGCAAGACATTCACCACAAAACGCGAGGGCATGGACGAGGTCATCGACTGGCTGACGTTCTAGAACCACCGCAGACTTCACTCCACCTTGGCTACCTCAACCCCATGCGTTTTGAGCAAAACTGGCACAAGAAGGTTCGCTACAAGGGACTGGCCAAGAACGAGGCGCTTTGTTCAGTCTCTTTGGGTTGGCCAATCTGGTGATCGCCAAGAAGGTGTTTTTGGCCGCCCATGCCCGATGTGCGTCTTGAACGCGCAAAGCGGCACCAAAAGGGGCGCAAATCGACCGTGCGAGAGGCTTTGCGGCGGTCGCGAACCGATTTCATGCCAATGTCGCGTCGTTTGTCAGTTGGGTTCTGCAGAAGTGCTTATTGATCAGCGATTCCCTAGCTTTTCTGGGTGAACACCGATGGTGATTTCCCTTGATGTCGAATCCAATGGAGTTGAATTTCTGAGGGAAACCTGATGCAGACGCCAGACTTTAGCGGTCGCGGATAGATGCCATGATCAACCTGAACTATCCGCTGGCGGTTCTGGCGCGGCGCACGCCTTGGGCGCAGCAACGCGGGGCGTCCCAAGTTGGCGTTGCGCTTGATGGCCAGCTTGGTGTACCTCAAGCACAGCTTCAATCTCAGTGACGAGGAGGTGTGTGTGCGCTGGAGCGAGAACGTGGTCTGGCAGTTCGACAGTGGCAGGGCCGACTTCGAACACCGCTTGCCCTGTGACGCGACACAAATTGGCCGCTTCCGCCGCGACATGGGCGAATAGGGGCTGGAGCAATTGCTCAAGGCCACCGTCGATGCGGCGGTGGCCGGTGGGTATGCCCATGCCAAACAGTTCCGCCGCCTGGGCAAGACGGTCAAACGTCAGCGCACGATCCTGGGGGTGGTGATGCGCGAAGTGCAGCGCAAGCTCAAGGCCGAGGAGTTCGTGGTCCGCCACCCGTTGGCGCTGGCTGAGTTGACGATGTGGCTGGAGTGCGCCGAGCGAATCCGTACCCGGCAACGCCACGACAAGAACAAGTTGTACGCGCTGCACGCGCCGCAGGTCGAGTGCATCGGCAAAGGCAAGGCCCGCAGGCCCTACGAGTTCGGGGTCAAGAACGCGGTGCTCGTCTCACACGAGCATGGATTGATGCTGGGCGAGCGCACCTTCCTGGGCAACCCCTGCGACGGGCACATTCTGAGCGCGGTGCCGGAGCAGGCGATGAACATAACTCAAGATGTGAGCGTTGTCTTCAAGCAGGTTGTGGTTGATCTGGGGTTCCGTGGCGTGGATGCAGACAACCCGGGTGCCGAAATCATTCATCGCGGCAAATTCAAGAGCCTGAGCCCGCAGCAAGAGAGCTGGCTACGTCGCCGCCAAGCGATTGAGCCGGCCATCGGGCAATTAAAGTCCGATCACCGCCTGGATCGGTGCTGGCTGCAGGGTGCGCTGGGCGATGCATTGCAGGCCATCAGCTGCGCTGCGGGCTACAACCTGCGCTGGCTGCAAGATCGCCATCAGCCGCGCAACCCCGCCAGCAGCCCATCAGCCCAGGCCCACCACCATTGACAACTGCCTGGCCCTGGCTAGCCTCGCTGCTGGTCTACCCGCTGCTGGAGGAGCTGGTCTTCCGCGCCGGCTTGCTGCACTGGGCCGATGCGCGCTGGCCGCTCTGGCGGGGCTGGCGCACCAATCTCGGGGTGAGCTTGTTGTTTGGCTTGGCCCATGCCTGGGCCTGGCCCTGGATCCACGCGCTGGCGGTGGTGTTGCCGTCGCTGGCCTTGGGTTGGCTGATGCAGCGCCACGGCCGGCTGGCCTGGTGCGTGCTGCTGCACTCGGCATTCAATGCCGTTCATTTGATGTTTGGCGCGCCGGCATGACGCCCGCAATGGGCATGTGCCCGCATTTGCGCGCCCTGATTTTGGCGGCCGCGTGCCGGTGCGGCGCCAAGCGCGGCCACAATCCGCGGCCGCAGGGTTGCCGGCCTGGCCCGTGGTGGCGGCCATGATTCAGGCCTCAATGAATTTTTGCTATGCGCTCAGTTAGCCCAGGATTTGAGGATGCTTGAACCCATCTACCGCTCGGCATCGTTAGGCCCCGCGCGCCACCCACCGTGTGATTCCCGCCAAAAACCTGATCCAGCCGCCCACCAAGCCGCCCGGGTTTGGCCATGGCGCGGCAAGACGACACACACCGCCTGGGTGGCGACGTGCAAATTGACGACGCCTACGTCGGTGGCGATCGCGCCTGCGGCAAGCCGGGCCGTGGCTCCGCGAACAAGGTGCCGTGCGTGGCCGCCGTCTCCCTGAACGAGCAAGGCCACCCGATGCATTTGAAGCTCAACCTTGTCAGTGGATTCACATTGGCCGCAATTGGCAAATGGGCCGAGGCCAATCTGATGTCGGGCCGCGTGGTGACCAGCGACGGACTGGGCTGCTTCTCGGCGGTGGCCGCCGCGGGGTGTGTCCACAGGCTTGTCGTCGTGGACAAGCTCGAGCCCCGCGATCCGCCGCACCTCGAACGGCACAACACGGTGCTCGGCAATTTGAAGACAACATTGGCCGGCACCTTCCATTCGCTGAAGCACGGCAAGTACGCTTATGCACTATCTGGCCGCCTTCGCCTATCGCTTCAACCGACGCTTCGATTTGCGCAGTAAAGACTTATGGCATGCGACATTTTTTCACTGGGAAGGTGAGCATGCGATTCAGCGGCACTTCAGTGACTTGATCCGATCCATGAGTTCGGGGCTGCTCTCGCCAAGCGAGAGCCGTTGCATCACATTGGCGCATTCGGCACTGTTGCCGGGCTCCGGCGGGCGTCGTTCGGCTTTTGCCACTTCGGCGCGTTGCGGCGATGACAGGTGTACCGGCTTGTTCGCAGGCTGGATCGCAGACGCATTGGTTGGCGTAGGCGGTGGCGCCGGCACGGGGCCTTGGTCTGGTGAAACGGTTGCGACCGGCGCCAAGGCCGGTCCTGCAGCTTGCGCGGCAGTTGGCGTTGCATCCACGGCTTTGGCGGGCGCCACGGCCGGTGATGGCCTGGCTTCGGGCGTCACAGGTGGCAAAGCCAACGGGGCGACTGACGTCGTGGCGGTTGCCGGGTGGGGCGGTGACGGCAGGGCAGGGGCCTTTTGAAGTGCCCACCAGATGCCGGAGGCGGCCATGGCCAGTCCGAGCCCGGCGAGCCCGATCACCGCGTGTGAACGGCCGCTGGTGGCGTTGGCGGGTTCAGCGCGTGCCGTGGCGAGGCCCATCGGCGTGGCGGTGGCCGCGCTCGCCTCGGGTGGTCTGCGGCCGCTGGTGGCGGGGGAGGAGGGCGTCCCGGTAACGGTGTTTGGCGCGGTGGGCGGCTTAGGGGTGGTCGGATGGCGCGTACTGCGTTGCCCGGCGTGCGTCTGGCCTCCCGACGTTGCCCCCGGCCTGCGGATCACCGTGAGTTCGGGGTCGTCGTGATGCACGGGCTTCGCTGGGTTGGCCAGCGGCGCCATCCCGAGCTCCTGGCGCAAAGCGTCAATGGATTGCGTGCGTTGCTCGGGCAGCACGGCCAGGGCGCGGTCAATGGCTTCCAAAAAGGGCAGGCTGTAGTGGTCGGGTGCGCATTCGGCCAGTGGTTCATACGAATCGCGCATCATCCGGCCCACCGATGACGGCGGCGTTTTGCCCGTGATGGCCCAGTACACAACAGCGGCGAGCGCATACACGTCAGTCCAGGCGCCCTGCCGCATGCCCGGCACCTCGGCGTACTGCTCTACCGGTGCGTAACCCGGTTTCAGGATGACCGTCAAGGCCTGGGTCTTGTCGCCAATCACGCGCCTGGCTGCACCAAAGTCAAGCAGCAGCGGCAGCCCGTTTTCGGCCAGCAGGATCACGTTGTCGGGAGCGATGTCGCGGTGGTAGCACTGTTCGGCGTGGATCACGCCCAGCGCTTCGGTCAGCGGCGTCAGCAGGTCAAGCAGCCAGGCCTCCTCGGGCGGCACTGCCAGCGCGCGCACCCTGTCTTTCAGGGTCACGCCCTCGTAGAACGGCATGACCATGTAGGCGGTGCCGTTGGCCTCCCAAAAGCGGTAAACCTTGACCAGCGACGGGTGGTTGAACTGGGCCAGCAACTTGGCTTCGTTGATGAAGCTCTTCAGCCCGGCATCGAAGGTTTCGCGGTACCGCTCCGACCGGACATTGATCTGGGTTTCGCTGGTGCGCGCGGCGATCGACGCCGGCATGTACTCCTTGAGCGCCACTCGCCGATCCAGCGAGTGGTCCCAGGCCAGGTAGACGATGCCGAAGCCGCCCTCGCCGAGCCGCCGGGTGACTTCAAACTCACCGAGCCTGAACCCCGGTGACAACGCGTGGCGATCCGATGTCGAGGCGGGCGTGTGCGCCGGGCCCGTCGCCAGCGTGGTCGGCATTGCCGGTGTGGCTGTGTGCGTGGCGGCGCCAAGCGCTGGCGATGGGGCTGGCTTGATGACCGTTTTGTCGTCGTCGCCCAACGGTGAGTTCATGGTTGTGGCTTGGCGGTGCGATCACCACCGAGTGAGGCGTGGCCATCGGAGGCGAGTCGGGTGGGTCCAAAACGAGCCGAATGTATGCAGATGCAGGCTTCAGCCAATACGTTTTGGCGAGTCTACGTCCAAGCCAAACAAGCCGGCCTGGGCCCTGGGGCTGGCCAGGGCGGTGGAGCCAAGTCAGCCCTTGGCCGTAAAACCGCAACACGCGCAGTGAAACCGGTACGCAACTCCGACCATGGGCCATCAACAGACCCTTGTCTGGCACCTGATTGCCCTGCCTCAAGCCCGTGCGGCGGCGCCTATCGCAGGATGGGGTGACCGCCGTAACGCCGATTTGCAATGACGTGCTGGGGCCTCTGGCTGCGCCAACCATCCCATGACCCTGACCCCATCCAAAGTCGATACTTTGTTGATTGACGCCACTGCGGCCGGCCCCGTTCGGGGCCGGCCCGCCGCTGTGCTGGGCGACGCGCCCGGCGTCTGTCCCGGCGTCTGTGTGCAGCCATGTCAGAAGCACTGACACCGCGTCCCGGGCCCGCCACCATCGCGCTTGACCTGCGCTGGGTGGTCAACACCACGGCCAAGGCCGCGGCCGAGGCCATCGCCCAGCGCCAGTCGGAGCGCTTGGCGCTGTTGCTGCAAGCGGCCAGTCGCACACGGTACTATGGTCGCTTGCTTCATGGGCTAGATCCATTGACCACGCCGCTATCGGCCCTGCCCGTGATGGACAAACCGCAACTGATGGCGCACTTTGCCGACCACGTGGTCAACCCAGCGCTGAGCTTGACGGGCCTGCGCGCTTTTTGCGCCAACCCCGCCCGCGTTGGCGAGCCTTGCCTGGGCCGCTACTGGGTATGGGAGAGCTCGGGCAGCACCGGCCAGCCTGGCATCTTTGTGCAAGACGACACCGCCATGCTGGTGTACGACGCGCTGGAAGCCAGCCGCCGCCACTCACCCCGGCCCTGGGTGCGCTTGCTCGACCCTAACTTCTTGAGGTGCTGGGCCGGCGCGACGACGTGCTGGTGGTGCCCGGGCGTGATGGCGCACCCGTCACCTTGCTGCCGCTGGCCTTGACCACCGTGCTTGAAGACGAGGCGGGCGTGTTTGATTTCCAGCTCCAGCAGCTCAATACCAGCACCTGGCGCCTCTGCCTGGGCCCCGGCGTGGCGGACGACCCCGCCTTTCGCCAACGCTGCCGCAGCGTGCTGGCCGATTTTGTGGCCGCGCAAGGTGGCGCAAAGCTGCGCATCCTGACACGGGCGGTGGCCGCGCTGCCGCTGGGCCACAGCGGCAAGCTCATGCGCATCGTGGCCAGGCCCGTGGCCCGGCCGCCCGCACCCACCTGAGCCAGCCATCGCCCGCCACCCCAGTCGCCGCGCATACAGCGCCCGCCTGGGCCAGCGCTTACGATCCGCGCGCGCTTGGCGTCATCAATCAACCCTGGCTCACGCCGCGCGCCAGCCGGGCGCAAGGTGCTGGGCCGTCAACTGTGTGCGCCCAGCATGGGCGCGAGCTTATGGGGTGGAAGTCCCCTGTGGGAGTACCGACTTGGACTCATCGTGAGCAAGGATAACCACTAGCCGACGGCAAGGGCAGTTTCGCGAGGAATTGT
>JAYWDK010000461.1:0-8874 GCA_043779845.1 Betaproteobacteria bacterium | reverse complement strand
AGCGTCATGCCGCCCGAGCGCACGATGGGCGGCAGCATCAGGTTCTCTTCGGTGCTCAGGCCCGAGAAGATGCCGCGCTCCTCGGGGCAGTAGCCCAGGCCCAGGCGCACGATGTTGTGCGGCGCCATCTTGGTGATCTCGGTGCCGTTGAGCATCACCGAGCCGCTGCGCCGGCCCACCAGGCCCATGATGGCTTTGAGCGTGGTGGAGCGGCCCGCGCCGTTGCGGCCCAGCAAGGTGATCAGCTCACCCTCGTTCACCGTCAAATCAATACCGTGCAGGATGTGCGACTCGCCGTAAAACGCGTGCAGATCGGTGATGCGCAGCATTTCATTTTTTGTATTGGGCATCGCGCTCATGCTTCCACTCCCACATAGGCTTCCAGCACGCGGGGGTCTTTGGATACCACCGAGTAAGGCCCTTCGGCCAGGATCTGGCCGCGCTGCAACACGGTGATCACGTCGCTGAGTTTTTCAACCACCGACAAGTTGTGCTCGACCATCAGCACGGTGCGGTTGGCCGCCACCTTGCGGATCAGGTCGGCCACGCGGTCCACGTCTTCGTGGCCCATGCCCTGGGTGGGTTCGTCCAGCAGCATCAGCTCGGGGTCCAGTGCCAGGGTGGTGGCGATCTCCAGCGCGCGCTTGCGCCCGTAGGGCATCTCCACCGCCAGCGTGCTGGCATAACTTGCCAGATCAACGGCTTCGAGCAACTCCATTGCGCGGCCATTGAGCTGGTTCAGGCTACGCCCTGAGCGCCAGAAGTGGTACGCGGTGCCCAGCTTGCGCTGCAAGGCCACACGCACATTCTCGAGCGCCGTCATGTGGCCAAAGGTGGCCGAGATCTGAAACGAGCGGATCACGCCGCGCCGGGCAATCTGCGCCGGCTGCTCGCTCGAGATGTCGTGGCCATTGAAGTAAATGCCACCGTGGGTGGGCTGCAAAAACTTGGTGAGCAGGTTGAACACCGTTGTTTTGCCGGCGCCGTTGGGGCCGATCAGCGCGTGGATGCTGCCGCGCTTGACCTTGAGGTTCACGTCTTGCACGGCGGCAAAACCTTTGAACTCCTTGGTCAGGCCGCGGGTCTGCAGGATGATGTCTTTGTCCATGGGTGCGCTCTTAGTCAATGGCCGAGGCCGACTGCAACTGCTCGCGCAGCACGAACTTTTGAATCTTGCCGGTGGATGTTTGCGGCAGCGGGCCAAAGCGCACTTGCTTGGGCACCTTGAAGCGCGCCATGTGGGCGCGGCAGTGCTCGATGATGTCGGCCTCGGTGGTGGTGCTGCCGTGGCGCAGCTCCACAAAAGCCGCCGCCACCTCGCCCCACTTGTCGTCGGGCTTGGCCACCACGGCGGCCACCAGCACGTCGGGGTGGCGGTACAGCACTTCTTCCACCTCCACGCTGGAGATGTTTTCGCCGCCCGAGATGATCACGTCCTTGCTGCGGTCTTTGATCTTCACGTAGCCGTCGGCCTGCACCACCGCCAAGTCACCGGTGTGAAACCAGCCGCCGGCAAAAGCCTCTTGGGTGGCCACCGGGTTTTTGAGGTAACCCTTCATCACCAGGTTGCCCCGGAAGAAGATCTCGCCCATGGTCTCGCCGTCATGCGGCACGGGCACCATCGTCTCGGGGTCAAGCACGGTGATGGCTTGCTGCATCGGGTAAGCCACGCCTTGGCGGGCGTTCAGGCGGGCGCGTTCGCCAATCGGCAAGCCCGCCCATTCGGCTTGTTGGGCGCACACCGCTGCCGGGCCATACACCTCGGTCAGGCCGTACACGTGGGTGATGCTGATGCCGATGCGCTCGCAGCCTTCGATGATGGCCGCAGGCGGCGCTGAGCCGGCGATCAGGCCCTGTAACTTGTGGGTTATGCCGGCGCGCTGCAACTCGGGCGCGTTGATCAACAAGCCGTAGACGATGGGCGCGCCGCACAGGTGCGTGACCTGGTGCTGGCGGATCAAGTCAAATATCACGGCGGAGTCGATCTTGCGCAGGCACACGCTGGTGCCAGCTTGCAAAGCCATGGTCCACGGAAAGCACCAGCCGTTGCAATGGAACATCGGCAGCGTCCACAAATACACCGCGTGGCGCGGCATTTCCCAGGTCACCACGTTGGACACGGCGTTGAGGTAGGCGCCCCGGTGGTGCGTGACCACGCCCTTGGGGTTGCCCGTGGTGCCCGAGGTGTAGTTCAGCGCAATCGCATCCCATTCATCGCCCGGTAGCCTCCAGGCAAAGTTGGCGTCGCCGTGGGCCAGAAACGTCTCGTAGTTCACGTCGCCCAAGTATTGGCCGGCGGGGGCTTCGTCGTCTTCGACCTCGATCACGAAGGGGCGCGTGCCACCCAGTTTGTCAACCAGCAAGGCCAGCGCTTGTGCCACCACGCCGGCAAACTCACGGTCGGTCAACAGCACCCGGGCGTCGCCGTGTTGCAGCATGAAGGCAATTGCCTCGGCATCGAGACGTGTGTTGAGCGTATTGAGCACCGCTCCCGTCATGGGCACCGCAAAGTGGGCCTCAAACATGGCGGGCACGTTGGGCAGCATCACCGCCACCGTGTCGCCGGTGCCAATGCCTCGCTGTTGCAGGCTGCTGGCCAGGCGGCACACCCGGGCATAGGTGTCGCGCCAGGTTTGGCGGCGCGCGCCGTAGATCACGGCCAGGCGATCGGGGTAGACGCTGGCCGAGCGCTCGATAAAACTCAGCGGCGACAAGGCCACGAAGTTGGCCTCGTTTTTGTCCAGGCCGGCCTGATAGCAGTTTGGGTGGGCTGCGCCGGGCGCGCTTGCTTGCGCGTTGGCGTCGGCTTGGGCGTTCGTTTGGGCGTTTAGGTGAGGCTGGGCGCTGGTCATCTTGTCTCCGTCGTGGGCGGGTTGCTGGCCCAGTGACAAAGGGGCTGCAACGTGGCCCGGAGGATGGAGCCCGACCTTTTCAACAGTCACCACCGAATGTGACGAATGTTTGCGTAAGCCTCGTGAAGGCTTGGCGGCTTCTAGAATCTTCCAGCTTTCGCTTGTTTCTGCCACGACTGCCCACGATCAAAACTGCCGTGCCTGAGACCCGCGCCTCCCCGCCCGACGAGCGCTTCAAGCGTTATGAATCGCTGCAGGCAGCACTCGACCTGATCGACCAGGGCTTCACCCTGATCGACCAGGATCTGCGTTTTGTGGCCTGGAACAAAACCTTCCTGCGGCTGCTGGATTTCCCGCCCGAGATGGGCTATGTGGGCGCGCCGTTCGAGAGCTTCATGCGCTTCAACGCCGAGCGTGGTGATTACGGCAGCGGTGATGCGCAAGGCTACGTGGACGAGCGCATGCGTGCCGCCCGCGCCTTTGAGCCGCATGACATCGAGCGCACCCGGCCCGACGGCCGTGTGTTGCGCGTGCGTGGCGTGCCCGTGCCCGGCCATGGCTTTGTCACGCTGTACTCCGACGTCACCGCGCAGCGCAGCGCCGAACGCCAGATCGCCGAGCACACCAACTTGCTGGAGACCCGCGTGGCCGAGCGCACGGCCGACCTGCGCCGCAGTGAGGCGCAGATGCGGCTGATCACCGATTCGATCCCCGCGCTGATCGCCTACTTTGACCACCGGCGGATTTACCGCTACATCAACCGCGGCTACCAGGCCTGGTTTGGCCTGGACCCCGAGCTGCCCGGTGAGGTCAGCGCCAAGCAATACCTGGGCGCCGCCACCTACGCCAGCATCCGGCCCTACGTGGCGCGTGCGTTGGCTGGCGAGGCCGTGACCTATGAGTACGAGACCACCATCGTGGGCGGCACGGTGGTCACGGCCCGCACCACCTTGATCCCCGAGATCGCACCCGACGGCACAGTGGCCGGCTGCTTTGAGCTCACGTTTGACATCAGCGAGCAAAAACGCGCGCAAGCCATGCTGGTCCAGGCCCAAAAGATGGAGGCGCTGGGGCAGCTCACCGGCGGCCTGGCGCACGACTTCAACAACATCCTGACGGTGATCCTGGGCAACCTGGGCGCGTTGGCCGCGGCCCGCGCTAATGACCCAGCCGTGGCCGAGTTTGTGGAGCCCGCCGTGGACGCCGCCCGGCGCGGTGCCGAGCTGATCAAGGGACTGCTGTCGTTCTCGCGCAAGCAGCCACTTGAGGCCACTGCGGCCGACCTGGCGCCCTTGATCAACTCGGTGGGGCGATTGGTGCGGCGCTCATTGCCTATTGGCCTGACGCTTGATCTGGATGTGGCCCAAGGTGGTGCGCCGCTGTGGGCCTGGATCGACACCCAGCAGCTGCAAAACGCGCTGCTCAACCTGATCTTCAACGCCCGTGATGCCACGCCGCCGCAGGGCCGCATTGGCGTGATGGCCGGGGCGCAGGTGCTGGCCGGCGCCGAGGCGGCTTTGCTGCAACTGGAGCCGGGGCGCTACGTGCGCATCAACATCAGCGACAACGGCAGCGGCATGGACGCCGCCACCCAGGCGCGGGTGTTTGAGCCCTTTTTCACCACCAAGCCGGCCGGGCAGGGCACGGGCCTGGGCCTGGCCATGGTGTACGGCTTTGTCAAACAATCCGGCGGCGCGATCAGCATTCAAAGCGCAGTGGGCCAGGGCACCACCGTATCGCTGTGGTTGCCGGCCGCCGAGCCTGTGAGCGCGTGGTCCATGCCGTCTGACCTGGCCCACGACGCCTTGGTCGATGCGGCCCATGGCGACCAGGGCCTGGCCTTGCTGGTGGACGATGAGCCCGAGGTGCGCCGGGTGGTGCGCCGCTCACTTTTGGCGCTGGGTTTTGCGGTGATCGAGGCCGAATCCGGCCAGGAGGCGATGCAGATCCTGGCCCAGACGCCCGGCATCGGGCTCTTGCTGACCGACGTGGTGATGCCCGGCACGGTGGATGGCCGCGCGCTGGCGGCCTACGCCAGCGCGCAGGGCACGGTGGCCCAGGTGGTGTTGATGAGCGGCTACGCCCCCGATGACGGTGCGGCGCCCGACCCGCTGCTGCTGGCCAAGCCGTTTACCGAGGCGCAGTTGGCGGCCCGGCTGTTGATGGGCGCCGCATGAAGGTTTGCCAGTGACCGCCCCCGCCCCGGCACCACCGCCGCGCATCACCTTGATCTATGTGGTCGAGGACGACGACGCGGTGGCCAAGCTGGTGGTGGCGGCGCTGCATGAGTTTGGCTTTGCCACGGCGGTGTTCCGCACCGGCGCTGCGCTGCTGCGCCGGCTGCAAACCGAACGGCCCGACCTGTGCATCGTTGATCTGGGCCTGCCCGACATGGATGGCATTGAGCTGGTGCGGCAGATCGCAGCACTCAGCAGCAGCGGGGTGCTCATTCTCACGGGGCGCGGCCACATGGTGGACCGGGTGATGGGGCTGGAGCTGGGCGCCGACGACTACATGGTCAAGCCCTTTGAGCCGCGTGAGCTGGTGGCCCGGGTGCGCAGCATCTTGCGCCGGCGCGCCATGGGCGGCGCGGGCGCAGCGCCGGGGGTGCTGCGCCGCCACGCCAGCTTTTTGGGCTGGAGCCTGGACAACGCCGCCAACATCTTGCGTGCGCCAGACGGCGGCGAGCACCTGCTGGGCACCGCCGAAACGCAGGTGCTGCGCGCGTTTGTTGAACGGCCGTTTCAGATATTGACGCGTGAGCAGCTGATGGGCCAGCGTGACTTGTCGCCGGCCGACCGCAGCATCGACGTGCGCATCTCGCGCCTGCGCCGCAAGCTCGAAGCCGACCCGCAGAACCCCAAGATCATCAAGACCGTGTACGGCGCGGGTTATATGTTTTCAGCGGCGGTGAGCTGGTCTTGAGCCGTGGCGGCGTGGGCCTCGCCCCACAACGGCTGTTGCGGCACGGGCGGCACAGCGCGCAGCGCCAGCACAGCGTTGCAGCCGCCAAAGGCAAATGAGTTGGACAACAGGGTGCGCAGCGCCAGGCCTGTGCGTGCGGTGTGCGGCACGTAGTCCAGCCCGCAGTCGGGGTCGGGCACTTGCAGATGCCGGGTGGGCAAGGCCACCTGATGCTGCAGCGCCAGCAGTGAGAGCACGCATTCCAGCGCGCCGGCCGCGCCCAGCAAATGGCCGTGCAGGGCTTTGGTGGCGCTGATGGGGATGTGCGGCGCGTGGGCGCCAAAAACCAGCTCAATGGCGGCGCTCTCAGTGCTGTCGTTGGCCTGGGTGCCGGTGCCGTGGGCGTTGATCGCATCGATGTCCGTGGGCAGCAGCCCGGCCGAGCGCAGCGCCGCCTGCATGGCTTCTGCCTGGCCTTGTGCACTGGGCCGGGTGATGTGGCTGGCTTCGTTCGACAAGCCGTAGCCGATGATCTCGCCGTGCACGCGCACGCCCCGGGCCATGGCCTCGTCCCAGGGTTCAAGCACCAGCATCGCCGCGCCTTCACCGAGCACCATGCCGCTGCGGTTTTTCGAGAACGGCTTGCACGAGGCGCTGGGCTCGTCGGGGTCGATGCTGGCCAAGGTGCGCAGTGCCTCCCAGGCCTTCAGCGAGCCGAACGACAACGGCGCCTCGGCACCGCCGGCCACCGCCAGATCCAGCTCGCCGCCCGCCACGCGCCGCCAGGCTTCACCGATGGCCACCGCCGATGACGAGCAGGCGCTGGAGTAGGTGAGGTTCGGGCCGCGCAGCCCATGCTCGATGCCGATCCAGGCGGCCGCAGCGTTGTGCATGCCCATCAGCACGGTGAAGGGTTTGATGCGATCTGATGCGTCGCCGTACAGCGTTTGGTAGCCCTCGTCCATGGTCAGCGTGCCGCCCATGGCCGTGCCAACAAACACGCCCGCGCGTGACCGGTCAACCGCCGGCCAGTGCAGGCGGGACTCGGACAGGGCCTGCGCGGCCGCGACCAATGCGAATTGACTGACACGGTCGAGCAAACGCTGCTTGGGCGGGTCGAAATGCAGCGCCGGGTTCAGATCCACGGTGGCGCCCAGAGGGCTTTGCAGGCGCTGCGAAAAGGGCGTTTCAAGACGATGGATGCCGGACTGGCCGGCCAGGGCGCACTGAAACAACGCGGCCACGCTGTTGCCCAGCGGCGAGACCACGCCGATGCCGGTGACGGCCACCCGCCTTGTCAGGCAAGGCCCGGCCGCGCCCCAGGGGCCGCAGCCCTCCTGGCGGCTGCTCATGTATGCCTCAAGCCCGGCTGGGGCCGACCGTCCCCCATGGGGATCAAGGAAAGTGGCGGAGCCACATTTCCTTGAGGTGCGCCTGCTGCACCCGGCAGGCCGCCAACGGCCGGCGCCTGGGAGCCGTGTTGGGCGGTAAACAGTGCATCGATATAGGCCACCACGTCGCCGAGCGTGGTCAGCGCCACCGCCTCGGGTGGCAGCGTGATCTTGAATTCGTCCTCGATGTTGAACAACAACTCAGCCACGCCGAGGGAGTCGATGCCCAGATCGGCCAGCAGCGCGGCCAGGCTCAGGCGGTCGGGTGCCAGCTGGTAGTCCTTGACCAGGATGGCGCGCAGGCGTTCAAACGTGCTTGTCATAGAGAGTCCTCTGCCGTGTCTTGAAAGGCCCGGTGAGGGCGTTGATCCAGCCCGGCGCCGGCAAGCACCCAAGGTGGCGTGGCCACGCTGCACACCTTGCCGCCAAATCGCGCGCCCAGGGTCAGCAGGCCGGGCCAGGCCTGGGCCAGCGCCACCAGACCGGTGGCCGCGGCCGGGCGCATGGCCAGCTGCGCGAAGGCCGCAGCCAAGCGCAGTCGCGGGGTGAACGCGCGCCGCCACTCGGCGGCATAGGCTGCGGCAATGCGACGTTGCGTCAAGGCGCCGGGCACCTGGCGCGGCCCGGCGTGGTTCAGCAGATGCCGGCACAGCAGCACGGCCGATTGCAGCGCCATGCTCATGCCTTCGCCCAATATCGGATGGGCCTCGCCTGCGGCATTGCCCAGCCGGAACACGCGGTCGTCGACGCGCAGCCGGATGCCAGGCGCAATCGGCCCCGCAGCAAGCCAGGGGCCTTCACGCCGGGCGGTGCGCAAAACCTGGCGCACACCGTCGTTTTCAAGCCGAAGCCAGGCCTCCACGGTGTCCCCGGCGCTTTGCCCGGGTGCTGCGCGCCGCAGGCTGTCCAGGCGATCACGGCGGACGCAGCAGGCCAGCGTGGTGATGCCCCCATCGGCCACCACCATGCCGCCGTAGCCGCCGTCCAGGCACAGCACGGGCAACTGGCCGTTGGGCAACGTGGCACCGTGGAAGTTGGCCTTGAAGGCCAGCAGATCGTGCGCGCGCTGGGGCGGGCGCTGCCAGGGCGTGGTGGCGGGCCCGTGCGCGGGCAGGGCGATGGGCTGGTGGTTAGGCTGATGGATGGGCTGATGGATGGGCGGGGGCTCCCACGAGCCATGTGCGGCAATGGTCAGCGGGCTGCGCAATGTGATGCCACCGCGATCGCCTGCGCCTGCCCGCAGCTGGCAGTGCCAATCACCCGCGCTGCCCCGGATGGTGGACACCGACCAGGGTTGCAGTATGTCGGCGCCCACCGCGCGGGCCTGTTCCAGCAGCAAACAGTCCAGTGTTTCGCGGCCCAGCGCCCGGCCCCAGCGCTGGGTTGGGTCGGCCGCAGCGGGCAGATCGGCCACCGCCGAGCGCTGGCCGCGCATCAGCACCACCTCGTGCAAAGCGGGGCCGGCCGCAGCATCAAACGCCGCGCCCACGCCCAGCGCCTGCAACAAGGGCAGGTTGCTGGCGGCCAGGCATTCACCACACACCTTGCGGCGCGGGAAGCTGTGCTTTTCAACCAAGGCCACCGACCAGCCCGCTCGCGCCAGCAGGATGGCCGCCGCCGAGCCTGCGGGCCCGGCGCCGATGATCACGGCATCAAAATCGATGGTCATCATGGGTGCCTTGCCCGCTGGGCCACAAAGCAGTGGCTGAACAGGCCCGCCGCGTGCT
>JAYWDK010000460.1:0-21782 GCA_043779845.1 Betaproteobacteria bacterium | reverse complement strand
CGGCAATGCGCTTGGCGTTGGGGTTGTACGGCCGCTGCACCGGCATGTACCAAAGGTCGATTTCAAGCGGGATTTTGACGCCGGCTTTGGCCAGCAGCTCACGGGCGCGGGCAGCATCGAAGGGCAGGCTCTTGATGGCGTCGTTGTACGACCAAAGCGTGGGCGGAATCAGGTTTTTGGCCGCCTGGCCTGCGCCCAGATACACGTCCTTGATGATTGCGGTTTTGTCGATGGCCATGCTCAGCGCCTGGCGCACTTCCTTCTTGTCAAACGGTGGCTTTTGGGTGTTGAACGCCCAGTACGCGATGTTCAAGCCCGGCTGGTTGATCAGCTTGAGCGCGGGATCCTTTTGCATCTCGGGCAGGTCGGCCGGGCGCGGCGCTATCGCAAAGTGGCATTCGCCGGCCTTGAGCTTGCTGTAGCGCGCGGTGGCGTCGGGCGTGATGGCAAACACCAGGTCATCGACCAGCGCCTTTTCACCCCAGTAATCTTTGTTGGCCTTGAAGCGGATCACCGCGTCTTTTTGGTAGACCACAAACGAAAACGGCCCGGTGCCCACGGGCATTTGATCGAGTTGCTCTTTCTTGCCGGCCTTGGCCAGCATGTCGGCATATTCAGCCGAGTGGATGCTGGCAAAGTCCATCGCCAGGTTAGCCAGCATGGTGACGTTGGCGCGCTTGAGCGTGATCTTGACGGTCATCGCATCGAGCTTTTCAATCGCCGACACATCGTCGTTCAGGCCCATGTCGGCAAAGTAGTCGTACTTGCCGCCCGACACCTTGGCGTAGGGGTGATCGGCCTTCCATTGGCGCTCAAACGAGAACAGCACGTCGTCGGCGTTGAAATCACGCGTGGGCTTGAAGCCGTTCACGCCCGAATGAAACTTCACGCCGCGTCGCAGCTTGAAGGTGAATACTTTGCCGTCGGGCGATACCGTCCAGCTCTCGGCCAAGCCGGGCTCTACCTGGGTTGATCCGCGTGAAAACTCGGTGAGCTTGTCGTACACCGGCCGCGCCGCGTCAAAGCTGGTGCCCGTGGTGTTGATGGCCGGGGTGAAGTTCTCTGGTGAGCCTTCAGAGCAGTACACCAGTGTTTTGGCGTGCAGCGCCGGGGCGGCCAGCAGCGCGGTGGCCAGGGCCAACGGGGCCAGGTTGATTCGCAAGGGGTTCAAACGTGTGCTGAGCATGTTGCCTCCAAGTGGTGCGCCGATGCTAAGGCGCCAAACGCACAGGCAAGGGTGATGCCAGCTCAGGGCTTTCCTGGGTGATCGACCCCACCTGCTGGGCGTAAAACGCCCGCCGATGGCGCATGGATGCTGGCGCTGGCGCGCCGTCTGCGACAATTTGGCCCGCGCTGGTTTCGTGCCCCCGAATCCGGCGCTTTTTATTCCACGGGGTCATGTCGAGGACAACCATGCACAAAAACCTCAGGCGCATTGCTGCGTCTGCGTCTGTATTTGCACTTGCATTTTCACGATCACCGAGCGCGCGCCGCGCGGCCGCCACCTCCGCTTTTTCGGTCGGCTTGCTGGCCCTCGGCACCATCCTCAACCCGGCCCAAGCCGCGCCCTTGCAGGCGTGTTTTGTCTACGTCAGCCCGGTGGGCCAGGCGGGCTGGACTTACCAACATGAGCTAGGCCGGCAAGCCATGGCCAGCGCACTGGGCGCGCAGGTGAGCACGCGTTTTGTGGAGGCGGTGGCCGAGGGCGCCGACAGCGAGCGCGTGATGCGTGACCTGGCCAGCCAAGGCTGTGGGCTGATTTTTGCCACCAGCTTTGGCTACCTTGAGTCGGCCTTGCGCGTGGCGGCTGATTTTCCGCAGGTCAAGTTTGAGCATGCCGGCGGCTACAAAACCGCCGCCAACCTCAACACCTACAACGGCCGGTTTTACGAGGCCCGCTGGCTGGCCGGTTGGTTGGCCGGCAAACAAAGCAAAACCGGCGTGGCCGGTTACGTGGCCGGATTCCCCGTGCCCGAGGTGGTGCAGGGCATCAACGCCTTTGCGCTGGGCATGCGGGCGGCCAACCCCAAGGCCTCAGTCCGCCTGGTGTGGCTCAACACCTGGTTTGACCCGGCCCGCGAGCGTGAAGCCGCGCTCACGCTGGTAGCCCAGGGCGCCGACGTGCTGACCAACCACAGCGGCTCGGCCGCGGTGCCGCAGGTGGCCGAAGAAAAAGGCGTCTCACTGCTGGCCTATACCAGTGACATGTCGGCCGTTGCACCCAAGGCACAGTTGGCCGCAGTCACCCACCACTGGGGCGCGTACTACACCCAGGTGGCGTTGGCCGTGATCGCCGGCACCTGGAAGCCCAAGCCCGTGTGGGCCGGCATGAAGGATGGGCTGGTGCAGTTATCGGCACTGAACCCGACCTTGCCGGCAGCGGTCAAGACCGAGTTGGCTTCGCTTCAAAAAGCGCTGATCGAAGGCAAGCTCAAGCCGTTTGCCGCGCCGCTGCTGGACAACGCCGGTCACGCGCGGCTAGACACGGGCAGCTTGAACGACGCGCAGGTCGCGGTCATGGACTGGTTGGTGCAGGGCGTGACCGGCAGCATGCCGGCTTCACGCTGATGGCGGCATTGCAAATGCTCGCCATACCGTTGGGTATGGCGAGCATTTGCAACAACGGATCAGCCAATTTTCAGGGTCAACCCGAAGGGCCGGGGAGGTTTTCAGCGCCTGGCGTCGTTGCCGACTCGTTGTGTGGCTTGGCCACACGCCTCGTCGACGTCTAGCCCGGCACCGAAACTCTCCCCGGCGCGGGTCCGATCCCAAGCCCGACAGGCTCCTAACTGCAGCTGGGTGCGCATCCATTGCTCGGCCGACGCATCGGCCAGGTTGAAGTGCAACCAGACAAAAGCCCGGCTGCCGGGCTCGGGCGGGCGCGCCAACCAGGCCTGGGCTTGCGCCAACGAGACGGGCTGGCCGGGTGCGTCGGTGGCGAACAGATAGCCGCAGATCAAGCCGTTGCGATCTGAGCCGTAGTTGCCTGGCAGCTTGATATTTAGCTGTTTTGGGCGTGCTTCAGACCATGCGCCAAGTCATGGCGCACTACCCCCGGCAGCCAAAGCCCGCGCCAGGGGATCAGCCCGTCTTTTTGGGGCGGCCGGCTTTCAGCGCGGGCAGCTTGTCGAGCAGGTTTTGCAGGGCGGCGTCACCCAGTGCAACCAGGGCTTGCAGGCCAGCGCGCAGCAGCTCGCTCTTTTTGGTGGCGCGCTTGAAGCCCATGGCGCGGTTCTTGAGTTGCTGGATCAGGGCAAAGTCAGCACGCGGCATGGTGAAGCTGTCGCGCACCAGCTTTTCTTTGGCCGCTTCTTTGGCACGGGCGGGCTTGATGACGTCAACCGGCGCAGCCTTGGCCGGTTTGGCCGCCTTGACGGGCTTGGCCAGCTTCTCGGCCTTGGCAGGCTTGGCACCCACCACCGGCTTGGCGGGCGGGCTTGTGGCGGCCGTGGCGCGCATTGGGGCCGTTGGCTTTTTGCTCACCGCAGGTGCTGCGGCGATGGTTTTGGGTGCAACGGGCTTGCTCGCGACGGGCGCGGTGGTAACGGTCTTGGTAACGGTCTTGGCGGCGGGTTTGACAAGGGGTTTGGCCATCACGGGCTTTGCAATCACGGACTTTGCAAACACGGGCTTGACCACAGGTTTGGCGGCGGCGGTTTTGACGGCGGCTTTGACCGCAGTTTTCACTGCGGGCTGGGCGACCGGGCTGGCCTTTTGCGCGGCTTTGGCGGCAGGCCGGGCGGCAGCTTGCTGGCGTGCGACAGGCTTGGCCGCCGGTGCGGCAACCTGGGTGGCCACGGCAGCGGCCGTTGCGGCAGGCGCTTCGGTGGCAGCCGGAGTGGCCACAGGCGCGGCGGCCGGGGATGCGGCCGGGCTGGCGTTATGAGCGGCCTGAGCGGGGGCGGGGGCGGCGGCGGGGGTGATGGAAGTCGTCATGCAAATCCTTAAAAAATGGTGTAAACGATTTACACAATGTACCCGATCAAAAGCCGAAACCAAGCCGGGCATCGACTCGGTCTGCGCGGCCTCATTGCCGTGTCGATAACGCGCCACTGTGGGCACCGAAGCCGGCGGATCGCGCTGGCGGCGCGCAAGGTCTGCGGTGGGTGGATGGCTGGCGTCGGGGCGTACCCTGCCAGCGCAAATGCTCAGGCGCTCAGGCGCTCAGGCGTGCCGCCAGGCTGTCCACCAGTTCAGCCCAGTCGGTATCGTCCTGGATTGTTTCACGCAGAAACTGCGCTTGGCTGGGCGTCCAGAACTGCGCGTCGGCCAGCTTCACGCCGGGGGGCAATGGGCGGTGCCTGGTGATGAATAAATCCATCGCGCTGGCATCGTCGGCCAGGCCCAGTTGTTGAAACAAGTCGGACATGCGGTGGATGGCGGGTTCCATGAGCGGCACCTTCAAGGTTGTGGCAGTGCTTGATGCTAGAGCCTGTCGGGCTTGGGGTCGGGCCCAACCCCGCGCCCGACAGGCTCCGGGCACCTGCGGCCGGTGGTCAAACCCAAAAACCACACTGTGCCTGTTGAAGCGGCGCTGCCATCAGCTTGTCATAGCGCGCCTGCATGCTGCTTGTTTCTTTTTGCAGAGAGCCAGGTTGGCATGCCCGAAGTGTTTGAGTTGTTCCCCACGCCCGTGCAGCGTGTGCCGGCAGTGCTGAGTGCCGCCCAGGTGGTGGCCTTGCTGGCCGAGCTGCTGCCGCAGGTTCAGCAGGCCAATGCCCAATCCAAACTGCTGACGCACAGCAGCGTGCTGTCGCCGGCCAGCAGCGCCTTGCTGCGTGACACCGCACGGGCCTTGGCGCCCCATGTGCTGGGTTTTGGCGGCTTGCTGTTTGGCGAGCCCCTGCCTTGGCTGATCAAGGAGATGTGGCTCAACGTGCTGCAAACCGGTGGCCGGCAAGCGGTGCACAACCACGCCAACAGCTTTGTTTCGGGCGTGCTGTATTTGTCGCCGTCACACCCCAGCGCACAAACGGTATTTTTGCGGCCCCAGGGCGGTGCGGCCTTTGTCTTCAACAACACGCACCCCGGTGCCGAGACGGGGCCCTTCAATGCCGACAAGTGGGTGTCGCCCGCGCCGGGCGTGGGTGATTTGCTGCTGTTCCCCAGTGGCTTGTTGCACGAGGTGCCGGTCAACCAGGGTGGTCAACGCATCACGCTGGCCTTTAACGCCATACCGCAGCGGCTTGATTCGCACGGTTATGCACTGAGTTTTGGAGCCACCTGAGATGAATCGCCGCCATTGTTTGGGCTTGGGTTTGCGCCTGGGTGTTTTGGCCTTGGCCACCGCGGGCCCCGGTTCGCGCCCGGCCTGGGCGCACGAGTATTACGCGGCCCGTTTCACGATCATCCACCCGTGGTGTTTCCCGACCGGGCCGGGTGATTTGGTGGCGCCGGTTTTTATGCGACTCCTGGAGGTGTCGGCCGACGACCGGCTGTTGGGCGCGAGCACCGAGGTGGCGGAACGCGCGGTATTGGTCAGCCCAGGCGTGGCGCCAGGCGCCGATGTGCCCGCGCGGCTGGTTGACACGCTGACGGAAGGTGCGCGAGTGGTTGATGCGCTGCCGGTGCCCGCCGGCCAGGATGCCGACTGGCGCGCTGGCGGCAGCCATGTGCAATTGCACGGCCTGAAACACCCACTGCTGGCTGGCCGCAGCTACCCGCTGGTGCTGACGTTTGAAAAATCAGGGCGTGTTGACGCCACGTTTTTTGTCGAAGAGCGGCTTCAGTGATGGCGTTCGCCGGCTGACAAAAAGAGGGCGCCTCGCGGCGCCCTTTGCCGTGGGAAGCGCTGGTTCAGCCTTGGCGACGGCGGGCCATGAAGCCCAGCGCCACCAAACCCGCCAGCATCAAAGCAAAGCTGGTGGGCTCGGGCACGGCGGTGATCGAGATATTGTCATAGGCAATATTGCCGGCGTTGCTGGCAAAAACCAATGATTGGGCCACGCCGGAAAAGGTCATGGTGACATTTTGCCAATGGCAAAAGCTGCTGCCGGTGCAGCCGGAATCCAGCTGGTTTTCACTGAGGCTGATTTTGGCCAGGCGTTGTCCGGTGCCATTCAAGCCGGCATAAACCTGCACCAGATTGAATGCGTCGGCGGTGGCTGCATAGTCAAAAGATACCGCATTGACAAACCCTGTATAGACCTGCGCACCGGCGCCGGTGATATTCATGACCGCGCTGGTGACGCCAGGGTCCACAAACATCACCGTGCCCGCCAGCGGGTTGGTGGTGCCGGGCGTGGGCGCGTTGGTGAAATAAGGGCCCAACACGTCGTTGGCCAGGCCCATGGCCTCGGGCGTGAAGCTCAGGCTCTGGGCGCTGTACAGGTTGCCAACCGAGGCAAAACTGGCGGCGGTTTCAAAGTCAAGCGTGATTTGAGCGTTGGCAAAAGCCGGCGCGGCAAATGCCGCAGCGCCCATGGCCAAGGTAGTGGCCAGGGCGGTGGCCAGGGCATTGGACATGAGCGAGTGACGATATTTCATGATGAGGACTCCGATGTTGAACATGGGCCCGGCAACAGCCAAACCCCGAGGCTCTTTCAGTCTAAATGGCGAGAATCAGCATAATCCATCATGAATTTGTAACGGTTGCATATTTATTGTTGTGTTTGTCCTGGATATTTCATCAAAGTGTCACGTTGGGCGGGCTTTTAGGTTATCGGTTGAAGGTGTCACGGTATCGTCAAATATTGTGATTACCGTATTCGGGTTCCCTCATTGCAGCGCTTGCCAGGACGCCTGTTCAGGGCCCGACAAGCGCCGCGTTTATCTCGGTCAAAAATATTCCGGAGCCTCACACGATGAAACCAAATCACGCTCTTCGCGAGATCAGCGCAGCGATTGCCGCGGTCATCAGCGCTACCGCGTTGGTGGGCGCAGCCGCCCCGGCCCAGGCCGCTGGCAAAGCCGCCGGCAAGTACGTCACGGGCGACTTCCACAACCACACCACCTGCTCTGACGGCACGCTGTCGCTCAAGAAGCTGGTGAACAAATCGGTCGACGCGTTTGGCCTTGACTGGTTTGTGCAAGCCGGCCACGGTGGCAACAGCGCCCGCAACTGCACCATTTCCGAAGACCCGTTTGAGCCCGTGCCCACCGCCACGGGTTTGACCAACAGCACGACGGGCCCTTTCCCGCCGTTCACCTATCCCGGCACCGGCCAGCCAGCCAGCACGGGCAAGGGCCCGAACCAGACCTGGACCAGCACGGTGGGCAACGCCGCCATCCAGGGCGATGTGTCGGGCACGGCCGCAGCCCGCAACATGTGGAAGTGGCAAGAGATCCAGCAGTACATCTACCCGGTGATCGAGCAGGAAAGCCGCAACCGCGACAAGCCGATCTTCGTGGGCCTGGAGCAGGTGGTGCCTGGCCATGAGCACACGTCCACGGCCATCATTGACGGCCAGTTGCCGGCCGTGGGCGCGGGTAACGCAAACGGCAATGCCAACGGCAATGCCAACGCCATGGCGCAGTTCGAATATTGTTTTGACCGCGCCGACGGCGATACCAGCCGGGGCGCGGCCAACCAGTGGGATTGCGCCGTGCCGGGCAGTTTCAACAACGGCCTGATGGACCCCATCGCCCGCAAGATCGTGGTGGTGGGCGGCACCGGCAGCGGCATCGCCGGCCACGTCAAGACGGTGGAAGGCATCAAGTGGATGGCCGTGAACTTTCCGCAGACCAGCTATTACGTGCCGGCCCACCTGGAGCGCGCGGGTGCTTTTAATCCCAACGGCAACAACGGCTTCAACATCGAGCACCTGCGTGACTTCAACAACGCCGGCCCCATGGTGGCGTTTGGTTTTGAGTCGCAGCCTGGCCACCAGGCCATTGACCACGCCAACCGCGGCTCGTACAGCGGCAGCTCGGTGGGCGGCGGCACGTACGGCGGCACGGGCCATTACGCAGCCACTGTTGGCGGCGTGTGGGACGCGCTGCTGGGTGAAGGCCGCAACTGGTGGTTTTTTGCCAGCTCCGACTTTCACAACCGGGGCAGCTTTGGCCCGGATCAGCGTGAGTCGGATGCCGATTTTTTCCCGGGTGAATACACCAAAGACCACGTGATGGTGCGCAGCGGCGCGGCCAAGATCGGCACGCAGAGCATTGTTGACGGCTTGCGCAGCGGCAACAGCTTTGTGGCCAACGGCCAGTTGATCGACCGCCTGGCGTTTGTGGCTTGCGCCTCGTACCCCGGCATCGGCGCGCGCACCAACGCGGGCGTTGAAGCCGTGGCCGCCACGGCTGCCGCCAACAACACCGACATCGACATCGCCGGCTGCGCCACGATGGGCGAAAAGCTGGTGGTGCGCCCAGGCGCCGAGATCGTGGTGTCGGTGATCGCCCATGACCCGATCGGCACCAACAACGCGCCGTACTCGTTTGCCAATCCGTCGCTCAAGCAGATCGGCATCACCCAGCCGCTGAACGCCCCGGTGCTGGATCACGTGGACGTGATTCGCGGCTTGGTGAGCGGCTACGTGGCCCCGGCCAACACGGCGGCCTACGCGGGTTTGATCGGTTCGGCTGCGGCCACCAACCCCAGCGCCGCGCTGATCAAAACCTTCAATGCCAGCAGCTGGACGGCGCTGCCTGATGGCACCCGCAAGATGACTTTCCGCATCCCGGCGGTGCAGGCCTCTCAATACCTGCGCTTGCGCGGCAGCAATTTGCCGGCGGCCACGCCGTTTGAGACCGACGCCAACGGCAGCCCGCTGCTGGACGCGCTTGCGGCCGGCAAGATCCCTTGCACCGATGCCACGTGCCCGGCGCACATGACGCAGATCGCCGGCGTCAAGTACGCGAGCAAAGACGTGGCCGCCTGGGCCGACCTGTGGTTCTACAGCAACCCGATTTATGTCGAGGTGCAGGGCGCAACCAAAGTGGCTGGCGTCAAGTAAGCCGCGTCACAACGGCGTTATGAGGTTCTGACGCGGTGGGGCCTCGCCCCGTCGGCCCTTTGGGTTGGCGGGGCTTGCTGCCTGTATTTGCGCGCTGTCTCCCGGCCACTTTCCGGGTGTTTTATAGCCTGCCTCGTGCGGGTCGATGTGATAGCCGAATGCGAATTTTGTTGAACAGGGGCGCCACGCGCCAGCCGTTGCCCGGCCAAGCCGCCCCGCTGGGTTTGTCGCCGGTATTGGGCACGCCCACCTTGCCTGTGGCGCGCACGCTCGCGGCCGTGCCTCTAAAACGGGTGGCGCTGATGATGGCCGGCTCGGGTTTTGCGGGCCTGGCCTACCAGATCATCTGGACCCAGCAGTTGGGTGCCTGGCTTGGCCATGAGATCGTCTCGGTGCTGGCCGTGGTGGCGGCGTTTTTTGGGGGCTTGGCGCTGGGCGCCTGGGCCTTGGGCCGGCGCGTCGCCCGCAGCCGCAATCCTGCCCGCTGGTACGCGGCCTGCGAGGCCACCATCGGCTTGTATGGCCTCGTGCTCAGTGGTTTGCTGCCTGCGGCGGGGGCGGCATTGGCGGGATGGATTGGCGCCGAGCCCACGGCGCTGTGGCACTGGACCGTGGCCTTTGCCGGCCCCGGCTTGCTGCTGCTGCCGGCCACCATGGCGATGGGCGCGGCCTTGCCTGCGGCCGACGCCTTGCTGCAGCGCGCGGCGGCCGGGCCCCTGTCAGCGGATGGTTTTTGCCCTGCCAGTTCCCAGCCCGCGCCCGCCCGCACCTTGGCGCTGCTGTACGCCGCCAATACCGGTGGCGGCGTGGTGGGCGTGCTGGCCGCCGCTTTTGTGCTGGTGCCGGCCTGGGGCCTGGCGCGCAGCGCCTGGTTGTGCGCGGCCATCAACCTGGCCTGCGCGGCCTGGGTGTTGGCGCGGTGGGCTGCGCCAGCAGCAACACGGACGGGCCCGCCACTGGCCACGCCCGCCAGCGTGCCCGCAGCCCTGGCCGCGCCGGCGTTGATGCCGAAGCCGGCCCGCCAGGTGGCCGCCGAGCAGCGCCAGCTGTTGCGGCTGGCCGGCGCCACGGGATTGCTGGGCATTGGCTACGAGGTGGTGGTGGTCAGGGTGCTCAGCCAGGTGGCCGAAGACACGGTCTACACCTTTGCGCTGTTGCTGGCGGTGTACCTGGTGGGCGCGGCGGTGGGCGCGGCCCTGCACCATGCCGGGTACCCCGCGCTGCTGCGCCGCAGCGCCATGGGCCGTGTGAAGGGCGCCGTGGTGGTGGGCACCGGGGGCGCCATGGCGGCCCGGGTCGATGCCGATGCTGGTGCCGGCCGTCATGCGGGCCGTCATGCGGGCCACGATGTCAATCTCTTCACGCTGCGAGCCCTGCTGGTGGCCTTGGCGCTGGCTTGCCTGGTGGGCACGCTGGCCTTGTCACAAGCCGATGCGCTGATGGCGGCGCTGCTGGCCGCTGGCGACGGCCGCGCGGCCCACGCGCTGGCCGCCGAGGCCTTGCTTGCCCTGGCCGCTTTTGGCTTGCCCACCCTAGTGATGGGCGCCTTGTTCAGCCACCTGGCGACGGTGGCCAGCGCGGGCGGCCTGGCGCTGGGGCCCGTGCTGGCCAGCAACACCTTGGGCGCGGCGCTGGCGCCATTGCTGTTTGGCGTGCTGGCCGTACCAAAGCTGGGCCCCAAAGCGGCATTGCTGCTGATCGTGGTGGGCTATTTGCTGTGCTGCCTGCCCGGTGGGCGTCGCTTGAAAAACGGCGCCAGGTTCGGGCGGCCGCCCTGGCAACGCGGCCTGCCCAGGCGGCTCATGGTGCCCCTGTTGGTGGTGGGGGGCGCCACGGTGGCCGGCACGGCCTGGGTGGCCCTGCATCTGCCGCCGCTGATGTTTGTCACCGTGCCCGAGGGTGGCCACCTGCACAGCTACCACGAAGGCCTGCGCGCGGCGGTCAGCGTGGTGGCCGACGACGCGGGCGTGCTGCGCCTGCGCATTGACAACCGGGCGCAAGAAGGCAGCAGCGCCAGCTTGCTGTCGGACGCCCGCCAGGCCTGGTTGCCGCTGTTGCTGCACCCCGCGCCGCAGCGCGTCTTGTTGTTGGGCCTGGGCACGGGCACCACGGCCCGCGCCGCCGCCCAAGACCCGCGCCTGCAAGTGCAGGCGGTTGAACTGCTGCCCGAGGTGGTGCAGGCCGCCGCCGCGTTTGCGCCGGCCTACGCGCAAGCGGCCGGTCTGCCTGGTCCCCCGCCCACCGGCGTGGTCGCCCAGCCAACCGCCGCGCTCAGTGGCCCGGCGCCACTCATCACCGTGGCCGACGCCCGGCGCTTTGTGCGCACCAGCGCGCAGCACTACGACGTGGTGGTGGCCGATCTGTTCCATCCCGCGCGCAGCGGCGCGGGCGCGCTGTACACGGTGGAGCACTTTGCGGCGATCCGGTCACGCCTGGCACCGGGCGGCCTGTTTTGCCAGTGGCTGCCCCTGCACCAGCTGGACCTGGCCACGCTGCAAAGCATCACGCGCTCTTACCTGGCCGTGTACCCGGGCGCGGTGGCGCTGTTGGCCACCAACAGCCTCGATACGCCGGTGCTGGGCTTGCTGTCGCGGCCCGACGCGCCGCAGTGGTGGTGGCCCGACCTGGCGCGGCGCCTGGACACGGCCACCACCGCGCCCGCCATGGCGCGCCGCCTGGCCCAGTGGCAACTGAGTGACCCGTGGGCCGTGGCGGGCAGCTTGGTGGCGGGGCCGTTGACCTTGTCGCGCTGGGCCGGCCGGGCGCCGCTCAACACCGATGACCACCCCGTCGTGGCGCACCGCGCGCCCTGGGCCACCTACGCGCCCGAGGCCACGCCGCGCCAGCGCCTGCAATCGCTGCTGGCGCTGTGGCAGCCTGGCCTGGCCGATCTGCCGGCGCAGGTGTTGGCTGACGTGCCGGCTGACCTGCCAGCCCCGGCCGGAGGCGATGCCGTCAAGCTGCAAAACGCCACCGCGCCAGGCCGGCTGCTGGCCTATTGGCAGGCGCGCAACCGGTTCATCGAGGCGGGCATGGCGGTGCGGCCCAGCGCGGATGCGAGCGCCATGCTGGCGCAAGTGCAGGCGCCCTTGCTGGCCATCGTGCAGGCCAGTCCCGAGTTCCGACCGGCCTACGACCCCTTGTTGGCCATGGCACAGGCCTTGGCGTCGCAAGACCCACCCCGCGCGATGGCCTTGCTGGGCGCGTTGGCCCAAGCCAACCCGGGTCGCCCCGAGGCGGCCAGGCTGTTGCAGGGCCTGGTGGGCCAGGCCCCGCCTACGGCAGCCCCGCAAAGCGCCCTCAGTGCCTCGGCGCAGGCGGTGCGCTAAGTGCGCCGATACCCGCAGCCCACGCCACGCCGGTGTTTCACTTTCCTATTTTTTTGATGACTTTCCACCATGATCAAGACCCCCTTGCCAACCCGCCTGCTGCGCGAGCCCTTGCTGCACTTTGTGCTGCTGGGTGGTTTGTTGTTTGGCCTTGACCACGGGCTGGCGCGCCGCCAAAACGACCCCAACACCATCGAGCGCACTGCCGAGGTGGACGCCGAGGTGCGCAAGATATTCCATGACGCGCGCGGCCGGGCGCCCAACGCCGACGAGCTGAAAACGCTGCACGAGCGCTGGCTGGACAACGAGGTGCTGTACCGCGAGGGCCTGGCCCTGCAGGTGGACCGCGGCGACAGCACCATCCGCGACCGGGTGATCTTCAAGACGCTCACCGTGGTGGAGGCCAACCTGGCCTTGCCGCCCATCGACGACGCGGGCCTGAAGACCTGGTTCGAGGCGCGCGTGCAAAAGTATGGTGAACCGCTGCGGCTGGATTTTCTGGAGGCGGTGCTGGTGGACGACAAATCTGACGCCGCCGCGCGGGGCTTGGCAGCCGCGCTGGAGAGCGCGGCAAAGTTGCCCACCACCGCGTCGCCCGTCGCAGCCAAGGCCCAGGCCCTGGCCGCCGAGGCCGCGCACACCAGCTTGCGGGTCTACCAGGGCCGGCCACTGGCCAACGTGGCGCAGGCCTTTGGCCCCGATTTTGCGGCTGCATTGCAACAACTGGCGCCTGACCAGTGGCACGTGCTGGCCAGCAAGGAGGGTCCACGCGTGGTGCGCTTGCAGGCGCTGCACGCTGCCGTGCCGGTGGCGTTTGAGGCCGTGCGCGGGGAGGTCAAGCAGGATTGGCGCGACGCCACGATGCAGTCGCTGCGCTTGGCTGCCGTGCGCCAGTTGGGCAAAAAGTACAGCTTGCGTGAAGCCAGGCCCACCGAGCCTGCTGCCGTCAAGTCGGCTGATGCACGACAGGTCAAGGTGGCTGGGGTGGCCAGGTGAGGGGCTTGCTGTCTGGGGTTCTCGTGCGGCAAGCGCTGCGCCATCTAACCCGAAAACTGAGCGTCTTTTTGGCCGGGCTGGTGGCGCTGCTGCTGGCCGGGCTGGCCACGCCCGCAGCCGCACACGAGATGAGCATGGCTGAGCTGTCGCTGCGCGAGCTCTCACGGGGTGAGTTCATCTGGCACTGGGGCGCGGGCAGCACGGGTGAATCCATTGCCCGGGATTTGACGCCGCGCTGGCCCGGGCCCTGCCGGGTTGACGGCGATAGCTCGCTCAAGTGCGGCTCCGGGGGCCTGACCGGCAGCTTGCAGATTGACGGCGTGGGCCAGCGCTATTCAGCCGCGCTGGTGCGGGTGGTGTGGTTGGACGGCCAGACACGGGTCTACACGCTCACCGCCGGCCAGCCCAGCCTCTACCTGCATGGCAGCGCTGACGACCGGCGTGACGGGGCTGAGATATTCCGCGCTTACACGGTGTTGGGTTTTGAGCACATCCTGAGTGGCGTCGACCATTTGTTGTTCGTCATCGGCCTGTTGTTCCTGGTGGGCTTCAATCGCCAGTTGGTGGCCACCATCACTGCGTTCACGGTGGCGCACAGCCTGACGCTGGGCTTGAGCGTGATGGGCTGGTTGGCGCTGCGCCCAGCGCCGGTGGAGGCCTGCATCGCCCTGAGCATCGTGTTGGTGGCCGGTGAGGCCCTGCGTACGCGCGACACGCTGGCGCGTCGCTGGCCGGCCCTGGTGGCGTTTGTCTTTGGCCTGGTGCATGGCCTGGGCTTTGCAGGCGCGCTGCGTGAAATCGGCCTGCCCGAGCAGCATTTGCCGCTGGCGCTGCTGAGCTTCAACCTGGGCGTGGAGGCCGGCCAGTTGGCCACCCTGGGCCTGGCGTGGCTGTTTTTCCTGGTCAAGCAGTGCCGGGTGCTGCGGCGCCAGCCGGGGTGGGGCCGCTTCAGGCAGCCCGCGCTCTACGGCATGGGGGCCGTGGCGGCGTATTGGTCGTGCTTGCGGGTGGTGGCGATCCTCGCCTGAGGCGGCGGTGACAAAAAGATAGATCGGGCCGACTCCCCACCAGCGGGCCCTGTTCGTGCCCGGGGCCTCTGGCCGCGGGCGCGTAGCAAAACACGGCAACCCGGCCCGGCGCGCCCGCCACAACCCATCGAACGCCCGCTTTCCAGCAACACATCAAAGTCAGCAACGAGCCGGTAACGGGCGCCCCGATCTACGTTGACTTCGAACACACCCTCTCAGGCCGCCAGCCAGCGGTGCGCCCGCCAACGCGCGCTACTCAACCGGCCTCGGGTTTGTACTGGGCGATTTGACTTGCGTCAGACGATGCGATCATTTTATGATTGACCGACCGGTTGGTCGAAAGTGTTTGAGGTGGCGCAACAGGGGCGAAAGCGCCTCAGACGCTGCCAGGGCCCACCGGCCAGATTCCAGCGCTGCCGCACGCTTGCGTCATCGCATCGCAACCTACTGAAAGCCCCCGCATCCATGGCCAGCCCCACGCCCCAGCAACTTGCCGAACTCGTGCGTGATGCCATGCTGGCCGACGACCACGCCACCAAGATGCTGGGCATGACCATTGTTGAAGTGGGGCCGGGCAGGGCGGTGATCCAGATGCTGGTGCGCCAGGACATGCTCAACGGCCACGCCATTTGCCACGGCGGCTTGATCGCCACGCTGGCCGATTCCACCTTTGCGTTTGCCTGCAACTCGTACAACGAGTTGACCGTGGCGTCGGGCTTTTCGATTGACTTGCTGGCGCCCGGGCGGCTGGGCGATGTGCTCACCGCCACTTGCAACGAGTTGTCAAAAGCCGGCCGCACGGGCGTGTATGACACCGACGTGCGCAACCAGCGTGGTGAGCGCATCGCGGCGTTCAGGGGCCGCTCATACACGGCGCGCGGCAAGCCGGTGGCGCAATTGAGCTAACGCGCCACCATCACCTGCTTGCCCTCACCTGAGCCAACTGTCCAAAGCCCGCTGCGCCACCAGAACGCCCACCAGAACGCCCCCCACCCGAACACCCCCCGAACCCCCCCCCAATTTGCGTCCCCACACAACATGACCCAACGCCAACCCGCCCCTGGTGATCTTGAAGCCATCGAGACTGCCAGCCGCGACGAGATCACCGCGCTGCAAGTGCAGCGCCTGCGCCGCACCCTGCAGCACGCCTACGACAACGTGGCGCACTACCGGCAAAAGTTTGACGCCGCCGGCGTGGCGCCGGGGGACCTGAGAACGCTGGCCGACCTTGCCAAGTTTCCGTTCACGACCAAGAGCGACCTGCGCGACAACTACCCGTTTGGCCTGATGGCCGTGCCGCGTGATCAGGTGTCGCGCGTGCATGCCTCGTCGGGCACCACAGGCAAGCCCACGGTGGTGGCCTACACCGCACGCGACATCAACACCTGGGCCGACCTGGTGGCGCGCAGCATCCGCGCGGCGGGCGGGCGGCGCGGCGACATGGTGCACATCGCCTACGGTTACGGCTTGTTCACCGGCGGCCTGGGCGCGCACTACGGCGCCGAGCGTCTGGGTTGCACGGTGGTGCCGATGTCGGGTGGGCAAACCGAGAAGCAGGTGCAGTTGATCACCGACTTCAAGCCCGACATCATCATGGTCACACCGAGCTATATGCAAGTGATCATTGAAGAGTTCCGCCGCCAGGGGCTCGATCCCAAGGCCATGTCGGTGAGCGTGGGCATCTTTGGCGCCGAGCCCTGGACTGAAGCCATGCGCCGCGAGATCGAGGGCGCCGCCGACATTGACGCCGTGGACATCTACGGTTTGTCCGAGGTGATGGGCCCGGGCGTGGCCTGCGAATGCATCGAGAGCAAAGACGGCCCGGTGATCTGGGAGGATCACTTTTACCCCGAGATCATTGATCCGATCACGGGCGCCTTGCTACCCGACGGTAGCGAAGGTGAACTGGTCTTCACCTCGCTCAGCAAAGAGGCGCTGCCTATCGTCCGTTACCGCACGCGTGACTTGACGCGGCTGCTGCCGCCCACCTCTCGTGCGTTCAGGCGCATGGGCAAGATCGTGGGCCGCAGCGACGACATGCTGATCATCCGGGGCGTCAATGTATTCCCCACGCAAATCGAAGAAATTGTGTTGCAGCACCCGCAGTTGTCGGGCCAGTACCAGTTGCTGGTGGGGCGTGAGGGCCCGCTGGACACCTTGCGCGTGCGCACCGAGCTGAACCTGGCCTCCATCGGGGCGTCGCCGGCCGACATCGAGCAAATCAGCCATTGGCTGCAACACCGCATCAAAACCCTGGTGGGCGTGAGCACCAGCGTGGACGTGCTGCTGCCAGACAGCATTGAGCGCACCTTGGTGGGCAAGGCCCGCCGGGTGGTTGACAAGCGACAAGGCTGAAGCGCCGCCTAGCCCTTACACCGACCGACACACCGTATTCAATCCTTAGAAAGAGGCACCCCATGTACACGCAAGCAATGGACACGATGGGCAAAGATCTGGCCGACAGCCCCAAGGCGTTGCGCTCGGTAGACGAACAAGCCCGCGAGCAGGCTTTGCAAGACAAGTTTGATGCGCGCATTGACGCGGGCGACTTTATTGAAGCCAAAGATTGGATGCCCGAGAACTACCGCAAGACGCTGACAAGGCAGATCAGCCAGCACGCGCACTCTGAGATCGTGGGCATGCTGCCCGAGGGCAACTGGGTGAGCCGCGCGCCCACGCTCAAGCGCAAAGCCATCTTGCTGGCCAAAATTCAGGACGAAGGCGGCCACGGCCTGTATTTGTACGCTGCCGCCGAGACGCTGGGCAGCAGCCGCGACCAACTGCTGGACGCGCTGCACACCGGCCGCGCCAAGTACAGCTCGATCTTCAACTACCCCACGCTGACCTGGGCCGACATGGGCGTGATCGGCTGGCTGGTCGATGGCGCGGCGATCATGAACCAGGTGCCGATCTGCCGCTGCTCGTTTGCGCCCTATGCCCGGGCCATGATCCGCGTGTGCCGCGAGGAGAGCTTTCACCAGCGCCAGGGTTACGAGGCCTTGCTCACGCTGATGACCCAAGGGACAGTGGCGCAACAAGCCATGGTGCAAGACGCGGTGAACCGCTGGTGGTGGCCGTCGATTCAGATGTTTGGCCCGCCCGACGACCAAAGCCCCAACTCGGCGCAAAGCATGCGCTGGGGCATCAAGCGCATCAGCAACGACGAGCTGCGCGCCAAGTTCATTGACGCCACTGTCGATCAGGCCAAGGTTCTGGGCATCCGCCTGCCTGACCCCGAGCTGAAGTGGAACGAGGCCCGTGGCCACTACGACCACGGCGCCATTGATTGGGACGAGTTCAAGCGCGTGGTGGCCGGTGACGGCCCCTGCAACCGCGAGCGCCTGGCCGCCCGCGTCAAAGCCTGGAACGACGGCGCCTGGGTGCGTGAAGCCGCGCTGGTGCACGCCCAAAAGTTGGCCGCCAAAGCCGCGCCCCAAGCCCTGGCCGCCTGAACCTGGAGATCAACATGAGCAACACCGTGAATGACACCGCCACTGACCCTGCCACCGCTACCGAATGGCCTTTGTGGGAGGTTTTTGTGCGCACCAAAGCCGGCCTGGACCACAAACACTGCGGCAGCTTGCACGCCGCCGACCCCAAGATGGCCATCCAGTTGGCCCGAGACGTGTACACCCGCCGCCAAGAGGGTTGCAGCGTGTGGGTGGTGCGCTCCGACCAGATCGTGGCCAACGACCCGGCCGACAAAGCCAGCTACTTTGACCCGATGGAAGACAAGGTGTACCGCCACCCCACCTTCTACAAGCTCCCGACTGAAGTCGACCACATGTAAGCCGGCACCCATGACTGCATCCATTCAACTTTCCAAAACGCCATCGCTGCAATACCTGCTGCGCCTGGGCGACACCTGCTTGATCCTGGGCCAGCGCCTGGGCGAATGGTGCGGCCACGCACCGGTGCTTGAAGAAGACATAGCACTCACCAACATGGCGCTTGATCTGATCGGCCAATCACGGGCACTGCTCACGCGCGCCGGGCAGATCAGCGCCACAACCGGCGGCGCGCTGTTCGACGAAGACCAGCTCGCGTTTCTGCGTGACGAGCCCGACTACCTCAACCCCACGCTGGTTGAGCTGCCCGGTGGCCCCAAGGTGGGCGACTTTGCCTTCACCGTGCTGCGCAACGTGATGGTGGCCACCTGGCTCAAGCTGATGTGGGAGGCGTTGGCCAATTCCACCGACACGGAGTTGGCCGCCATCGCCGGCAAGGCCATCAAAGAGGCGCGCTACCACCAGCAGCACGCCGCTGACTGGGTGGTGCGGCTGGGCGACAGCACGCCTGAGGCCCGCGGCCGCTGCGAGGCCGCGTTAGACAGCCTCTGGCGCTACACGCCCGAGCTGTTTGAAGACGACGAGGTTGACGCCGCCGCCGTGGCCAGCGGCCTGGGCCCGGCAGCGTCCAGCCTGCATGCCCAGTGGCTGGCCGAGATGACTGAAATCCTGGACGAAGCCACGCTCGTGGTGCCCAAGGCGTCGGGGTTTCGCAGCACCGGCAAGCGCGGCTTGCACAGCGAGCACCTGGGCTTCATCCTGACCGAGATGCAGACTTTGCAGCGCAGTTTCCCCGGGGGTGTGTGGTGATGCCCGTGGTGGCCAACATCGCTGGCGATGCCTCGGTGGCCGCCGCTGCAATGGCGGATGGCACGGTGGACGCCACGGGCGGCGGCCCGGCGGTGGGCACCCGCGTGGAACAAGCCTGGGCCGTGCTCAACACCGTGCTTGACCCCGAAGTGCCGGCACTGTCGCTGCGTGACCTGGGCATCGTGCGCGACGTGGTTGAGACGAGCGACGGCCTGCAGATCGTGCTCACGCCCACGTATTCAGGTTGCCCGGCCACCGAGGTGATCGAGCAAGACGTGCTGGCCGCCATCCACCAGGCCGGCCTGGGCCCGGCCACCGTGGTGCTGCAACGTGCGCCCGCCTGGACGACAGACTGGATCAGCGACGACGGCCGGCGCAAGCTGCGTGAATACGGCATTGCCCCGCCCGGGCCGGTAGACCCACAAGCCGGCGTGCCCATGCGCATCGTGCGCCGCCGGCCCGAGGTGGCGCTGGCCTGCCCACGCTGCAATAGCACCCAAACTGAGCGGCTCTCGGCCTTTGGCTCCACCGCCTGCAAGTCGCTGTACCGCTGCCTCAGTTGCCGCGAGCCGTTTGAGCATTTCAAGCCGATTTGAAGTGGACTGAGGTGATGACCTTCAACCCGCACCGTGCTGTAGCCCAAAGCAGCCGCCTTGGACGCCCTGCAGCCAGAACCCATCACCGTGGTGACAGGCGCCGAATGTCTGAGCCTGCACGCAGGCGAGTGCAGAGCGCCGTGCGCAAAGTGGTCAAGGGCAAAGCCATTGAAACTGGGGTACAGGCCCTTTTCTTTGCTGACTTTCTTTTCGGCCCGAAAAGAAAGTTAGGCGCCCGCCGGGGCGAATTCCCGGCGCAATGCAGAAAGCGAGAACAGCACCCTGCAAGGCAGCAAATAAAACCCCATACCCCGGGGGTGACGGCTGGGGTGAGCGGGCAAATGTATTCGCTGGGCCGCATCCCCAATTGACCCATCAGCCACGCTTTTTGTTCATGTTCAACTGAACCCGAAAGACCACCATGAGTGTCTTGTTTCACCCCCTGACCGTGCGCGCCGTTGAGCCCGATACCACCGAGGCCGTGATCGTCTCGTTTGACGTGCCCGAGCCGCTGCGCGCTGCTTTTGGCTTCACCCAGGGCCAGTACCTCACGCTGCGCAAAACCATCGACGACGCCGATCTGCGCCGCTCTTATTCGATCTGCGCGGGCGTGGACGACGGCGAGCTGCGCGTGGGCGTGCGCAAGGTCAAAGGCGGCATCTTTTCAAACTGGATCAACGAGCACTTGAAGCCTGGCGACTCCGTCAACGTGATGGCGCCGCAGGGCCGGTTTTTTGTGCCGCTTGACCCAACGGCCCGGCGCCACCATGTGGGCATGGCCGGCGGCAGTGGCATCACGCCGATTTTGTCGATCATGAAAACCGTGCTGGCGCGTGAGCCGCTCAGCCGCTTCACGCTGATCTACGGCAACCGCTTGCTCAAGTCCACGATGTTCAAGGAAGAAATCGAGGACCTGAAAAACCGCTACATGACGCGGTTGGTATTGCAGCACGTATTCTCGGACGAGCAGACCGACTCACCCTTGAACATGGGCGTGATGAACCGCGACAAGATCAGCGATTTTTTGCAATCGGTGCTGCCGCCGCAAAGCATTGACCACGTCTACATCTGCGGCCCGTTCCAGATGAACGACGAAGCCGAAGCCGCGCTGTTGGCGGCCGGCGTGCCCGAAGAACGCATCCACATCGAGCGTTTTGGGGTGGCCACGCCGGTGGGTGCTGTGGCCGGCGGTGCGGACGCCGCGCCCGTGGGCGCCGTGATCCACGAGGCCCGCCCGGGCGACGCCGAGCAAGCCCGCATCGTCATCATCCGCGACGGTCTGCGCCGTGAGATTCAATTCAACCGTGACCAACCCAGCATCCTGGACTGCGCGTCCAGCGCCGGCCTGGAAGTGCCGTTCTCTTGCACCTCGGGCGTGTGCGGCACCTGCCGCGCCAAGGTGATCGAGGGCGACGTGCGCATGGAGCGCAACTTTGCGCTCGACAAAGCCGAGGTGGCGGCGGGCTTTGTGCTCACCTGCCAGGCGCACCCGATCACGCCCTACGTGGTGTTGTCGTTTGACGAACGCTGAAAGAAGCTAACGCCCATGGCACGCGGCCGAGCGGCTGGCTACGACGAGCAGCGAGATCTGATCCTGGCGCGGGCTGCCGCGCTGTTTGCGCAAAGTGGTTACCCCGCCACGTCGATGAACCAGGTGGCCGAGGCCTGTGGTTTGTCCAAGGCCACGCTCTACCACTACTACCGCGACAAGTACGCGTTGTTGGTCAGCATTGCCGAGGGCCATGTCACGTTGTTGCGGGCCTTGGTTGACGAGGTGCTCGCCCAGGGCTTGCCGCCCGAGTCACGTTTGCGCGCGCTGATCGCCCGCATCGTGGCCGAGTACGCCGGCGCCCAACATGCCCACCGCGTGCTGACCGAAGACGTGCGTTTTTTGGAGCCCGCCGACCGCGACCGGGTGCTCGATCAAGAGCGCGCCGTGGTGGCTGGTTTTGCGGCCGCCGTGGGTGGCCTGCGGCCCGAGCTGCAAGCCGCCTCGCTGTCCATGCCCATGACCATGCTGCTGTTCGGCATGATCAATTGGATGTTCACCTGGATGAAGCCCGACGGCGAGCTTGATTACGACACGCTGGCCTCGATGGTGGCCGACCTGTTTTTGGGTGGCTTGCCGGCGGTCATGCCGCTGCCAAAGCTCGCCGTGACATCACCCCACTAATCCGAATCCTGAAGGTTATCGAGCATGAGCAACACCCTGCAAAGTTACATCGCCGGCCGCTGGGTCGGCAGCCAAGCCGCCACCACCTTGCGCAGCGCCATCAACGGCCAGCCAGTGGCCCACACGCATGCTGAAGCGCTTGATTTTGAAGAGGCGGTGTTG
>JAYWDK010000459.1:0-21791 GCA_043779845.1 Betaproteobacteria bacterium | reverse complement strand
GTGACCGACGGCGTCACGAAGCGCCGGATCGATGCTGGACGCCAGCTCGATTTGCCCGGTCGGCGTGAGGCGCAATGTCAGTGGCAGGTGCGCTTCGGTGGCCAACAAGCGCAGCCACAGCACCACCATGGCTGCACCCAGCAAGCCCAACAACAACAGGCCGCGCGCGCGATCGCCGGGGGCGCGGCGCCGCAGGCGTTGGCGGTTGCCGACGGCTTTTTCAACCCAGATTGAATCGAGTACCGATTCGGTGTTGGCGCCGCCGGTGCCGATGGGCGCGGGGGCCGGCATCACGTCACGCCATGGCTCGCGCGGCGTCGGTCAGACAAGGCCTTGCTTGGTGGCCAACACGGCGGCTTCTGCGCGGCTGGAGACGTTGAGTTTTTTGTAGATCGACTTGATGTGGTCGTTGACGGTGAACCACTTGATGCCCATCAGGCTGGCGATTTCCTTGATGGTGAATCCCTTGCTCAAGTAAGTGAGCACCTCGATCTCACGTGGGGTGAGGCGCTCATGATCAAGCGGCTTGTTGATGGGCACAGGCGCGCTGGGGGCGACAAAATCCTGGGGCATCGAAAAACTCGATTCGAGCGCTCGCCCGTCGCCTCGGCCGCCATGCCGGAAGTGCGTTAGCAGCCGCCGCGCGATCGCTGGCGACAGGGGCGGTTGCCCGCGCACGATTTTTTGCAGCTCCTCAACCAGCACCTCGAAGCGGTCTTCCTTGAGCAAGTAGCCGTCGGCGCCGCACTGCAGCGCCGGAAACAGGTGATCGTCGTCGGAGTACAGCGTGGTGACGATCTTGGTGGCAGGGTACAGCGTCAGCTCGGTGAGCAACTCCATGCCGTTGCCGTCCGGAAGCTCAAGATCAACCAGGATCAGCTTGAACGGGTCAACACCATGCATGCCACTGGCGCCGCCTGCAATGGCGATGAGCTTGCGCGCTGTCTCCAGGTCGCCGGCTTCGGTGATGGTGATGATGTCGCTGAAGCTTTCCCGAACCACGCGACACAAAAAACTGCGTGCGACCGGGTTGTCTTCGAGGATAAGAACCTTGACGGTCATGGCTGGAGTCTCCCGTCGCGAATGCTAGCGTAGATGAGGCGCGTACGGATGACCGCCTCGGCCAAGTTCAGCGCACTTGCGACGGTGGATTACCCGAGTGATCAGCCGCTTGGCTGACTGTTTGTGTGACCGCTTGGGTGGCCGCTTGGGTGGCTGTTTTGGCGCTTGTTCGGGTGGTGGTTGGGGCAGCAACCGACGAGCGCGTTCAGGCGTGCGTGAGCACCAGTTTGCCCATGACCTGGCGCCCACCCATGCGCGCGTAGGCGGCGTGCAGGTCGCTCAGGGGCAGGGTCTTGTCAATGACGGGCCGTACTTTGCCCTCGGCGTACCACTGGGCCAGTTGCTGCATGTCCCGGGCGAAGGCAGCGGGTTCGCGGCGCACAAAATCGCCCCAGAACACGCCGATGAGGGCCGCGCCCTTGAGCAGCGTCAGATTGAGAGGCAGCGCAGGGATGCCACCGCCAGCAAAGCCCACCACCAGGTAGCGGCCGCGCCAGGCAATGGAGCGAAACACGGGCTCGGCCAAGTCGCCGCCCACGGGGTCGTAAACCACGTCGGGGCCACGGCCGTCCGTCAGGGTTTTGAGCGCATCACGAAGGTTTTCGCGGCTGTAGTTGATCGTGGCGTCGGCGCCAATCTCCAGGCACAAAGCGCATTTTTCGTCGGTTGAGGCGGCGGCAATCACCCGCGCGCCCGCTGCTTTGGCAATTTGCACGGCAGCGGTGCCCACGCCACCCGCCGCGCCCAGCACCAGCACGGTTTCGCCGGCCAACAGCCGGCCACGGTCGAGCAGGGCATGTTGTGAGGTGCCATAGGTGAAGGCAAAGGCCGCGCCGTGCTCAAACGGCATGCCGTCGGGCAAGGCAAACAGCTTGTCGGCGGGCACGATGGCATGGCTGCCAAAACCGCCGGTGCCAGCGAGCGCGGCCACCCGATCACCCGGCTTGAAGTGCGCAACGCCGGGGCCGACGGCCTCCACCACGCCAGCAAACTCACTGCCCGGCACAAACGGCAAGGGCGGCTTGAACTGGTACTTGTTCTGCACGATCAGCAGATCCGGAAAATTCAGGCTGGCCGCCTTGACGGCCAGCAGCACCTGGCCGGCCTGGGGTATTGGCGTGGGCAGTTCTTGCCATTGCAGGGCTTCGACACCGATGGGGTTGTTGCAGATCCAGGCTTGCATGGCGGTTCCTTTTTTGCGCCGTGGATGATAGGCATGCGGCCAAGTCGCCGGCCGTCACCCGCGCGACGAATGAGGGTCCGATTGGGCCCTGGGGGGCGCCGGCGTTCGGCGCGGCTGCCTACAATTGCCAACCCATGCGCATCCTCATCACCAACGACGACGGTTACCTTGCTCCCGGCTTGGCCGCCTTGGTGCAAGCGGTGCAGGGCTTGGGTGAGATCGAGGTCATTGCGCCCGAACAAAACGCCAGTGGCACCTCGAACGCGCTGACACTGAACCGGCCGCTCCAGGTGTTCAACGGCAGCGAGCCAACAGCCGGACAGCCGAAGGTTCGTTTTGTGAATGGCACGCCATCAGACTGCGTGCACGTGGCGCTCACGGGCTTGCTGGGCTACCGGCCCGATCTGGTGTTGTCGGGCATCAACCAGGGTGCCAACATGGGCGACGACACCCTTTACTCAGGCACGGTGGCCGCTGCGATGGAGGGTTATTTGTTTGGCGTGCCGGCCATCGCTTTTTCACAGGTCAACAAGGGTTGGGTCGAGCTGGAAACCGCTGGCCGCGTGGTACGCGCCCTCGTGCAGCAAGTGCTGGATCAAGGTTTGTTGGCGCTGCCTTTCCTGCTCAACGTCAACATCCCAAACCGGCCCGACGCCGACTTGCTGCCGCAGCGCATCACGCGCCTGGGCCGGCGTCATGCCAGCGAGGGCGTGATCCAGCAGACCAACCCGCGAGGCGAGCCCATCTATTGGATCGGCCCGGCCGGCGACGCGCGCGAGGCCGGCGAGGGCACGGATTTTTATGCCACGTCCAATGGCTGCGTGTCCATCACGCCGCTTCAAGTTGACCTGACCGACCACGCCCGCTTGCCCGACTGGCGCACCCGCATCGAAGGCAAACCATGAACAGCGACGGGGCGCGCACGCCGCGATTTCCCTTGTTGCTTGATCGTTTGGGCCGCACCGGTGCCAGCGCCAAACCGCGTGAAACCCTGAGGCCACAACGCCAGTTGCATGAGGCCGCCAAGGATGCCGCGCATGGCGCCAATCGGCAGACCGTGCCGCAGGGCTTGGGGCTGGATTCGGCTCTGGTGCGTCAGCGCATGGTGCAGCGCCTGCGGGCCGATGGCATTCGCTGCGAGCCGGTATTTGCGGTGATGGGCCAAGTGCCTCGCCATGTGTTTGTTGACTCTGCCCTGGCGATCCAGGCCTACGAAGACACCAGTTTGCCCATTGGCCATGGCCAGACGATCTCCAAGCCGTCGGTGGTGGCGCGGATGATTGAACTGCTGTTTGAAGGGGCCTTAGCGCGCGCCAGCGGGCACCTCGGCCGCACGCTGGAGGTGGGCACGGGCTGCGGCTACCAAACCGCCTTGCTGGCGCAGCTGGCGCGTCGCGTGGTGTCCATCGAGCGATTGCGGCCCTTGTTTGACAAGGCCTGCACCAACCTGGCGGCGTGGCCACTGGATCATGTGCGCTTGCTGCACGGTGATGGCATGTTGGGCCACGGCCCCAGCGCGCCCTATGACAGCATCATTGCCGCCGCCGGTGGCGACGAGTTGCCACCGGCCTGGCTTGATCAACTCGCGGTGGGCGGGCGTTTGGTGGCCCCCATGCGGCGCCCGGGCAGCCGGGGCCAGGTGCTGGTGGTCGTGGATCGCCATGAAGGCGGTTGCCAACGCAGCGAGCACGAGGGCGTGCATTTTGTCCCCCTAAAATCGGGCATCGTTTGAATCGGCCGCTGCTCCGGCTCGTCACCATGCCTTCTTCCAGTTTCTTGTTTCGTCCGTCTCTGCGCACCTCGCTGTTTTCTGGGGGGCAACGCTTGTTGTCCGGCATGCTGGTGCTGGTATTGGCGGGCTGTGCGTCGTCGCCGAACAAGGCCCCGGTTGAAGACCGCAAACCGCCTGCGCGCGTCAGCCGCCCGGCAACGCCTCCTGCGGTCGGTGCGTCGGCCGGCGAAACCAGCGCGGGCGGCGTGGCCGAGCCACTCAAGGTGCTGCCCGGCGCCGAAAACGCGGGCAAGCCGGGCTACTACACCGTCAAGCCCGGCGACACGCTGTTGCGCATCGCCTTGGACAACGGCCAACCCTGGCGTGACGTGGTGCGCTGGAACGGCCTGGAAAACCCGAACTTGATCGAGGTAGGCCAGGTGCTGCGCGTGGTGTCGCCAGCGGTTGATGCGTCAGCCGTGGCGGCGCGGGGCGTGGCCTCGGCCCGTGTTGAGGCCCGCCCGCTGGACGCCAAGGCCGCTGTGCCGGCAGCAGGCGCGGCCAGTGCGCCAGCCGGCGCGGCCACCGCGGCCAAAACCGGTGTCAGCGCGCCGCTGACCGCACAAAGTGCCACAACGGCAGCGGCTGACGATGACGTGGTCTGGGCTTGGCCCGCCAATGGCGCCGTCAACGCCAAGTTTGAAGAAGGCCGCAACAACGGCCTTGAAATCTCCGGCAAGGCCGGCGATCCGGTGCTCGCCGCAGCCGATGGCCGGGTGATGTACGTGGGCGCTGATCTGCGCGGCCTGGGCAACCTGGTGATCGTCAAGCACAACAACACCTACCTCACGGCGTACGCGCACAACCGGGCCTTGCTGGTCAAAGAGGATCAAGTGGTGCGCAAGGGTCAGAAGATCGCCGAGATGGGGTCCAGCGATTCGGATCGGGTGCAACTGCACTTTGAAATCCGCCGCGTAGGCAAGCCTATTGACCCGGCCCGCTTGCTGCCTGCACGCTGACACTTGGGCTGTTGAGGCTTGGTTTGGCATGCTGAGCGGCTCAGCGTTTTCCTGCGGGTGGCTGACCCCAACCGGGCGCTAGCATCGTCTGGCGGCCGCTGCGGCCAGCTCAGGAGACGACTTCCCATGAAAATTGCCTCGCTATCCGTCACGGCCCTGGCGCTGTTGGTGGCTTACATCCCCGGCGCCCTGGCCCAAACCCAGGGCGTGAGCAAAACCGAGATCGTGATTGGTTCGATCCAGGATTTGTCGGGGCCGATTGCCGCTTTCGGCAAGCAGTCGCGTTACGGCATGCAATTGCGCGTCGACGAGATCAACGAGCAGGGCGGCATCCACGGCCGCAAGCTCAAATTGTTGGTTGAAGACTCCGGCTACGACCCCAAACGGGCGGTGTTGGCGGCGCAAAAGCTGGTCAATCAAGACAAGATTTTTTTGATGGCGGCCCACATCGGCACTGCGCAAAACAATGCCGCGATGCCGGTGCAGTTTGAGAAAAACGTCATCAACTTCATGCCGATCACGGCGGCGCGCGAGATGTACGAGCCCTTTCACAAGCTCAAGTTTTCGTTTGCGGCCACTTACTTTGACCAGATCCGACTGGCCTTGCCCAAGTTGGTGAAAGAAAAAGGCGCCAAAAAAGTCTGCACGCTTTACCAGGATGACGAGTTTGGCCTGGAGGTGATGCGCGGCGCCGAAGCGGCGCTGAAAACGCTCAACATGGACTTGGTCGAAAAGACCTCGTACAAGCGCGGTGCCACTGATTTTTCATCGCAAGTGGCCAAGATGAAGGCCGGTGGTTGCGATTTTGTGGTGCTTGGCACCATCATCCGCGAGACCATTGGCGCGATTGGCGAAGCACGCAAGACCGGTTTCAACCCGACGTTTTTGGGGTCGAGTGCGGCTTATACCGACTTGATCCACAAGCTGGGTGGCAAGCCGATGGATGGCCTGTACGCCACCATGACCTCGCAGCAGCCTTACCTGGATGAAGCGGCCCAGCCCATTCGGTTTTGGGCCAACAAGTACAAGACCAAGTTCAATGAAGACCCGACCGTGTTCTCGGTCTACGGCTACAGCATCGTTGACATGTTTGCCCGTGCCGCGCAGAAGGCGGGCACCAACCTCAGCACCGAGTCGTTCATCAAGGCCATGGACACCATGACGGTGCCGCCCGATATGTTTGGCGCGCCCGAGGTCACGTTCACCGCCACAAAACGATTGGGCAACGACTTGGCTCGCTTGTCGCAAATCGTTGACGGCCGCTGGAAGGTGATGAGCGACTACATCAAACCCTGAGCGCTGAGGCCAGGCCCATCCCGGCCGCCTTTGGGCGGCTTTTTTCATGTGCGCCCAGCATGGGCGCACTCTTGGAGGTGCAAGTCCTCCGTGAGTTGATGACAGCGAACGAAGCGAAGCGCAACTGCGGGAAGGCGACTGACCGTGGGGAGGAAGCGTGGAGCGAAGCTGCTTGTCCGTGGACAAGAACCGGATAGAAGGCGCTGCAGAGCAGGGCGAGCGGGCATGAAACCGCAAAGCTTTCGTGATCAAGGTGGACGTACCGGCCCAGTCCGGTGCGACGGGTACTGATTCCCAAGCCAGACGGTGGCGAGCGCGAGCTTGGCATCCCGACGGTGACGGATCGGCTGATCCAGCAGGCGTTGCTGCAGGTACTGCAACCGATTCTGGACCCCACTTTCAGCGAGCACAGCTACGGCTTCCGGCCCGGTCGGCGTGCGCAGGACGCGGTGTTGGCCGCGCAGGCGCATGTGCAGGCTGGTCGGCGGATCGTGGTGGATGTGGACCTGGAGAAATTCTTTGACCGGGTCAACCACGACATCCTGATCGACCGATTGAGCAAGCGCATCGCAGACGCTGGCGTGATCCGGCTGATCCGGGCGTACTTGGACAGCGGGATCATGAGCGATGGCATGGTGCAGCAGCGGTATCAGGGGACGCCGCAAGGTGGGCCGCTGTCGCCGCTGCTGGCCAATGTGATGCTCGATGAGGTGGACAAGGAACTGGAGCGCAGGGGCCACAGCTTTGTGCGCTACGCGGACGATGCGAACGTGTACGTTCGCAGTCGCCGAGCGGGCGAGCGGGTGATGGCGCTGCTGAGGCGGCTGTACGGACGACTGCAACTGACGATCAACGAAGCCAAGAGTACGGTGGCCAGCGTGTTTGGTCGAAAATTCCTGGGCTACAGCTTGTGGGTGGCGCGGGGACTAGAGGTCAAACGGCGCGTGGCCGACAAGCCACTGGCGACGTTCAAGCAGCGGGTGCGGCAGCTGACGCGCCGCGGCGGTGGGCGCAGCATGCAACAAGTGGTGGATGGGCTGCGGCTCTATCTGCTGGGCTGGAAAGGGTGCTTCGGATTGGCACAAACACCCCGGGTCTGGCGCGAGCTGGACGAAGGGTTGCGCCACCGGTTGCGCGCCATCCAGCTCAAGCAATGGAAACGCGGCAAGACCATCTACCGCGAACTGCGGGCGCTGGGGGCCAAGCCGGGGGTTGCGAGAACGGTGGCGGCCAACGGCCCACGCGGGTGGCGCCATAGCGGGATGCTGCTCAACAGCGTGTTGACCATCGCTTGGTTCGACCGTCTGGGATTGCCACGACTCTCATGACCTCAACTTCTCGAACCGCCCGGTGCGGACCCGCACGCCCGGTGGTGTGGGAGCGGCCCACTCAGTGATGAGTGGCCCCTATCCCTATGCACGGGATAATCTTTCACATGACAGCAAGCAATGAATGGTTGAAGGTCGAGTCCATCGACCTGGAAGCGCAAGGCGTGGCGCACAACGCCGAGGGCAAAGTGGTGTTCATCGAGGGTGCGTTGCCCAGTGAAGAAGTGCAGGTGAGGGTGGTGCGAAGCAAGGCCGCCTGGGAGCAGGGTGTGCTGCATGCCATGCGCCGCGAGAGCTCACAGCGCGTGCGTCCGGGTTGCCCGCACTTTGGCCTGCACCCCGGGTCTTGTGGCGGCTGCAAGATGCAGCACCTTGACGCTGCGGCTCAAGTGGCCGTCAAGCAGCGCGTGCTTGAAGACAACCTGCAGCACTTGGGCAAGGTCAAGCCCGAGTTGATGCTGCGACCGATTGAAGGCCCAACCTGGGGCTACCGCTACCGCGCCCGCATGTCGGTGCGCTACGTGGCCAAAAAGGGCACGGTGCTGGTGGGCTTCCACGAGCGCAAGAGCCGCTACCTGGCTGACATGTCGGTTTGCCCAGTGCTACCACCCAAGATGAGCGACATGCTGTTGTCGCTGCGCGCCTTGATCGGCCGCATGGACCAGCGTGAGAGTTTGCCGCAAATCGAGCTGGCCATGGGCGAGCGCACCGAGGGGCTGGTGATCGCGCTGGTGCTGCGCCACTTGCTGCCGCTGAGCGTGGCTGACCAGGGCCGCTTGCGTGTTTTTGCAGCCGAGCACGGCGTGCAATGGTGGTTGCAACCCAAGGGGCCGGACACGGTGCACTTGCTGGACGAAGGTGGCCCGGAATTGGCCTACGCGCTGCCCGAGTTTGGCGTATTGATGCCGTTCAAGCCCACCGACTTCACGCAGGTCAACCACGCCATCAACACGGTGTTGGTGGGCCGCGCGCTGCGTTTGCTGGCGCTCCAGCCGCACGAACGCGTGATTGACTGGTTCTGCGGGCTGGGCAACTTCACCTTGCCCTTGGCCACGCAAGTGCGTGAGGTGCTGGGGCTGGAGGGCAGCGAAACGCTGGTGCAGCGATCACGTGAAAACGCCCAGCGCAACGGCTTGGCTGATCGGGCAAGCTTTGAGGTGCGCAACCTGTTTGAGTTGTCGGCCGACGATTTGGTGGGCTTGGGCGTGGCCGACAAATGGTTGATCGATCCGCCGCGAGAAGGCGCTTTTGCGCTGGCCAAGGCGCTGGTCGAATTGCAGGAAACGCCGCGTGCGGGCTGGACGCCGCCCCAGCGCATCGTCTACGTCAGCTGCAATCCGGCCACGCTGGCGCGCGACGCCGGACTGCTGGTGCATCAAGCCGGCTACCGCTGCGTGGCGGCGGGCGCCGTGAACATGTTTCCGCACACCGCGCACGTTGAGAGCATGGCGGTGTTCGAGCGCGCTTGACATCTGGGCCGTGCCCAGACGAAAAAAAGGCTCCCGAGGGAGCCTTTTTTTAATGGATCAGAGCCCGGTCAGTCGCGCTCGCCGCCCACGATGCCCAGGATGGACAGCAGACTCTGGAACACGTTGTACACGTCCAGGTAAATGGCCAGCGTGGCGCTGATGTAGTTGGTCTCGCCGCCATCGATTACGCGCTTGATGTCGTACAGCATGAAGGCCGAGAAGATCACGATGGCCATCACCGACAAGGTCATCATCAGCGCGGTGGACTGCATGAAGATGTTGACGATGCCCACGACCATCAGGATCAAGGCGCCGATGAACAAGAACTTGCCCATGTTCGACAGATCGCGCTTGATCACGGTGGCCAGGGATGCCATGCCGAAGAACACCAACGACGTGCCGCCAAAGGCCGTCATGATCAGCGACGAGCCGTTTTTGAAGCCCAGGATCGCCGCCAGCAGGCGGGCCAGCATCAGGCCCATGAAAAACGTGAAGCCCAGCAGCACGTAAACGCCGGCGGTTGAGTTCTTGGTCTTCTCGATGGCGTACATGAAACCGAATGCGCCCGCCAAAAACAGGATCGTGCTCAGGCCGTTGCCCATCATTGTGGTGATGCCGCTGGTCACGCCGATCCAGGCTCCCAGCACCGTGGGCACCATCGACAGCGCGAGCAGCCAATAGGTGTTGCGCAGAACGCGGTTGCGATCAGCGACAGGTGTGTCCAAACCAGAGAATCCAGGCATGGATTGCAGGCGTTGTTCGTTCATGTGACCTCCAAAAGAGTGTGTCGGTGAAGCGTTTTTGAGTGCCCCAAGGCCGGCCAAGGCCGGCCGTACCCACGGGGATCAAGGAAAGTGGCAGAGCCACATTTCCCTGAGAGCCTCTAGAGCCATTGTAGGTTCCACAAGGCAGTGCTGCGGATTCGGGTGTGAATGCCTTGCGCGCCCTGGGGCACACTCCGCGTACTTTATTTTCGCGAAATTCCATGCAAACAAAACAAGTGATGACCCTGGCTGACGTTCGTGCCATTGCCCAAGCGGCTGAAGCCGAGGCCGTTGCCCACCAATGGGCGGTGACGATTGCCATCGTTGACGACGGCGGCCACTTGCTGTGGTTGCAGCGCCTTGATGGCGCAGCACCCATTTCGGCCATGATCGCCCCGGCCAAGGCACGCACCGCCGCCATCGGCCGCCGCGAGAGCAAGGTCTACGAGGACATCATCAACCAGGGTCGTTTTTCGTTCTTGAGCGCGCCCACCATGGAGGGCATGCTGGAGGGGGGCGTGCCGGTGATGGTGGATGGCCAATGCGTTGGCGCCGTGGGCGTGAGCGGCGTCAAGTCGACCGAAGATGCCCAAATTGCGCGCGCGGCCATTGCCGCCTTGGGCTGAACAAGTTGGCGGGCTGGGTGGCAAATCAGGGCAAACCCGGGATGGCTATAATCCATAGGTTTACCCGCCACCAACGCTACCTAGCGAAACTCCTGCGAAGTTTCCTGTCCAAATGTCGTTACAGAGCCCGGTCAACTGACTAAAGCTCAGTAACGAAAAATGTCGTTAAAGAGTCTGGTCAACTGACCAAGGCGCAGGAACGAAGCTGGGCGTGCGCGACTTCCGGAGTCCATCTTTTGCTGCCAGTTCTGCCCCCCGCCCTTCTTGTTCTCGCAGACGGCACGGTCTTTCACGGCGTGTCCATCGGCGCTGCTGGCTTCACCGTTGGCGAGGTGGTGTTCAACACCGCCCTCACCGGTTACCAGGAAATCCTCACCGACCCCAGCTACTGCAAGCAGATCGTCACGCTGACGTATCCGCACATCGGCAGTTATGGCGTCAACGAGGAGGACGTTGAATCACTCAACGTCCATGCCGCCGGTCTCATCATCAAAGACCTGCCTCCGAGAATTTCAAACTTTCGCGCCAACCTGACGCTTGACGCTTATCTCAAGCGCGAGGGCACGGTGGCGATTGCCGGCATCGATACGCGGCGTTTGACCCGCGTACTGCGCACCTTGGGCGCGCAAAGCGGCTGCATCGCGAGCTTTGCGGTGGGCACCCGCGTGACGCAAGCCGACATCGACGATGCTTTGGCGCGCGCCAAAGCTGCGCCCAGCATGGCCGGTCTCGACCTGGCCAAGGTGGTGTCGGCCACCAACACCTACGCCTGGACCGAAACCGAGTGGGTGCTGGGCCAGGGTTACGGCCAACTCACCGATGCGCGTTTTCATGTGGTGGCTTATGACTTTGGCATCAAGCGCAACATCTTGCGCATGCTGGCCAGTCGCGGCTGCCGCGTCACCGTGGTGCCGGCCCAGACGCCCGCCGCCGACGTATTGGCCATGCACCCCGATGGCATCTTCTTGAGCAGTGGCCCCGGTGACCCCGAACCCTGTGACTACGCCGTCAACGCTGCCCGTACGCTGATCAACAGCGGCATCCCCACTTTTGGCATCTGCCTCGGGCACCAGATCATGGCGCTGGCCTCGGGTGCCAAAACGTTCAAGATGAAATTTGGCCACCACGGCGCCAACCATCCGGTCAAGGATTTGGACAGCGGTCGGGTCTCGATCACCAGCCAAAACCATGGTTTTGCGGTGGATGCCAATTCACTGCCGGCCAACTTGCGGCCCACACACACCAGCTTGTTTGACGGCACGCTGCAAGGCCTGGCCCGCACCGACCAGCCCGCGTTTTGCTTCCAGGGCCACCCCGAAGCATCGCCTGGGCCGCACGATATCGCCTACCTGTTCGACCGCTTCACCGCGTTGATGGCAACAAAGACGGCGGAGAAGAACAATGCCTAAACGTACCGACCTCAAAAGCATCCTCATCATCGGCGCCGGGCCGATCATCATTGGCCAAGCCTGTGAGTTTGATTACTCAGGTGCCCAGGCCTGCAAGGCGCTGCGCGAGGAGGGCTACAAAGTCATCCTGGTGAACAGCAACCCGGCCACGATCATGACCGACCCCGACACGGCGGACGTGACCTACATCGAGCCCATCACCTGGCAGGTGGTTGAAAAAATCATCGCCAAGGAGCGCTTGGCGGCCCCTGGCGACAAGATGGCCCTATTGCCCACGATGGGCGGCCAGACCGCGCTGAACTGCGCGCTTGACCTGCACAAGCACGGCGTGCTGGCCAAGTACGACGTCGAGATGATCGGCGCCAACGAGCAGGCCATCGAGAAGGCCGAAGACCGCTTGAAGTTCAAGGACGCGATGACTTCCATCGGCCTGGGCTCGGCACGCAGCGGCATCGCGCACTCGATGGACGAAGCCTGGGCCGCGCAAAAGCGCATCACCGCCGAGATCGGCGGCGCCGACTTTCCGATGGTCATTCGCCCCAGTTTCACGCTGGGCGGCACGGGCGGCGGCATCGCCTACAACCCCGAAGAATTCGAGGAAATCTGCAAGCGCGGCCTGGATCTGTCGCCGACCAAAGAGCTGCTGATCGAAGAAAGCCTGATCGGGTGGAAAGAGTACGAGATGGAGGTGGTGCGCGACAAGGCGGACAACTGCATCATCGTCTGCGCCATTGAGAATCTCGACCCGATGGGCATCCACACCGGTGACTCGATCACCGTGGCGCCGGCGCAGACGCTCACTGACAAGGAATACCAACTGCTGCGCAACGCGTCGATCGCCATCTTGCGAGAGATCGGTGTTGATACGGGCGGCTCAAACGTGCAGTTCTCGATCAACCCGGTCGACGGCCGCATGGTGGTCATCGAGATGAACCCGCGGGTGTCGCGTTCGTCTGCCCTGGCGTCCAAGGCCACTGGGTTCCCGATTGCAAAAATTGCCGCCAAACTGGCGATTGGCTACACGCTGGATGAGTTGCGCAACGACATCACTGGCGGCGCCACGCCTGCCAGTTTTGAACCCAGCATTGACTACGTGGTGACCAAGATCCCACGTTTTGCGTTTGAAAAATTCCCGGCCGCTGACTCGCATCTGACGACGCAAATGAAGTCGGTGGGCGAAGTGATGGCCATGGGCCGCACCTTTCAGGAAAGTTTCCAAAAGGCCTTGCGAGGGCTGGAGACCGGCATTGACGGGCTGAGTGAGCGCTCGTCAGACCGCGAAGAGATCATCGAGGCCATTGGCAATGCCGGGCCTGAGCGCATCTTGTTCGTGGCCGATGCTTTCCGCATTGGCATGTCGCTGGACGAGATTTTTGACGAGACGGCAATCGACCCGTGGTTCCTGGCTCAGATCGAAGAACTGATCGCCACTGAAACCAAACTGAAGTTGCGCACGCTGGCCAGTTTGTCGGCCGCCGAGCTGCGTTTCGTCAAGCAAAATGGCTTCTCTGACAGGCGTCTGGGCACGCTGATGTCGACCAACCAGCATGAGGTGCGTCGCGCTCGGCACGCGTTGGGCGTGCGGCCGGTTTACAAACGGGTGGACACCTGCGCGGCCGAGTTCGCCACCCGGACGGCCTACCTCTACTCGTGCTACGAGACGGCCGATGGCGAGTGCGAGGCCGAACCGACCAACAACAAAAAGATCATGGTGTTGGGTGGTGGCCCCAACCGCATCGGCCAGGGCATCGAGTTCGACTACTGCTGCGTACACGCCGCACTGGCGCTGCGCGAAGACGGCTACGAGACGATCATGGTCAATTGCAACCCCGAGACGGTGTCCACCGACTACGACACCAGTGACCGGCTTTACTTTGAGCCCGTCACCCTGGAAGACGTGCTGGAGATCGTGGCCAAAGAAAAACCGGTTGGCGTGATCGTGCAGTATGGCGGCCAGACGCCACTCAAATTGGCACTCGACCTGGAGGCCAACGGCGTGCCCATCATCGGCACCTCGCCCGATTCCATCGAGATGGCCGAAGACCGCGAGCGCTTCCAGAAACTGCTGCATACGCTGGGTCTGCGTCAGCCGCCCAACCGCATCGCCCGCACTGAAGAGTCGGCCATCGCGCTTGCGCACGAGATTGGTTACCCGCTGGTGGTGCGCCCAAGCTGGGTGCTGGGCGGCCGGGCGATGGAAATCGTGCATGGCGACAAGGACCTGGAGCGCTACATGCGTGAGGCGGTTCGCGTCAGCGAGAAATCTCCCGTGCTGCTGGATCGCTTCCTGGATGACGCGATCGAGGTCGATGTCGACTGCATCAGCGACGGCACGAACGTGATGATCGGCGGCATCATGGAGCACATCGAGCAAGCGGGCGTGCACTCCGGTGACTCGGCTTGCTCACTGCCGCCCTACACCTTGCCGCAGGCGCTGCAAGACGAACTGCGTCGCCAGACCACGGTGATGGCCTTGGCGCTGAAGGTGGTCGGGTTGATGAACGTGCAGTTCGCGATTCAGGGCGACATCCACGCCGAGGGTGACAAGGGCGCTGTGGTTTACGTGCTGGAGGTCAATCCACGCGCATCCCGCACGGTGCCCTACGTCAGCAAGGCCACCGGTCAGCAGTTGGCTAAAATCGCCGCGCGCTGCATGGCTGGCACCAAGTTGCCTGACCAGACTGGCAAAGACGGCCAGCCACCTCGTGAGGTGATCCCTCCTTACTTCACGGTGAAAGAGGCGGTTTTCCCATTCAACAAGTTCCCTGGCGTCGACCCCATCCTGGGGCCAGAAATGCGTTCCACGGGCGAGGTGATGGGCGTGGGGGCAACCTTTGGCGAGGCCATGCTCAAGAGCCAGTTGGGCGCGGGTTCTCGACTGCCCACCAAGGGCAACGTGGTGATCTCGGTCAAGAACAGCGAGAAGGCCCGCGCCGTGGCAGTGGCTCGCGATCTGGTGGCGCTGGGTTTTGCCGTGCTCGCCACCAAGGGCACAGCGGCGGCCATCAACGCGGCGGGCATCGCAGTGAAGGTGGTCAACAAGATCAAAGACGGCCGGCCGCACATCGCCGACATGATCAAAGGCGGCGAGATCCAGTTGGTGTTCACCACCGTGGATGAAACCCGCACGGCGATTGCCGATTCGCGCTACATCCGCACCGCCGCGTTAGCCAATCGTGTGACCTACTACACCACGATGGCCGGCTGTGAAGCGGCCACCGAGGCCATGAAGCACCAGGATGGTCTTACGGTATTGAGCTTGCAAGAGTTGCACGCCGAACTCCACTAAAATTTACTCTCAAGTCGAATTCGGTCCGCCGCCTTTGCGCCTGCTCTCCGGGCGCCCTGAGCGGCGGACTTGTTTTTGGTCTGCCCACCCTTTGCATTCAGGAGGCCCCGATGGCCACCATTCCCCTCACCAGACGCGGTGCCGAAAAGCTCAAGACCGAGTTGCATCAACTCAAAACTGTTGAGCGCCACTCAGTGATTCGGGCCATTTCAGAGGCCCGGGCCCAGGGCGACTTGTCTGAAAACGCCGAGTACGAAGCTGCCAAGGACAAGCAAGGCTTTGTGGAAGGCCGGATTCTTGAAATCGACAGCAAGCTCGCAGCGGCGCAAATCATCGACCCTTCCACGCTCGATGCGGGTGGGCGCGTGGTGTTTGGCGCCACGGTTGATCTGGAAGAGGAAGAGAGTGGCCAGGCGGTCACCTACCAGATCGTGGGTGACGACGAGGCCGACTTGAAGCTGGGGCTGATTTCGATCAGTTCGCCCATCGCGCGGTCGATGATTGGCAAGGAAGCTGGCGACGTAGCAGAGGTGCGAGCGCCAGGCGGCGTCAAGCGCTATGAAATCGTGGAAGTTCGCTACGTCTGAGCGTAGTTGATCATGCTTGAGCGCCTGCGACGCGTCTTGCCCGGCCTCTGGGCGGGCGTTTTGCTCTGCATTGCCTTGGTTGCCACACCGCCGTTGTTTGCGCTGCTGGAGCGTGCAGACGCCGGCCGCGTGGTGAGCAGGATCTTTGCGTTGGAGGCTTGGATGAGCTTGGTGCTCGCGGTGCTGTTGTTGTCGGTCGAACGCAGGCGGGCCATGTACCTTGCGGTGGCAGGCAAAACGTCAGTCGTGAGCACGGAGATGCTGCTGCTGCTGGGGGCTGCTTTTTGCACCGTGGCAGGCTACTTTGCCATCCAAACGATGTTGTCAGCCGCCAGAGTGGGGCAGGGCGCCCTGAGTTTTGGTCAGCTACATGCCATGAGCACCGTATTCTTCGGGCTCAAAACCATACTGATTTTGGTGTTGGCCTGGCGCGCTGCCAGGCCTTCAAACACTCAGTCCTGAGCCTTTTTCTTGACGCTGGTCACTCGGGTGCGAGCGCGCTTGATTTCGCCGCCTGCGGTCACCCGTTGGTTGCCAAAAACCGTGACCTTCTTGATTTGAGCGCGGTGGTTGCCGCTCTTGGAGAACTTCAGGATCTTGACGATTCGAGGTCCGGCGGGCCCGCCTTCGCGTTCAGCCTTTTCCTTTTCTGGCATGGGGCGCCACAGCACCAGCAACTTGCCGATGTGCTGCACTGGCGCGGCTTTCAGCTTGTCGGCCAGGGCAGCCAAAGCCGCCTCGCGATCAGGGCGAGAATCAGAAAAGATTCGCACTTTGATCAACCCGTGGGCCTTGAGCGCGGCGTCGGTTTCTTTGTAAATGGCATCGGTCAGACCCTCGGCGCCGATGATCACGACGGGGTCAAGATGATGGGCTTCGCCACGCTTTTCTTTGCGTTCGGCGGGCGTTAAATAGAGTGCAGACATCCTCGTATTATCGCCTGTCATGAAAATACTTTCCAAAAGCAAAAAGCTCAATAAAGCTTGGCTGCACGATTACATCAACGACCCGTACGTGAAGCAGTCCAAGCGCGAGGGCTATCGCTCGCGCGCGGCCTACAAGTTGAAGGAGATTGATGAGACCTTGGGCCTCATCAAGCCCGGGCAGGTGGTGGTCGATCTCGGCTCCGCGCCTGGCGCCTGGAGTCAATACCTGCGGCGGCGCTTCGCCCCCAGGGCTGCTGGCACGGGCGGTGCGGCGGTGGGCGAACTGCTGGGCACCATCATTGCGCTCGACATCCTGCCGATGGAGGCCATCGAGGGCGTGCTGTTCATTCAGGGCGATTTTCGTGAAGATCACGTGCTGGCGCAATTGCACGACGCAGTGGCTGGTCGACCCGTGGATTTGGTGGTGTCTGACATCGCCCCCAATCTGTCGGGCATCGAGTCGTCAGACGCCGCGCGTATCGAGCACCTGATTGAGCTGGGGCTTGAGTTTTCGCAGAGCCATCTCAAGCCGAACGGCGCCTTTGTGGCCAAGGTGTTTCATGGCAGTGGCTACAGCCAATTGGTGGAGCGTTTCAAGAAGCAGTTTCGCACCGTGAAACCCATGAAACCCAAGGCGTCGCGCAGCGAGTCAGCCGAAACCTTCTTGGTGGGCATGGGTCTGAAAAACGTCGCGTCGAATGACGGCGGGTCGAAGGACAGTTGACAGTGCACTGACTCGGCTTTGCGATAGCTTGAATTCTGCGCGAATGCACCTCTTTCACCGCCGTTTCACCCCCCGGTAGCGAGGGCTTGACTCGTCTAGAATCGTCCCCACTTGACTGGGCATTGGATGGATTTTTGGCGCTTGCATGCAATAGTGCAGTGGGCGCTGCCATCGTTATCAGGTTTGGCAAGTTTTGGCTTAAGGAGCCGCAGTGAACAATCAATGGTTCTCGAAGGTCGCTGTGTGGCTGGTGATCGCACTCGTGCTGTTCACTGTGTTCAAGCAGTTTGACCGCGGGGTGTCTTCAGGGGCGCAAGTTGGGTACTCCGACTTCCTTGAGGAAGTGCGCGCCAAGCGCATCAAGGTGGTCACCCTTCAAGAGGGCAACGGTGGCACCGAGATCTTGGCCGTCACCCATGACGACAAACGCATCCGTTCGACCGCCACCTACCTGGACCGCGGTTTGGTGGGTGACCTGATCAACAACGGCGTCAAGTTTGATGTCAAGCCGCGCGAAGAGCCGTCATTGCTGGTCAGCCTGCTAGTCAGTTGGGGCCCCATGTTGCTGTTGATCGGCGTGTGGGTGTACTTCATGCGTCAGATGCAGGGCGGCGGCAAGGGCGGTGCGTTCAGCTTCGGCAAGAGCAAGGCTCGCATGTTGGACGAGGCCAACAACACCACTACTTTTGCCGACGTCGCAGGCTGCGATGAGGCCAAGGAAGAGGTCAAGGAGTTGGTTGACTTCCTGAAGGATCCGCAGAAATTTCAGAAACTGGGCGGTCGCATTCCGCGTGGCGTGCTGTTGGTCGGTCCGCCCGGAACCGGCAAAACTTTGCTTGCCAAAGCGATTGCCGGTGAAGCCAAAGTGCCGTTTTTCAGCATTTCCGGTTCTGACTTTGTCGAAATGTTCGTTGGTGTCGGCGCTGCCCGCGTGCGCGACATGTTCGAGCAGGCCAAAAAGAGCGCGCCCTGCATCATCTTCATCGACGAAATTGACGCCGTGGGCCGTCATCGTGGTGCTGGTTTGGGTGGCGGCAATGATGAACGTGAGCAAACGCTGAACCAGATGTTGGTCGAGATGGACGGCTTCGAGACCAATGTTGGCGTGATCGTGATGGCGGCTACCAACCGGCCCGACATCCTGGATCCGGCCTTGCTGCGACCGGGCCGTTTTGACCGGCAGGTTTATGTCACGCTGCCCGATGTGCGTGGTCGTGAGCAAATCCTGAACGTGCATATGCGCAAGGTGCCGGTTGGGCAAGATATCCGTGCCGACATCCTTGCGCGCGGCACGCCGGGGTTTTCAGGGGCTGATCTGGCCAATCTGGTCAACGAAGCCGCCTTGTTTGCTGCACGCCGGAGTGGTCGTGTTGTCGAAATGGTCGACTTCGAAAAGGCCAAAGACAAAATCATGATGGGCCCCGAGCGCAAGAGCATGGTGATGCCCGAGGAAGAGCGGCGCAACACGGCTTATCACGAGGCCGGTCACGCACTGGTGGCGCGTTTGATGCCCAAAACCGATCCGGTGCATAAGGTCACCGTGATCCCACGGGGCCGTGCTTTGGGCGTCACGATGCAGTTGCCTGAAGGTGATCGCTACAGCCTCGACAAAGAGCGCATGTTGTCCACGATCTCGGTGTTGTTTGGTGGGCGCATCGCAGAAGAAGTTTTTATGCATCAGATGACCACGGGTGCGTCGAATGACTTTGAGCGAGCCACCCAGATTGCCCGTGACATGGTGACCCGTTATGGCATGACCGATGAGTTGGGGCCGATGGTCTACGCCGAAAACGAGGGCGAAGTATTCCTCGGGCGCTCGGTGACAAAAACCACCAGCATGTCTGAAGAAACAATGCGCAAGGTGGATGCGGTGATCCGTCGCATCATTGATGAGCAGTACACCATCGCTCGCAAGCACATCGAAGACAACCAGGACAAGATGCACTCGTTGGCGAAGGCCTTGCTGGAATGGGAAACCATCGATGCCGAGCAGATTGAAGACATCATGACGGGCAAGACGCCTCGGCCACCCAAGGATTGGGTGCCTAACGCCCGTACCAACGGATCGGGTTCTGGTCCGGCCAGCGGTAGCGGCCCGGTGAGCACCGACAGCGCGCCGGCACCGGTCGTCTGAAGCTGCACGCACATTGAACACGGGGCCTTCGGGCCCCGTTCTCACGTTCACAACAGCGCTATGCATTGGCAAACATCGCGATTCTTGATTGACCTTGGTCGCCCGCAGGTGATGGGTATCGTCAATACCACCCCAGACTCGTTTTCGGATGGGGGGCGCTATGTTGACGCCGATGCCGCGATGGCTCACTGCGAGAGCTTGTTGCGCGAGGGTGCCGACATCCTGGATATTGGCGGCGAATCCACCCGTCCGGGCGCCCGTCAACCTGGGCTTGAGGAGGAATTGGCCCGCGTGCTGCCGGTTCTGCGCCATGCGGTCACCTTGGGCGTGCCGGTATCCGTGGACACCAGTCGGCCTGAGTTGATGCGGGCGGCGTTGGACTTGGGCGTGGACATCATCAACGATGTGCGCTCCCTGGCGCGGCCCCACGCGTTGGAGACGGTGGCTGCGCATCCCAATTGCGGCGTGTGTTTGATGCACATGAATGGCGAACCCGGCGTCATGCAGCACGCGCCGGCGTTCGAGCACGACGTGGTAGTCGAAGTGACCGCGTGGTTGCGGCAACGTTTGCTGGCCGTGCAGGCGGCGGGCGTTCACGCTCAGCGCATCGCGTTGGACCCCGGCATCGGTTTTGGTAAAAAAACCGAGCACAACTGGGCACTTTTGCAGCGCCAGGCCGAGTTGCTGGCCCTGGGTCAGCCCTTGTTGCTGGGTTGGTCGCGAAAATCCACGCTGGGTGCCTTGACTGACCGTGCGATTGGCGAGCGGCTGGTGCCCAGTGTGGCCGCCGCCTTGGCTTGTGTGCAGCGCGGTGGTCACGTGGTGCGTGTGCATGACGTGCAAGCCACTGTAGACGCGCTCAAGGTATGGCAGGCCGCAGGGTTGCTGCCCTGATAACGGCATCGGTGGGCGCTGTTGCCATCACAAGTGAATGAACTGAACGAGGGACATAACAACATGACAAGACGTTTTTTTGGCACCGATGGCATCCGTGGCACCGTGGGCCAAGCGCCCATCACGCCAGACTTCATGCTCAAGCTTGGGCATGCCGTGGGGCGTGTGTTGCGCCGCAATGGCGCCAAGGCCACCGTGCTGATCGGCAAGGACACTCGCATCTCGGGCTACATGATCGAATCGTCGCTTGAGGCCGGTTTGTCGTCGGCAGGTGTGGATACCTTGCTCACCGGTCCGCTGCCCACGCCTGGCGTGGCGTACCTCACGCGTGCGTTGCGCCTGGATTTGGGCGTGGTGATCAGCGCGTCGCACAACGCCTTTCCTGACAACGGCATCAAGTTTTTCTCGGCCAAGGGTGAAAAGCTGCCCGACGAATGGGAATTGGCGGTTGAGGCCGCACTTGACGAGCCCCCGCAGTGGGTCGATTCAGCCACCCTGGGCAAGGCCAAACGCCTTGAAGACGCTCGCGGCCGTTACATCGAGTTCTGCAAATCCACGGTCGACAAGGACATGTCCTTGCGTGGGCTGAAGGTGGTGATCGATGCCGCCCACGGCGCCGCCTATCACGTAGCGCCTGACGTTTTCCATGAGTTGGGTGCCGAGGTCATTGCCATCGGTTGCGCACCTGATGGCGTCAACATCAATGCCGGATTTGGTGCCACCGCGCCACAGGCCTTGGTGGCCGCCGTGGCCGAACACGGCGCCGACTACGGCGTGGCGCTGGACGGCGATGCCGACCGCCTTCAGTTGGTGGATCGCCATGGCCGTTTGTTCAATGGTGATGAGTTGCTGTACGCCATGGTGCTTGACCGCCAGGCGCAAGGCCAGCCGGTGCCTGGCGCAGTGGGCACGCTGATGACCAACATGGCCGTTGAACTGGCGCTCAAGCGGCGTGGGGTTGAGTTGGTGCGCGCCAAGGTGGGTGACCGCTACGTGCTTGAAGAAATGGCCAAGCGCGGCTGGTTGTTGGGCGGAGAAGGCTCTGGCCATTTGCTGGCGCTGGACAAGCACACCACCGGTGACGGCATCGTCAGTGCCTTGCAGGTGCTGCAGGCCACGCAGCGATCCAAGACGTCCTTGGCTGACATGTTGGCCGACGTCACTTTGTTCCCTCAAGCCCTGCTCAACGTGCGCCTGCCAAGCCTGGCCGATTGGCAGAAAAACCCACACTTGGCCGCCGAGATTCGAGCCGTCGAGGCCGAGCTGTCTGGGCAGGGTCGGGTATTGATCCGCGCGTCGGGCACCGAACCCGTGCTGCGGGTGATGGTTGAAGCCGGTGACGGCGCCTTGGGCCGTCGCCTGGCCGAGCG
>JAYWDK010000458.1:0-3104 GCA_043779845.1 Betaproteobacteria bacterium | reverse complement strand
CCGCTGCAAGGCGCCGACGACGGCCTTGGCCAGCAGCGGAAACACCCCCAGCAGCACAAAGCTGCCCAGCAAGCCCGGCGACAGCACGTCGGCCGGGCGCGCAATGGCGGCAAGCTGGGTGCCGGCGTTGACGAACACCACCGTGCCCGCCAGCATGCCGAGCTGGCTGACCCAGTAGAAGCGCCCAGCACTGATCGGCGTTAGCCCCGCCAGCAGGTTGACCAGAAAAAATGGAAACACCGGCACCAGACGCAGCGTCAGCAGGTAGAACAGGCCGTCGTGCTGCATGCCTTGATTGACCGGCGCCAGTTGCTTGCCAAAGCGGTTTTGCACCAGGTCGCGCAACAAATAACGCGCAGTCAGAAAGGCCAGCAAGGCGCCCAGGCTGGAGGCAAACGACACCAGCACGGTGCCCACGCCCACGCCAAACATCGCGCCGGCGGCCAAGGTCAGGATGGCGGCGCCCGGAAACGACAGCGCGGTGGCGACCACGTACACCAGGAAGAACGTGGCTGCGGTGTAGAGCGGCCGGCTCTGGTACAGCGCGGCCAAGCTGTCACGGCTCGCCTTCAGGGAATCCAGCGTCAGCAGTTTGTCGAGGCCGTAGTGCCGGTACAGCCACCAGGCCACCAGCGCCAAGGCCGCGATGAGCAGCCAAAGCGGCTTTTTTGATTTGGCGGCCATCACAACGCCCCCGCCGGCACCGGGGCCTGCAAGGCGCCGCCGCAGCTGCTGCCCTGGCCGGCCGTGCAGCCGTAACAGTGGTCGGCCACGCGAATCGGCTGGCCCACGGCGTCGTGCAGCAACAGGTCACGCAGGTGCGGCCGGCCGATTCCGGTCAAGCGGGCTGGCAGGCCCAGCATCTGGTTGAAATCGCAGTCGTACAGCTCGCCTTGCCAGTCGATGCTGAGCATCGAATTGCACATCACCGTGCCCAGGTTGCCGGGCAGGTAGGCGCTCTTGAGCAACTGCAAATAGCTTTGGAATTCACCCTTGGACACCAGCGTGCTGCCAAAGCGCTGGATGGGCATGTTGGTCAGCGCAAACAACCGGTTGAAGCGGATGCCGAACTGGGCCGCCAGTTCACGTTTGTAGTCGGCCTCCAGTGCCGCCTGCGGCGGTGGCAGCACGGCACCTTGCGGGTTGTAGACGAGGTTCAGCACCAAACCCGTGCCCGCGTCGCCATAACCCAGCGCGTTCAAGGCCTGCAGCCCGGCAATGCTGCGGTCGAACACGCCGTCACCCCGCTGCCGATCGACCCGTTCCATTGAATAACACGGCAGCGACGCGACCACCTCGACGCCTTGCGTGGCCAGAAACTCGGCCAGGCCTTCTTGCCCCGGCTCGGACAGGATGGTCAGGTTGCAGCGGTCGATCACCTGCACGCCCAGCGCCCGGGCGGCTTGCACCAGGCGCCGAAAGTGCACGTTCAGCTCGGGCGCGCCGCCGGTCAGGTCCAGCGTCGCGATGCGGCGCGCACGCACCACGTCCAGCACCAGATCGACCGTGGCTGCGTCCATCATCTCGGTGCGGTTGGGGCCGGCATTGACGTGGCAGTGCAGACAACTCTGGTTGCACCGATAGCCCAGGTTGACCTGCAGGGTGTCAAGCCTTGCACGCTGGATCCGTGGAAAGTCGGTGGTGCTCAGCAAGTGGAGGGTGGGGTGCATGGGGTAAGCGCAATTGAGGTGCAGGGGAGTTGGGTCGTGGACGACCCGCCAAGTCTGTCGCTGCCCGCGGGGATTCCTTACATCCAACGCAAGCATGCCCAATGATCGTGGCTTTGGGGTGCTGGGCGGGTGTCCGGTGGGCCAAGGGCGCGTTGGCCCCTGACACGCCACGCGGCAGGGCCACTTGTTCAGGCCGCCCCGGTTGGGCTCGGCCTTGCTCAAGAAGCCGATGGTGTCGCGTGCAAAGGGGGTGTTGAGGTCGCCGTTGAAGTTCAGGGACAGCTTGCCGCCGCTCAGCGTCCAGCCGTTGACCGGGCCACGGAACAATCGTTGCAGCGCGATGCCAAAGTGGCCGCGATGGGCTGATTGATCCCGTCCCGTCAGTGCCCCGCCTGGTCGCCCCAAAGCTGCTGCAGGCGCGCATCTCGGCCGCAGCTGTTGCGGTAGTACTTGTACCGGATCGGGTTCTTCTTGTAGTAGTCTTGGTGGTAGTCCTCGGCCGGGAAAAAGACCGTGGCAGGCATGATCTCGGTGACGATGGGCTCCTTGAACGGCTTGCTTTTTTCAAGGGCCGCCCGAGAGGCCACGGCGGTCTTCATCTGCGCGTCGTTGTGCACGAAGATCACGGTGCGGTAGGGTGATCCATGGTCACAGAACTGCTGGTCCTTGACCGTCGGGTCAATGGTGTGCCAGTAGTAGGCCACCAGTGCCTCGAAGCTGACCTTGGCCGGGTCATACACCACCTCCACCGCCTCGGCGTGGCCGGTGGTGTGCGACGACACCTGCTGGTAGCTGGGTTTGTCGACATGCCCACCGGTGTAACCCGAGGTGGTGGAGATCACACCCGGAATTTTGTCGAAGTCCGATTCGACACACCAGAAGCAGCCGCCTGCAAAGGTGGCCTTGGCCGTTGCCGGCGACAGGGCGCTGGTTGGCGGCGAGGGCTGGGCACCCGCCGTGATCGCCAGGCCCAGCAGGCCCAGCAGGCCACCTGACAGGCAGGCCCGCAGGGTGCAAAGAGACAGTTTCAGCAAGCTCATGCGGCACCTCGGAAGCTCAGGGCGAGACCATTGTTGCAATAGCGTTTGCCAGTGGGTGCCGGGCCGTCGTTGAACACATGGCCTTGGTGGCCCTCGCAGCGCGCGCAGTGGTACTCGGTGCGCGGAACGATCATCTTGAAATCTGTACGCGTCAACACAGCGCCAGGCAGGGGCATGAAGAAGCTTGGCCAGCCTGTGCCACTGTCGTACTTGGTGTGCGATGGGAACAGCGGCAGGTCGCAGCCGGCGCAGTGATAGATGCCCGTGCGTTTTTCGGTGTTGAGTGCACTGGCGTGGGGGCGCTCCGTACCTTCGTTGCGTAGCACGTCGAACTGTGCGGCCGTCAGGCGCTTGCGCCAGGCGTCGTCAGTCAAGACCAATGGCTCGATGCGAG
>JAYWDK010000457.1:0-3115 GCA_043779845.1 Betaproteobacteria bacterium | reverse complement strand
GTGCCGCCGAGCGCGACCTGATCACGGCGGGCCCCGCCGCCGAGGCCGCCGAGCTGGACCGCATCGCCGTGCATTTGCGGTGTTTGCGTCAAGCCAGCGGCTGCCACCAGCCGCTGCGCTTGCACCTGCACCGCAGCTTGCCCCCGCACACTGGCCTGGGTTCGGGCACCCAGCTCGCCCTGGCCGTGGGCCGGGCTTTTGCACAGTGGTTTGGCTTGCCGCTGAGCACGCCCGAGTTGGCGACTTGGCTGGGCCGTGGCCTGCGCTCCGGGGTGGGCATTGCCGGTTTTGACAGCGGCGGGCTCTTGCTGGACGGTGGCCCTGGCGCCGACGGCCAGCCGGCACCCTTGTTGTCGCACCTGGCGCTGCCCGAGGCCTGGCGGGTGGTGGTGGTGCAAGACCCGCAGCAACGTGGCCTGCATGGCAGCGACGAAAAGAGCGCCATCGCCACCTTGCCACCGCTGGCGCAAGTGTTGGCCGCTGAAATCTGCCACCGGGTGCTGATGCAGGTGTTGCCCGGCGTGGCCTCGGCGGAGTTTGCGCTGTTTGCCAGCGGGCTGAACCGGGTGCAGCAGATCCTGGGCGATCACTTTGCGCCCGCGCAGGGTGGCAGCGCCTGCACCAGCCCCGCCGTGGGCCGCTTGCTGCAATGGATCAACGCGCAATCGCCATCGCCATCGCCATCGCCATCGCACTCTGGCCAGCCGCTGGCCGCCACTGGGCAAAGCTCCTGGGGCCCCACGGCGTTTGCCATCGTGCCTGACACCACCAGCGCAGAGGCGCTGCTGGCGGCGGCCCGCCAGGCCGGCGTGCTGGATGCCCGGCTCACGCTGCGCACGGTGTGCAGCCGCAACCATGGCGCACGGGTGGTGGATTCACGGCGCCACGGCAGCGAGCGCGTGTTTTGACCGCCGCGCCCTGGTCCACCGTCGGCACGTTTGCGTCTCGCGCTTCAAAAAACACCGCCCAAGAGGCTTCAATTCGCGTTTCAACTCAAGCTTCAATTCACGTCGTTAACCCCACTGCAAAGCACACCGCCATGGACCGCCCCTACATCCTCCACATGTTCACCCCCGGCAGCCAGATGAGCCCGTTTGACATCAACATGGCCGCCGACGCCGGCTACCAGATGGTGGTGCCCTACGCCGAGGTGGGCTTGGCCAGCATTGCCGGCCTGACCCAGGACACGATCTTCTCGCGTGGCCCCAAGGGCGTCACGCGCACCGGCATCTTCATCGGCGGGCGCGACACGCTGCTGGCCGCCGACATGGTGCAAGCCGCCACGGGGGCCATGGTCAAGCCCTTTGTGGTGTCGGTGATGGCCGACCCCAGCGGCGCGTTCACCACCGCCGCAGCCATGGTGGCCTGTGTTGAGGCCGCCCTGGTGCGCCACCACGGCGCGGGCCTGGCGGGCCGGCGGGTGGTGGTGCTGGGCGGCACCGGGCCGGTGGGCCGCATTGCCGGCGTGCTGGCAGCGCGCGCGGGTGCCCAGGTGCAGTTGTCCAGTCGCAATGGTATTGACGTGGCCGAGGCGGCGGCCCTTGAAACCGCGCGGCGTTTTGGCGTCACCCTGCACGGCATCTCGGGTGGCGACACGGCCGCAGTGCGGCATTCCATCAACGAGGCCGAGGTGGTGCTGGCCTGCGCTGCGGCCGGCAAACAGGTGGTGTCCGTCGATGACTTGGCCCATGCACGCGCGCTGTGCGTGGTGGCCGATGTCAATGCCGTGCCACCGGCCGGCATTGCCGGCGTGGGCGTGATGGACGACGGCGTGGCGCTGCAAGGTTTGGCAGCGTCGTGCGCGGGCGCGGTGGGTATCGGCGCCCTGGCGGTGGGCAACGTCAAATACCAAACCCAGCACCTGTTGCTGCTGCAAATGCGCCTGGCCGAAAAAGCCGTGGTGCTGGGTTTCGATGAAGCCTTTGCCGCCGCGCGCGCCTACCTGGCCGAGCGCGCGGCCGAACGCAGGGCCAAGCGCCAAGCGGCGCCGGGTGCCTGAACCGGTGTTGCCCGTGTTGGCGGTCGCCGCGCTGTCGGCGCGGTCGCTGGCCGAGGCGGCTGCGGCGTCGGGCCGGGCCGTGTTGGCGCTGGATTTGTTTGGCGATGTGGACACCCAACGCGCCGCCCGGCAGTGGTGGCCGATTGGCGAGCCCGCGTCCATGCAAATCCAGGCCGAGCCGCTTTGCAGTGCCTTGCGGCGGGCAGCACTTCATGGCGCCATCGGCTGGGTGGCGGGCAGCGGCTTCGAGCAAGCGCCCGAGTTATTGGACCTCGGCGCGGCCGTGCTGCCCTTGATCGGCAACCGCGCCTCGGTGCTGCGGCGTTTGCAGGACCCGGTGCAGTTTTTTGCTTGCCTTGATCGGCACGGCGTGCCGCACCCGGCGGTGCGGCGGCGGCCACCAGCGGATGGCGCCGAGGGCTGGCTGCTCAAAGACAGCGCGGGCTGTGGTGGCTGGCGGGTGCGGCCTGCCGCTATGACCACCAGCACCACCACCACCGCGACCGGCGCCTCAACCGTTTATCACCAGCGCGTGATGCCCGGGGCACCCGTCTCAGTCACCTTTGTTGCCAATGGTGTTGAGGCGGTGGTGTTGGGCTTCAACGAGCAGCGCACCCAGGCCATCGGCGGCCAGCCTTACGTGTTTGCCGGCGTGGTGGGGCCGGTGCGGCTGCCGGCCGCCGCCGCCCGTGATTTGCGTCGCGCGCTGGCGGTGCTGGTGGCTGAATTTGGCCTGCGCGGGCTGGGCAGCCTGGATGCCCTGCTGGATGGCGACCGCATCAGCGTGCTGGAGCTCAACCCCAGGCCACCCGCCAGCCTGGCGCTCTACCCCAGCTGCGCGGGCGTGCCCCTGATCGACGTGCATTTGGCGGCTTGTTTGTACGGCCAGTTGCCGCCCCACCCGGATGAATCCGCCGATGCAGCGCGGCCCCGTGGCCATGCTGTCGTGTACGCCCGCCAGGCGCTGGAGATCAGCAGCGCTGCCGCCGTGCAGCTCGCCGCTTGGCCACACCTTCATGATGTGCCGCAACCGGGCACGCGGGTGGGCGCCGGCGAGCCGCTGTGTTGCTTGAGCGTGCCGGCCCACCCGTCGTCACAAGCACTGTCGCCGGCCAG
>JAYWDK010000456.1:0-21833 GCA_043779845.1 Betaproteobacteria bacterium | reverse complement strand
CTGGACCGTGGTGGCGCAGTGCTCCACGCAATCAGTGCCAGCAATGCCACTTGCAAGGGCAGGCGGAACACCAGAACCCAATACGGCACATTGAAAAGTTCGGGCCGCTGCAGCATGTAGATGTGGGCCGGCGTCACCACGATCGTCAGCGCGACGAGCCCGAAGCCAGCCGTGCGGCGGGTTGGGCGCCACAGCAGACCGGCTGCGCCCAGCAGTTCGAACGCGCCGCTGACCAGAACCACGGCGCGAGGCCACGGAACATATGGCGGCACGATACGCACCTCCGTATCCGTCACGATGAAGTGCGCGGCGCCCCCTACAAGGAACCAGAGGAAGACCACGACCAAGCCGACCAGCCTGGCCCGGCTGAGGCCGTTGGAGTGCGTCGTCAAAATGTCGTCCGCCCGATCTTCGGTCATGGCTTTGGGTGGTGGCGGTCGGCTTGTTGGGTACATCAATGAGAAAGATCAACGGCGAGGTGAACCAGGAGCAGCCATCTTTTTCGAGCACAGTGCATGCGCCGCGTTCTGGGCGCGGACGCTGGAGACCAGTTGCGCCGCAGGCACAGGCTGGTGTCTTCGTTCAGCTTTGACCTTGTGTATGGATCCTACCCATCGGAACCAACCGTTGCTCCTGGTGGGCGTGCCTCGTCAGGATGCCGAACCACCGAAAGCAATTGCTCAACCAGCAAGGCACCCATCAGGCCCGCAAGAATCGTTTGAAATGCCTCGAGATGCGCTGCGCCTGAAGCGAGGGCCTCCGCAGCCGCTTGTCTCTTGAGCTGGGTTTTGAGCGCCGAGAGGCCAGCCGCCAAGCCTCCGTGGTCTGGCGGCAGCCAGTGATACCGGTACGCCGCGAGGTACAGACTGCGGTTGTAGATTGCGGCGACACCTGCTTGACCGATGATTGGCTGCATGACTTCGTCAATCTCATGCCAAACGCCCACTTCAACGTCGCTTATCTGCTCGGCGCTCGCCTGATCCGCGACTCAGCCGGCGAGCAGCGAAGACTTTGATCCCCCGTCCGGGAGCGCCCAAGGCATGTCAGGCCCCCGATCACCAACCTGATTGATGATGCGCCTCAGCACCCACGCCCGTGTGACGTTCGGAACCGCGGGGTTGCACAAATCGGCGCTGTTTTGGGGCTGGCCAACCGCTAACCGGCCCCCTGCTCCGTGATCCAACGGCGCACATCCTCGACACGCCAAGCGGTCACGCGCGCCGACAGCTTGACCGGTTCTGGAAACGTGCCTGTCTGAATGCGGCGCCACAGCGTGGACCGCGAGATGAGCACGAACACCAGCACCTGCGGCTGGCGCAGAAAGCCGGTCTCCGGCAATCGGACGACATTGCCCGTTTGTCGGTCGGCTGAACCATCGGTGGAAGGCGGTGGCGCAGGAAAGACGATCGTTGCGACCGCGTTGAAGTGATTGCGCATGGTCGGGCCTCGCAGCGGCATGGCCGCCGGCAGACCTGCTCCACGCTGGCCAGCAACCGATCGACACCGGTGCGCATGTCGAGGGGCTGTATCGCCAGCCGCACGGCATCGATTCTGATCACCGCAGCAGCTCGCGCATCCACGCCGCACAGTCCAATGCGGCGGCGCACGGCCAGTTCACATTGATTGTGGTCGTGCCGCAGCGCAGTTCGATGCGGATGGCTGCGGGCTCAGTTTCGGCGGGCGGCAACTGCACCGCCACGAAGGCCGTCGGCACTGCGCTGCTCGCAGCCGTGGCCAACGCACCGCCACCACGTCGTTCGGCCTCGAGGACCCAGCGGCGGGCCAAGTTCGAGTTGACGCAGCAAGGATCACCTGTTCGCAACAGCGAAGTCGGTCTTTGGATTCACCGAGGCCCTGGTGCTGTACGACCTGACCAACACCTACTTCGAAGGCCTCGCGCAGGCCGCTCCCAAGGCCAGACGTGGGCGTAGCAAGGAACAGCGCAGCGACTGCCCCCTCGTCACCCTGGCCGTGGTGCTCGACAGCAGTGGGTTCGTGCGCAGGAGCCGCGTCTTTGCCGGCAACGCGAGTGAACCCGCAACCCTGCAAGACATGCTCGGTGGTCTGGGCGCGCCCAAGGGCGCGGCCGTGGTGATGGATGCAGCGGGTATCGCCACTGCGGCCACTGAAGCCAACCTGGCCTGGCTCAAGACGAATGACTACCACTACGTGGTGGTGTCGAGGAAGCGCGAACGCCAATTCGATCCGGCGCTCGCCACCGAGGTGCAGACCGCCGGCGACGTGACCATCAAGATCCATCGCGTCGATGATGCAAAGACCGGCGAAGCCAGGCTGTACTGCCACTCCCCCGAACTTTCGACAGTAGGCGAACCGAAGGACCGCGCCATCGATGACGCCAAGTGCCTGCGATTCGAGACGAGCTTGCAAAAAAACACCCTCGCGCTGAGCAAGCCTGCGGGCACGAAGGCCATTGGCGAGGTGATGCAAAAGATTGGTCGGGCCAAACAACGCTACGCCCGCGCCGAGCAGCACTACCGAGTCGATGTCGTCTGCGACGACAGCGGCAAACAGGCCGTCTCGGTGACGTGGACCAAGCGTGTCTTGCCCGGCAGTGCGGCGATGTATCCGGGCGTCTATTGCCTGCGCACTACGCTGGTCGACAGGGATGACGCTGCGCTGTGGCGCACCTACACCATGCTGACCCAACTCGAGTCCGTGTTCCATAGCCTCAAGACCGATCTGGGGTTGCGACCGGTGTATCACCAGGTCGAGCGTCGCATCGAAGGCCACCTGTTCATCAGTGTCCTGGCCTACCACTTCGTGCACGCCTTGCGCCTCAAGCTCAAGGCCGCCGGCATCCATGATGGGTGGGAGACGCTGCGCGAGACGCTCGGCTCCCAGCGCCGCATCACGACCACGCTGCTGCGCCGCGACGGACGATGTGTGCATGTCCGCAAAGCCACCCGTCCCGAGCCACACCAGCAGACGATCCTCACGATCCTCGGTCTGACCGGCAACCCCGGCGGTACGCAGCGCTCCATCGTTTGAGCCTGCATGGCTCATGCCACGCCGAGTTGCGCAGCGATCAGGCACTTGTCGTGTTGTGCCATGACGCCCTCAAGAAAATCTTAAGCCATTGATATGGTTGATGTTTGTTGTGCCACGTGACAAAGATGGGTTAGGACTTGCGGTACATGCTGTACATGAGCAGCTTCGACGAAGCAATGGTCACGAAGTGCGCACCCTGGCGCTCGACCGAACGCCAGAACGCACCCAGTTCTGGCTCATTCAGGCGGCGGTGCTGCGCGGCGGGCGGCACCTCGATCACGCCGCGCAGCGGCAATGCGGGATTCACGTCCACGAGCAGTTTCTGGATGGCGTAGTGGTAGACCTGCTGGATAATGGCCCGCACGCCCTCGGCGGTCGTCGGGGTCTCGCGGCGCGCTTCGATGATCTCCAGCACATCATCTGGTCGCACCGCGTTCGGAGACTTGACACCGATGGCGGACCACGCGAAGCGCTCCAGCCGGGACACCCTCTGCTTGCGGTAAGTCGCCGACTTGGTCAGCAGCCGTTCTCGAACCCAGCGTTTGGAGAACGCTTCGAATTCATCGCCAGCCGACTTCGCTTCGGCCACCCGCACCTTCCGCTCGGCCAACTCCTGGCGCCGCGCATCGAATGGATCGACACCGCGTTCCAGCAGGGAACGCAGTTCGAAATGCCGGTCGCGAGCATCGGCTACCCCTATCTCGGGGTACCTGCCGATCTTGATGTCGCGACGCGCCCCACCGAACCGGTATTGATAGCGCCATGACTTCAAACCAGAAGTGCAGACCTCGATGAAAAGTCCACCTCCGTCGCTCAGCTTGTAGGGCTTGGCCTTGGCCTTGGCCTTGGCGTTGTTGATCCGGGTAGGGGAAAGGGTGTAGTTGGTCGATCTCATGGCGATTCCTCTCGTCGTTTCGTGTTCCCGTCAAATGACGGAAATTGGAGGTTTTCCCTCCCCGTTTCCCGTCAATTTCCCGTCAAAAATGACGCGATTTCGTGGTTTGCCGTGAGACGAGCTGAAAAGCAAAAGCCCTTGATTTCTTCAACAAAATCAGGGGCTTGCGGGGCGTCATGAGACGCTATGGAGCCGGGTCACATGTTGTCGATCATCACTTGGCCAAAGCCGGAGCACGACACTTGCGTGGCGCCTTCCATCAGCCGCGCAAAGTCATAGGTGACTTTCTTGCTGGCGATTGAGCGCTCCATCGAGGCCAAGATCAGGTCGGCAGCATCGTTCCAGCCCATGTGGCGCAGCATCATTTCGGCCGACAAAATCTCGGAACCGGGGTTCACGTAGTCTTTGCCAGCGTACTTGGGCGCCGTGCCATGGGTGGCTTCAAAGCAGGCAATTGAGTCAGATAAATTGGCGCCCGGCGCAATGCCGATGCCGCCCACTTGAGCCGCCAGCGCATCGGAGATGTAATCGCCATTCAGGTTGAGCGTGGCGATCACCGAGTACTCGGCCGGACGCAACAAGATCTGCTGCAAGAAGGCATCGGCGATCGAATCTTTGATCGTGATCGTCTTGCCTGTCTTGGGGTTCTTGAACTGGCACCACGGGCCGCCATCAATCAGCTCGGCGCCAAACTCACGCTGGGCCAAGGCATAGCTCCAATCACGGAAGCCACCCTCGGTGTACTTCATGATGTTGCCCTTGTGCACGATCGTCACGTTGGGCTTGTCGTTGTCGACGGCGTACTGAATGGCCTTGCGCACCAGACGCTCGGTGCCCTCACGCGAGACGGGCTTGATGCCGATGCCTGAGGTGTTGGGGAAACGGATCTTCTTGACACCCATTTCGTCTTGCAAGAACTTGATCAGCTTCTTGACTTTGTCGCTTTCCGCTTCAAACTCGATGCCGCAATAGATGTCTTCCGAGTTCTCGCGGAAGATCACCATGTCGATTTTTTCAGGTGCTTTCACGGGCGACGGCACGCCCTTGAAATACTGCACCGGCCGCAGGCAGACATACAGGTCAAGCTCCTGGCGCAAAGCCACGTTCAGCGACCGGATACCGCCGCCCACGGGCGTGGTTAGCGGGCCCTTGATCGACACCACGTATTCGCGCAGCGCGGCCAGAGATTCTTCGGGCAGCCAGACATCCGGGCCGTAGATCTTGGTCGATTTTTCACCGGCGTAAATCTCCATCCAGTGGATTTTTTTGACGCCGCCGTAGGCCTTGGCCACCGCTGCGTCAACCACCTTGATCATCACCGGGGTGATATCGAGACCAGTGCCATCGCCTTCGATGAACGGAATGATCGGATGGTCCGGAACATTCAACGAAAAATCGGCGTTGACAGTGATCTTGTGCCCACCCTCGGGCACCTTGATGTGCTGATACATGTGCATTGACTCCGCGCGCTGCGCTGGGTTTAGGAAACCGGCAAATTTTAAGTCATCGACGCTGGCAACTGACTGACCATGGCCAACGTTTCGGGAGAGCTCCGCCAATGTAGCGGGGCGTTTTCAACAATCCCTTAGGAACCGAACCATGAACAAGATCCTCGCCGCCCTGATCGCTGCCGCCCTTGCAAGCGCTGGCGCTTTTGCCGCTGATGCCAAGAAGGAAGAAGTCAAGGCTGCTGCTCCCGCCGCAGCGGCGTCCAAGGCCGACGTTAAGGCCGACGTCAAGGCCGACAAGCACGCTGCCGCACCCACCGCCGCAGCTTCTGCCAAGAAGTAATCTGGCACCTCTTGATGGCCGCTTGCGGCTATCAGGCGATCAAAAAAGCCCAACGCCGTTGGGCTTTTTTCATGAGAGCCCCGCCACTGCAAGCGTGGGGACTTGTCGACCAGAGTCAAGTCGCGCACCACGCTGCCACCCGCAGCCACAGCCCATGGCCTAACGCCCAAACTGATGCGGCGGCCAATGCTGCTCCGGCCCAACGAACCGAACCTGCGGCAGACAGGCCCAACCCAGCCAAAGCGCGCCGATCGGGCACTTGGCTGAATATGCGGGCCGACAAGCGCCACCACAGCGTGGGGCCCAACACCAATCCAGCGGCTGAGCTGGCCGCAAAGCCCGCCATCACCATGGCGCCGCTCCAGGCCGTATTGGCCAGTGCCGCCACCAGCAACGCCGACTGCAGCAGGCCGCAAGGCCATGCGACCCAAGCCAAGCCAATGCCGGCACTGCGGGCCGGGCCCTTGATGACCTGCCAGCGGTCGCCGCCCTGCTGCTCGGGCTTGTTGCAAGGCTGGGCCCGCACGTGGCCCAGTCGCTCCATCCAGGCCGGTTGCCGGCCCTGCCATAGCAGGAAGAAACCAAGGGCCAGTGCGGCGATGTGCACCAGCGTCCAGAGCGGCCTGAGCGCCGCCACGGCCTGGCCCACGGCGGCCAACGCACCCACACTGGCTGCTGCCAACGCTCCGGCGGCTGAATAGGCCAGAAGGCGGCCAAGATGAAAGAAGAACAGGCCGCGCGGACTACCCCCGCCGGCCGCCGCCGTGCACGCGGCACCGCACATGGCCAAGCAATGCGGCGTGCCGGCCAAACCCATTAGCAAGGCGCTCAGCAACAGGGCTTGGTCCATGCGCGATCCAAAGGCATCAGCCTATCAAATGATGCGCGAGAAGCGCTCCCGCACTTTGTCGGCCCGCAGGTGCCGATCAAACACCATGGCCACCGCGCGCACAAAAAACCAGCCCGTCGCAGTCACCTGCACGGCACCCGGGCTCAGCTCAACCAAGCCCAGGGTTTGCAGCTCTTTCAGTTCTTCAAGCTCGGTCTTGAAGTACTCGTCCATGCGGATCAACTGGGCCAGCTCGATGGACTCAAACTCGACTCGCCCCTGGCACATCAGCGCCATCACCACGGCTCGGCGCACCAGATCATCACGGCTGAGTGCCAAGCCACGCACCACCGGGAACTGGCCCTGCCGCACGGCGTCGTAGTACTCGTCCAGCGTCTTGGCGTTTTGGCTGTGCGTGGCACCCATGCGGCCAATCGACGACACCCCCAGGCCCAGCAAATCGCAATCTGGCTGGGTGCTGTAGCCCTGGAAATTGCGGTGCAGTCGGCCCTGGCGCTTGGCCACGGCAAGTGAGTCCTCGGGCAAGGCAAAGTGGTCCATGCCAATGTAGGTGTAGCCATGTGAAATAAAGCCGGCAATGGCTCCGCCCAGCATTTGCACCCGATGATCGGGCTGCGGCAGTTGCTCAATGATGATGCGCCGCTGCGGCTTGAAGCGCTGCGGCAAATGAGCGTAGGCATACAGCGCGATGCGGTCGGGACGCAACTCGGCCACTTGCGCCACGGTGCGCTGGAACGACTCGGGCGTTTGCTTGGGCAGGCCGTAGATCAGGTCGGCGTTGATCGACTCAAAGCCGATCTCGCGCGCGGCCACCATCAGGCAACGAACTGACTCAAATGGTTGCACCCGGTGCACAGCTTTTTGCACGTCGACGTCAAAGTCTTGCACGCCGAAGCTCAAGCGGTTGAAGCCCAGATCCGCCAGGTGCTTCAGCCGTTCGGGAGACGCCGTGCGGGGATCCACTTCAATGGACACCTCAGCACCGGCGGCCAGCTTGAATGACTCACGCAGCATGGCCATGAGCCCGCTGAGCTCGGCGTCACTCAAGAAGGTGGGCGTGCCACCACCCAGATGCAATTGCGACACCACCTGCCCCCGGCCCAGCACCGCCACGTTCAGCGCCACTTCTTGCGCCAGCACGTCCAGGTACTCGGCGGCGCGCTCGTGGTGACGGGTGATCACCTTGTTGCATGCGCAGTAGTAACACACCGATTCACAGAAAGGGATGTGAATGTAGAGCGACAAGGGCGGCTTGCCGCCCACCGTGGCGCCTGCGGCTCGCTGGGCCAGCGCTTGCCGGTACTCGTTGGGCCCAAAGGCCTCTACAAAGCGGTCTGCCGTGGGGTAGGAGGTGTAGCGAGGCCCGGGCCGATCAAGACGGCTCAGCATGGCGTCAGTCAGCACGGGTAAGGATTCAACAGCGGTCTTCGACATGGGCGCGACTGTGCCAAAGCGACGAAGCCGCGTCTTGATATGGCTCAAATGGCCATCACGGCAGCCCCCAAACAATGCTGGCCATTGATCCAGGATATCCCGCAGGAACTACCCATAATGACCGCCATGAACACCCCAGTCGAATCAACCAAACTGCGCCTTGAACCCTTCAAGGTGGCCTGCTCAAGCTGCAACCTTCGTGAGTTGTGTTTGCCCGTGGGCTTGTCGCGTGAAAACCTCGACCGGCTGGACACCTTGGTGGCAACCCGCCGCACGGTGGCGCGCGGTGAAACCCTGTTTCGTTCCGGTGAAGATTTTCAGTCGTTGTTTGCCGTACGCACGGGCTTCTTCAAAACCTGCGTGTCGTCCGAAGACGGGCGTGATCAGGTTACCGGTTTCCAGATGGCCGGGGAGTTGCTGGGGCTTGATGGCATCGGCACCGACAGCCACACCTGCGAAGCCGTTGCCCTGGAAGACTCTCAGGTTTGCGTCATTCCCTACAGCCAGCTCGAAGAACTGTCACGCGAGTTCATTGAGCTCCAGCACCAGTTTCACAAGATCATGAGCCGCGAGATCGTGCGTGACCATGGTGTGATGCTGCTGCTGGGCAGCATGCGGGCCGAAGAACGGCTGGCAGCCTTCTTGTTGAACCTCACCCAACGCCTGCAAGCCCGGGGGTTTTCGGCCTCGTCGCTGATCTTGCGCATGACTCGCGAGGAGATCGGAAGCTACCTGGGTCTGAAGCTTGAAACGGTGAGCCGAACCTTCAGCAAATTTCAGGACGACGGCATTCTGGAAGTCAAACAACGCCAGATCCGAATCCTCGACCAAGACAAGCTGCAAAAGCTGGTGAACGGCACCCATTGCTGACCTGAGCGTCGCCCAACCAACGGCCAGCCAGCCATGACCCGACAGGCTCCTAGAGGTGCAGCGTGGGTGGTTGGCGATTCAAGTCGTCCGGCGTGAGTTCCAGCAACTGAGTCAAGGCGCCCGCCGTGGCGACAACGACCCAAAACACAAAAAATACCAGCGTGTAAATCGCCGTGGCCGACAGCTCCACCGGCGAACCACCAAACCAGTTCAGCGCGCCGGGGTCAACCAGCTCAAACACCAGCATCTCCAGCACGCCGGCCATCAAGAACGCTGGCCACAAAATGGCCATCGCGCGCATCCGAAAACTGACATTGGCCATGGCTGATCGCCGGTCGGGTCAACGGTCCGCCGCCGTGGCTGCGTGGTTTCGCGCTGTCATGGCGGGCGTCTTGCCGGTGGGCTGAACAGGCGCGTGCCGGGCCGATGGTGTGTCCACCAGCACTTCGTCCGCGCCCCGATAAGCCACCACGGCAGTGCCCAGGCTGGCCACCACCACGATGGCCGGCCCGCCGACCACCAGCCACACCATGCCTACGCGCCACCAGGGCGGCGCTGGCAACTGTGGTGCGCCGCCATCGGGTGCGGTTGTGCGCGCGGTTGTGCCTGCGCTTTGGATCGGTGTCGACATCGAGACAGCTTGGGTCATGGTCAAGGTTCCTAACGCCAATTCAGCGCGGCACAACAAAGGTTGATCTCTCACTGACTGCGGCACCTGCCGTGGTCTGGCCGCTCGCATCAGTGCCTAGCAAATCGATCTGGAAGTTGATCACATGCGCGCCGGCCCCGGCACGCTGCGCGGCCTCGGGTGGAATGCGCGCGCCAAGCGTGACCCAGCGCGCCTCGGCGGGCGCCAGCGCAATTTCGGGCACCGCGCCCAGGGCGATTCCGGGCAAACCTTGCACCGTCACGCGGTACTTCTGGGGCTGCTCGGTGGTGTTCATGATCTGCAATCGGTAGACGTTTTCGATTTGGCCGTCATCCACCAGGCGGGCCAGTGAAGCACGGTCGCGCACCACATCCACCTTGAACGGGTGGCGCAGGGCCAGACTGATGCCAAAGCCAAGCACGATGATGCCCAGAACCACCGTGTAGACCAGCACCCGGGGCCGAAAAATACGCGCCAGGCGCTGGCTACGCGTCAGGTGCTGCGCCAAGCCATTTTGAGTGTCGTAGCGGATCAGGCCACGCGCGTAATTCATCTTGTCCATCACGCCGTCACACACGTCGATGCAAGCGGCACAGCCAATGCACTCGTACTGCAAGCCGTTGCGAATGTCTATGCCGGTGGGGCACACCTGAACACACAGGCCGCAGTCGATGCAGGAGCCCAGGCCCAGGGTTTTGGGAACGGCCTTGCGCGAGCGTGAACCGCGCGGTTCACCACGCTCGGTGTCATAGCTGATGACCAGCGTGTCATGATCAAACATCACGCTCTGAAAGCGCGCGTAGGGGCACATGTACTTGCACACCTGCTCGCGCAAAAAACCAGCATTGCCATAGGTTGCCAGGCCGTAAAACAGCACCCAGAACCACTCCCAGGGACCAAAACCCAAGGTGAACGCCAGCCCTGCCAAGGTTTTGATCGGGGTGAAGTAACCCACGAACGTGAACCCGGTCCATAGCCCGACAAGAACCCAAGCCACTTGCTTGGCCGATTTGCGCCAAACCTTGTTGAAGGTCCAGGGGCCGTCATCGAGCTTCATGCGGGCGATGCGATCGCCTTCGATCTTCTTCTCGATCCACATGAAGATCTCGGTGTACACCGTCTGCGGGCAGACAAAGCCGCACCACAAGCGCCCGGCCACCGCCGTGAACAAGAACAGCGCATACGCCGAGATGATCAGCATGCCCGTCAAATAGATGAAGTCTTGCGGGTAAAGCACCAGCGGCCCGATATAAAAGCGCCTCGTGCCCAGATCGAACAGCACCGCCTGGCGGCTGTTCCACGACAACCACGGCAGGCCGTAAAACAGCACCTGGGTGAGCCAGACCAGCGCCCAACGCCAAGTGGCAAACCACCCGCTGACAGCGCGCGCGTAAATCTTTTTTTGACTTTGGTAGAGCGACACCACGGCCGCAGCGGCGTCGTCGCCCACCAAGCCATTGGCTTGCGCCAACCCCTCGTTGGACGGAGCCGCTGAACCCGCTTTCACGGCGGCGGGCTCAGTCATCGGCCAAGCTCAAAAGAACGATTAAAAGCTGGCGCTGACATGGGCTGGCGGGGCTCAATTCTGGCCTACTTGGCCGCCACGGCGGTGGTCTGCGACAGATTCCACACATAGGCCGCCAGCACATGGATTTGCTCAGGGCTCAGGCGCTTTTCAAACGCTGGCATGACGTTGGTTTTGCCGTTATTGACCATGCTGATCACCGCGTCCTCGCCCCACCCGTGCAACCACACCTTGTCGGTGAGGTTGGGTGCGCCAAGCGTTTGGTTGCCCCGTCCGTCAGCCCCGTGACACGCCGCACAAGCCGCAAACTTGGGCTTGCCCAACTCAGCCGCCAGGTTGTTGTGCGGGCTGCCCGACAGGCTGAGCACGTAGTTGGCGACGTTCTTGACGTCTTCTGCGCTGCCCACGGCCGCAGCCATCGGTGGCATCACGCCCATGCGGCCTCCGGTGACGGTCTTGGCGATGTAATCAGCACCACTGCCACCCAGCCAATCACTGTCGGTCAGGTTCGGAAAGCCCTTGCTGCCGTGCGCGTCAGAGCCATGGCACTGCGCGCAGTTGTTGACAAACAATCGCTCGCCTATGCCCATGGCTTGTGCATCTTTGGCCAACTCGGCTGCGGGCATGGCCGTGAACTTGGCATAAACCGGCGCCATCAAGGCATGGGCCTTTTCCTGCTCGGTTTCCCACTGGCCCGTGCTGCTCCACTTGAAAGTACCCGGGTTGGTGCCCAGGCCGGGATAAAGCGCCAAGTACACGGCCGCAAAGATCACGGTGATGACGAACAAATACAGCCACCAACGCGGCAGCGGGTTGTTCAACTCACGCAGATCTTCATCCCACACGTGGCCAGTGGTGTTGTCGTTGGCCATCACTTTGCGTTTGCTGGCCACCATCAAGATAAAGAGGCAAAACAGCAGCCCCGCGATCGTGATGCCGGCGACAAACCACGCCCAGCCGACGTGAACAAAGTCACTCATTGTTTTTTCTCCTTGCGATGGGGTCCCGGATGGTCGTCGGCCACGTTGCCGACCACGTCACCGGTGAAGGGCAGCTGAGCGGCCTCGTCGAATGCGGCCCGGCGTTTTTTCGCCATGGCCCAGACAACGATGCCGATAAAGACCACGAACATGAACAAGGTGGTCAGGCTACGCAGTTCATTGAGTTCCAAGAGGGTCTCCTTGCTGCTTGCATGTTGCGAACTACTTGCGAGCGGTGCCCAGCACCTGCAGGTAAGCGATGACGGCGTCCAGCTCGGTCTTGCCCTTGACCTCGTCGCCCGCTTTGGCGATTTCGTCATCGGTGTAGGGCACGCCCACCAAACGCAGCGCCTTCATCTTGGGTGCCAGGTCGGCCGGATCAAGATTGCCCTTGGCCAGCCACGAGTACGCCGGCATGTTGCTTTCGGGCACCAGATCACGCGGGTTGTTCATGTGGATGCGGTGCCACTCGTCGCTGTACTTGCCGCCCACCCGGTGCAGATCGGGACCGGTGCGTTTGCTGCCCCACTGGAACGGGTGGTCGTAGACAAACTCGCCGGCCACCGAGTACGGGCCATAGCGCAGCGTCTCGGCACGGAACGGGCGAATCATCTGCGAGTGGCAGTTGTAGCAACCCTCACGCAGGTAGATGTCGCGACCCGCGAGTTGCAACGGGTTGTAGGGCTTCAGGCCCTCGATCGGCTGCGTGGTGCTGCGCTGAAAGAACAGCGGCACGATCTCGACCAGGCCGCCAAACAGCAGCGCCAGCAAGATCAGCACGATCATCAGGAAGTTGTTGGTTTCGATCTTCTCGTGGCCAACGGGTTGGTGGGTTTGGGTAGGTGTGGATGCCATGTGTGTGCTCCTTTTGTTCAGGCGTGAGCCACCATGACTGGCACGGGGATGCGGGCCTCAACAGCCTTGCCGCCCATCACCGTCATCACCACGTTCCAGCCCATGATCAGCATGCCGCTCAGGTAGAGCAGGCCGCCGCCCAGGCGAATCACATAGAACGGATAGGTGGCCTTCACGCTCTCGACAAAGCTGTACACCAGCGTGCCATCGGGGTTGACTGCACGCCACATCAGGCCCTGCATCACGCCGGCAATCCACATCGCGGCGATGTACAGCACGATGCCGATGGTTGCGATCCAGAAGTGCAATTCGACCGCGCGCATGCTGTGCATCTTCTCGCGGCCAAACATGCGCGGAATCAGGTAGTACAGCGAGCCGATGGTGATCATGCCGACCCAACCCAAGGCGCCGGAGTGCACGTGGCCGACCGTCCAATCGGTGTAGTGGCTGAGCGCGTTGACGGTCTTGATCGACATCATCGGGCCTTCAAAAGTCGACATGCCATAGAACGACAGCGAGACGATCAGGAACTTCAGGATCGGGTCGTCACGCAGTTTGTGCCACGCACCCGACAAGGTCATGATGCCGTTGATCATGCCGCCCCAGCTGGGTGCCAACAGCACCAGCGAGAAGATCATGCCCACGCTCTGCACCCAATCAGGCAAGGCCGTGTAGTGCAGGTGGTGCGGGCCCGCCCACATGTAAGTGAAGATCAGCGCCCAGAAGTGAACGATGGACAAGCGGTAGCTGTAAACCGGCCGGCCAGCTTGCTTGGGGATGTAGTAATACATCATGCCCAGGAAGCCTGCGGTCAGGAAGAAGCCCACCGCGTTGTGCCCGTACCACCATTGCACCATGGCGTCTTGCACGCCGGCATAGGCCGAGTACGACTTCATTGGCCAAACTGAGACCGGCACGGCCGCGCCATTGACGATGTGCAGCAAAGCCACGGCAATGATGAACGCACCGAAGAACCAGTTGGCAACATAAATGTGCCGGATCTTGCGTGTGCCCACGGTGCCGAAAAACACGATGGCATAGGCCACCCACACCACCGCGATCAGCAGGTCGATGGGCCACTCAAGTTCAGCGTATTCCTTGCCTTGGGTCATGCCCAAGGGCAAGGTGATCACGGCGGACAGGATGACCAAGTTCCAGCCAATGAAGGTGAACATCGCCAAACCCGGCATGAACAAACGGGTTTGGCAGGTGCGCTGCACCACGTGGTAACTGGTGGCCATCAAGGCACAACCGCCAAAAGCAAAGATCACGGCGTTGGTGTGCAGCGGTCGCAAGCGACCGTAGCTGAGCCACGAAATGCCCATGCTGATATCAGGCCAGGCCAGCTCGGCGGCGATGATCACCCCGACGAGCATGCCCACGATGCCGTACACCACAGAGGCCAGTGCAAAACCGCGTACAACGGTGTCGCTATAAGCCGGCTGTGTTGCGGCGCCTCCCGTAGGCGACGTTATGGAGCTACTTGCCATTGACTACTCCTTCTAAGTTCAAAAATTAACCAGATTAAGTTCGGGGTGATTGTTTGTGGGGGCTCGGCGTCTGGGCTTGATCGACATCAACCGGTGAAACATCTGCTTGCAGGATGCGTTCACCTTCACGCTCAACATCGTCGAACTGGCCGCGATGCAGCGCCCACCCAAACAACCCCACGATCAGCAACACCAGCACCGCCGACAACGGAATCAAGAGGTAGAGGATTTCCATCGGGGCTTGGTGGCGGTTATCGGGCCAGACGCGTGGGCGTCAGCGCGCCAGGCGCAATGAGTTGCCAATCACCAGCAAAGAGCTGGTGGCCATGCCCAGGCCGGCGGCCCACGGTGGCAGCCAACCCAACAATGCCAACGGGATGCAAGCGCTGTTGTAGACCGCTGCCCACCACAGGTTTTGCCGCACCACGCGCATGGTGCGTTGGGCCAGGGCATGGGCCAGCACCAAATCACCCAACCGGTTTGACACCACCACGGCGTCGGCCTGGGCGCGGGCCACCAAGGCGCCCTGCCCCATGGCAAACGACACGTCGGCACGGGCCAGCACGGGGGCGTCATTGATGCCGTCGCCCACCATGGCCACGCACAGGCCCGCAGCTTGCGCGGCAGCCACTTCAGCCAGCTTGCTTTCGGGCGTGGCGCCACCCAAGGCATCTGTCAGCCCCAGGCGCCGCGCCATGCGCCGTGCCCGCTCGGGCTGGTCGCCCGTGAGCAGGACCACTTCAAGCCCACGGGCTCGCAACGCGGTCACGGTGGCCACGGCATCCGGCCGCAGCGCTTCATCAAATTCAAACCGCGCGGTAGCCACGCCGTCGCGTCCAAACCACACTGCGACGCGGGTCTCGGGCAGATCCGCCTGGGTGTCAGTCTGGGTGTCAGTCGGCAATCGCCCCCCCGGAGGGGCCTTGCCCAGCGGCGCTACAAACTCGGCGCGGCCCAAACGCCAGCAGCGGCCTTGTTCGTCCAGTGCCTGCAAGCCCTGGCCTGGCAACTCCTGCCGGTCACGCCAAGTGCCCGCAGCAGCGTGCCCCGCAGCGCCCTGCCCCCCAACCGCTGGCTCGGCAAGGGCCGCTTGCGCCGACACCAGCGCGCACGACAGTGGGTGGCTGGACCACGCGGCCAGCGACGCCGCCAACGCAAGGCATGCGGCATCGCTCAAGCCGTGCGGCGAGCCCAAGCTGCGGCCATCGGCCAGCGATTGCGCGGTTTGTTGGGCGGTTTGTTGACCGCTCATCTGGCCCCAACCACCACCATTGAGCCGGGCCATGCCAGACCATTGCAGGCTGGCGTCGGTCACGGTGCCGGTCTTGTCGAGATAGACGCGCTGGACACGGGTTAGCGCCTCCAGCGCGTCCAAGCGTTGCAGCACGACGCCGCGCCGCGCCAGGGCGCTGGTGGCGGCCAGCAGCGCTGACGGCGCCGCCAGCGACAAGGCGCACGGGCAAGTGACGATCAACACCGACACGGCCACCCAAACCGCCCGCGAAGGGTCGATCAGGCTCCACGCCGCTGCAGCCCCGGCGGCCAGCACCAGCACGGCCCACAAGAACGGCGCGGCCCAGCGGTCGGCCGCGCGGGCCAGCGACGGCCGCTGACTCATGGCGTCGCGCATCAGCGCCACGATGGCCTCCAGGCGGGTATCCGCGCCGACCTGGTCAACCCGCATGAGCACGGGCGCGCCCAGGTTCAGGCTGCCAGCCACCACCGCTGCATAACAGGGCTTGGCCACTGGCAGGCTTTCACCCGTGAGCAAGGATTCATCCGTCCGGGTGTCGCCTTCAATGACTTGCCCGTCCGCCGGAAATGACTGCCCCACGGGCACGCGCACGCGGTCGCCCGGCACCAGTCGCTGCACGCTGACCACGTCAACCCGGCCGCTGGCATCTTGACGCCATGCGGTCTCCGGCAGGCCGGCCAGCGCGGTTTCCAGCACCTGGGCCACCTTGTGGCGGGCCCGGGTTTCAAGCAAGCGGCCGGCCAGCAAGAAGCTGATGAACATGGTCAGCGAGTCAAAATACACCTCGCCACCCAACAGCCCGTTGGGCGCAAACGTGGCGCCGCTGCTGGCCACAAACGTGACCAAGATGCCCAACGCGACGGGCACGTCCATGCCAATGTGGCGGGCCCGCAAGCTGCGCCAGGCGCCGCTGAAAAACGGCCCGGCCGCAAACACCATCACCGGCAGGCTCAGCAGCCAACTGCCCCAGTTGAGCAACTGCCGCAGGTCGGGCGCCAGTTCACCCGGGGCGGCCACGTAACTGGGCGTGGCCATCATCATCACTTGCATGGCACAAAACGAGGCCACAAACAAGCGCCAGATGGCGGCGCGATGCTCCAGCTTGCGCGCCTCGCGGGCTTCCAGCGCGGCGTCGGGCGTGGCGTCATAACCCGCACGGCGGATGGCCATCACGATGGCGGCCACCGTCGTGCGCTGGGGGTTCCAGTGCACGCGAGCGCGCTCGCCGGCCGCGCTCACGGTAGCGTCCAACACACCGTCAACGCGCGTCAAGGCTTGCTCGATCAGGCCGGCGCAGGCCGCGCAATGCATGCCGCTGATGCGCAAGGCTGAATCGGCGACCCGCTCACCAGCGGCGTTGGCGGCGTAGCGGGTGAATCGGCGTTGCTCGATTGGATCGTCGAGCACGGCCAGTTCATTCGGCACAACAGACGCCAAGTCATTGAGCAACGGGGGGATAGACACCGGCACGGCGAGGGTAAGTGGAAAGCTCATGTTGAAATCGTGACCGCAAAAAGACGCTCAGAGCGTTGGGCCAATATCAGGCTGCGCTAATCTAGTGGTCTCCCCGAGGTTAACAAATGATCCATGTCAAGATGAAGTGCCCACCCAAGGTGGCCCTGCTGGCCACGCTGGTAGCGTTGATGGCCGCCATTGCCGGGCCTGTTGCGTTAGCCGCCCAGGCCGGCGCAGAGCAAGCCCAGCGCCTGCAGGCGATCACCCTGAGCGCGGGCATGCACAACATCCACGCCGAGCTGGCGCTCACCCCCGAGCAGCGTCAGATGGGCTTGATGTACCGCCGCGACCTGGCCAGCCACGAGGGCATGTTGTTTGTTTTTGAAGAGGCCTCACCGCAATGCTTCTGGATGAAAAACACGCCCTCGCCGCTGACCATCGCGTTTGTGGCCGATGACGGCAGCATCGTCAACATGGCCGACATGAAGCCGTTTGACGAGTCGTCGCACTGCTCGGCCAAGCCGGTGCGTTACGTGCTGGAGATGAACCAGGGCTGGTTCGCCAAGCGCGGCATCAAGGCTGGCTTCAAGCTCGGCGGCGCGCCGTTCAAACCCTGATCACGCGGCGGCTGCCCACCCACGGGCATGGTTCGCGTGGCACACGACAAAGGCGCCAAGCCGCGCGGGGCCATAAATGACGACGGGCCGGACAGTTTGACTGTCCGGCCCGCCAAGTGCGCGCATGCAGCGCGGCTCAGTCAAACGACTCAGGCGAAATTGGCTTCGGCAAATGACCAGTTCACCAGGGCGTTGAGAAAGGTCTCGACAAACTTGGGGCGCGCATTGCGGTAGTCGATGTAGTAGGCGTGCTCCCACACGTCGATCGTCAGCAGCGCCTTGTCGGCGGTGGTCAGCGGCGTGGCGGCATTGCTGGTGTTGACCAGGTCCACCGAGCCGTCGGCCTTCTTCACCAACCAGGTCCAGCCCGAACCAAAGTTGCCCACCGCGCTCTTGGTGAACGCTTCTTTGAAGGCGGCGTAACTGCCCCACTTGGCGTTGATGGCGGCGGCCAGCGCGCCGGTGGGCTCACCGCCACCAGCGGGCTTCATGCTGTTCCAGAAAAAGGTGTGGTTCCACACCTGAGCGGCGTTGTTGAACACCGGGCCAGAGGCTTTTTTGACGATTTCTTCCAGCGACAGACCAGCAAATTCTGTGCCCGGAACCAGGTTGTTCAGGTTGGTCACGTAGGCCTGATGGTGCTTGCCATAGTGGAACTCAAAGGTCTCGGCCGAGATGTGTGGTGCCAGGGCGGTGGCGGCGTAAGGCAGAGGAGGCAGGGTGTAGGTCATGGGACGATCCTTGCGAGGTAGGCGCTGCGCGCGCCTGGGTTGCACAAAAAATGAGGGATGCAAATTGGGTGCCAAGGTGCCGCAACTGCAGCGCCACGACCTGAGCATTGTAGGCAGCGCACCCCTTGTTTGCGGGGCTTGGCACGGGTGGCCTCAGGTCTTGTCGGGCGCCCCGGTGGTGACGCTCAGCACCTGCACCGCCGCGCGGCCATCGGCCCATTGCGCCGTGAGCTGGCTGCCCGGCTGCAAGTGGGCCACCTGGGTGACCGGCCGGCCGCTGCCGTCAGCCAACCAGGCGTAGCCGCGAGCCAGAACATGGTGCGGGTCATTGGCCGCCAAGCGCAGCGCCAGCCGCGACAGGCGCTCATCTTGCCGGTGCTGCTGCTGCACCGTGGCGGCGTGAAGGCGTTGAGCCAACTCTGCCAGCCTGCGCTGTTGGCCCTCAAGCCCATGCACCAGCGCCAAGCGAAGCCGGCCCTGCAGTGTTTGCAGGCGGGCTGACTGTTGCCCCAGAAGCCGCGCCGGCCGGCCCATTTGCAGCGCCAGCCGATCCAGCCGCTGGGCTTGCTGGTCCAGACGCCGTCCCACGGCCCGCTTCAGTTTTTCAGCCAGCGCATGCAAGAGCCGCAATTCATCGTCACGCACAGGCGTGGCCAGCTCAGCGGCGGCAGTTGGCGTGGGCGCCCGCAAATCAGCCGCCAGCTCGGCCAGCGTGACATCGGTTTCATGGCCCACGCCACACACCACCGGCAGCGGGCAAGCGGCCACGGCGCGCACTACCGCCTCGTCGTTGAAGGCCCACAAGTCCTCCAGCGAACCACCGCCACGGCAGATGATCAACGCATCCACTTCAGCCCGTTCACCGGCCCGCTCGATGGCGCGCACCAGTTGCGCCGGCGCCTCGGGGCCCTGCACCAGGCTCGGATAGACCAGCACCCGCACGTGCGGCGCCCGCCGGTGGATGGCGGTCAGCACATCGTGCAAAGCCGCAGCACCCAACGAGGTGACCACGCCCAAGGCGCGTGGATACGCCGGCAGCGGCCGTTTGTGCGATGGATCGAACAGGCCTGCGGCATCCAACCGGGCCTTGAGTCGCAAAAAAAGCTCGTACAAGGAGCCCGCGCCCAGGCGCTGCATGGCCTCGACAACGCACTGCAATTCACCGCGCGACTCGTAGACCGTGATGCGCCCGCGCAGCTCTACTTGTTGGCCATCCGCAGGCCGGAAGTCCATCAAGCCAGCGGCGCGCCGGAACATGGCACAGCGCAGCAGCGCGGATTGGCCTTCGCTGTCCTTGAGCGTGAAGTAGCAGTGCCCGCTGGCCGCACGCGTGAAGCCCGAGATCTCGCCGCGCACGGTGACCGCGCCAAGCCGCGACGCCAGCGCGTCGGCCACGGCCAACAGCAGACCGGCCACGCTCCAGGCGCGGGCCGCAGGCATGGCGCCAGCGGCCGTGCCGGGCGCCTGGCCAAGCGCGCTATTGGCCACGCCGCCCGGCAGTGAAAACAGAGCGTCCGACGCCATCAGCAAACCCCATTCACACAGGCAAACTGCCGATTGAAGGCCGGAATTCCACAATTTTTCGGGTGCCCGCACAACACATCGCAGAGGCTGTCACTGAACTGTCGCATGGTTGCAAGTGCTTGATTTGAAAAGAAAAACAACCGCCTAAAAATGAGGCAACCCAAGGGAAACGGCCAAAAACCGAGGTTTTTGAGGGCTGGCTTGGGAGTTCTCCACAAACTTATCCACTGCTGCGGTGGATTGTTTTGCCTTGGCGTCGAACAGGCCGATCCAGCTGTACGGGCGCCGCACCAAGCTCGGGGCCAGCAAGCCCATTGAGACCACCCTGGCACGGGTCATAATCCCGCGCCGGGCGGGGCAAAAGTGCCCTGTCTGGCTGCCCAAAAAACCCCGTCAAACGCCACAGAGGTTCTCGTTGCTGTCGATCATACAAGCCGCTGGCTGGCCAATTTGGCCCTTGATTTTGAGTTCCGTGGTGGGCCTGACGCTGATCATCGAGCGGCTTTTCAGCTTGCGCACCCGGCTCATCGTGCCACCCAAGTTGCTCGATGAAGTGCTCACCCTGAGCCGCAACATCTTGCCCGCGATGGACGTGGTCAACAAGCTTGCCGACAACTCGGTGCTGGGCCGCGTGCTGGCCTCCGGTTTGCGAGCGGTGATCGTGGATCCGCGCATGTCCGAGCGCACGCTGCGCGAGACCTTCGAGAGCGCTGGCCGGGTGGCCGCCCACGAGCTTGAGCGCTACCTCAACGCTTTGAGCACCATCGCCGCCGCCGCGCCCTTGCTGGGCCTGCTGGGCACGGTGGTGGGCATGATCGAAATCTTTGGCGCCCAGGCGCCCACCGGCGCGGGCAACCCGGCCGCCCTGGCGCACGGCATCTCGGTGGCGCTCTACAACACCGCGTTCGGCCTGATCATTGCCATCCCGGCGCTGATGTTCTATCGCTACTTTCGTGGCGTGGTTGACTACCACTTGCTGAGCCTGGAGCAAGCCGCCGAGCGCTTTGTGCCGCACCTGATGCGCTTTACGGTGCGCACGGCGGCGGCGGCGGCATCCACTCCCCGCTGATCCCCAGCCCGGGCAGATTGCGCATGAACTTCCACCGCCGCAAGACCGAAGCGCCCGAGATCAACCTGATCCCGTTCATCGACGTGCTGCTGGTGGTGCTGATCTTTTTGATGCTGTCGACCACCTACAGCCGCTATTCCGAACTGCAGATCAACCTGCCGACGGCCGATGCTGAAAAGCTGAAGGATCGGCCGACCGAGATTTTGGTGACCGTGGCCGCTGATGGGCGCTACGCCATCAACCGCAGCCCGATCGAAGGCCGCAGCATCGAGCTGCTGGCGGCCGCGCTACAAAACGCTGCGGGTGGCGCTGCAGGAGCGGCCAACTCACCCGTGGTTGTCGTGTCGGCCGATGCGCTGGCGGCGCACCAATCGGTCATCAACGTGCTGGATGCGGCACGCCGTGCCGGCCTGCCCCGCCTCACCTTCGCCACCCAGCTGCCGGCTGACGCGCCAGCGCGCTAGCGCCACCGTGGCCCGCAACAACGGCCTGGCTGCCAAAACCGGCAAACCTGATCCCAACCGCAGCCCGCCGGCCCGCCACGCCGCCTCGGGCATGGCCGCCTGGATCACCGCCCAGTGGACTGGCCCGCAGCCCACGTGGGGCGCCCGGCTGCTGCAGCCGCTGTCCTGGCTTTACGCCGCACTGGCCGGCCTGCACAGCGCGCCCTACCAATGGGGCTGGAAGCGCCGTCAACGCGCGCCTGTGCCTGTGCTGGTGGTTGGCAACCTGGTGGCAGGCGGCGCGGGCAAAACACCGACCGTGATGGCGCTGGTCGTCATGCTGCGCCAACAAGGCTGGCGCCCAGGGGTGATCTCACGCGGCCATGGCCGG
>JAYWDK010000455.1:0-3117 GCA_043779845.1 Betaproteobacteria bacterium | reverse complement strand
GCGCAAATTCATGTTGACACCACTCCAAAATTGCAAGGATCAACTTTGGAGTGGTGGATCAACAAATAGTTCAATATATATGAGACGCTACACTAGCTACAGCAGGCCCCAGGCATTGGGCAAGCTGGCGGCCTTCACCGAGGAGTTGGAGCAAGCTCTCAACGCTGATGCCCGCCGGAGCAAACAAAACCGGCGTACGGCGAAGGCGCTGTTTGCGCAAATCCAGACGGCCGGTTATGTCGGCGGCTACAGCGCGGTGACGGACTTCACCCGCGACTGGCGAGGCAGCGCCGGCAAGGCACCCCATGCCTTTGTGCCGCTGCGCTTCGAGCTGGGCGAGGCCTTCCAGTTTGACTGGAGCGAAGAGGGTCTGTTGGTGGGCGGCATTTGCTACAAGCTGCAGGTCTCCCACCTCAAGCTGTGTGCCAGCCGCGCTTTCTGGCTGGTGGCCTACCCCAGCCAGGGCCATGAAATGCTGTTCGACGCCCACACCCGCTCCTTCGCGGCGCTGGGCGGCATTGCCCGGCGCGGCATCTATGACAACATGAAGACGGCTGTCGACTTGGGTCAAGAAGGGCAAGGGGCCGAGTCGTCAATGCCCGCTTTGCCGTGATGTGCGCGCATTACCTGTTCGATGCTGACTTTTGCAACGTAGCGTCGGGCTGGGAAAAAGGCGTGGTGGAGAAGAACGTGCAGGACAGCCGCAGGCGCATCTGGCTCGATGCGCAGAAGTGCCAGTTTGGCTCGTTTGAGCAGCTCAACGCCTGGCTGGGCGAGCGCTGCCGGGCCCTGTGGGGGAGATCTGTCACCCCGAGTACAAGCAGTTCAGCGTGCTTGAGATGCTCGCGCAAGAGCTCCCCGAGATGATGCCCATGCCTGCCGCATTTGACGGCTACGTGGAAAGGGAGGCACGGGTATCGAGCACCTGCCTGGTCAGCGTGCAGCGCAACCGGTATTCGGTGCCGTGTGAGTTGGCGGGCCAGCGGGTCAGCACCCGGCTGTGCCCGACGCGCATCAGCGTGGTGGTCGGTGATGCCGTGGTCGCCAGCCATGATCGGGTCGTCAACCGTGGACAAACCTGCTACGACTGGTCAAGCATTACATTGCGCTGGTGCAGCGCAAACCGGGCGCCCTGCGCAACGGCTCGCCCTTTGCCGACATGCCCGCGCCCCTCAAGCAACTCAAGCTCGGTCTGCTGCGCCACCCTGGCGGGGACCGGGTCATGGCACAGGTGCTCGCCGCTGTGCCGACGGCCGGGCTGGAAGCGGTGCTGGTGGCCGTCGAGTTGGTCATCGAGTCCGGCGCCCTCAGTGCCGAGCATGTTCTGAACGTGCTGGCCAGGCTCAATGCCGGCCCGCTGCCCGAGACCGTGCAAACGACGCTGCGACTCGTCGATGCGCCGGTGGCCAACACCGGCCGCTATGACAGCTTGCGTAGCGTCATTGCAGCGGCCAGCGACGCGGCGGCGCTTAACCATGCGTGATGTCACCGCTGAGCTCAAAGAGCTGCGCCTGCACGGCATGGTTAGCCCGCATATTTCACGCTACCCCGTTTGCACTGCAAGGCTGGCGTTTTTCTGGCGCACAACGCGCGCCAAGAGCGGCTTGGCGAACGCCCAGGGTGTTGTCGCACGACACGGGTGCTTTTTGAACGTAACCACCCGTTCCCCGGTTTGGGTTGCGGACCATTTTTTTATCAACACGCGGGCCAGGCGCTGATGCGTGTGTCAGGCAGAGCGTAGTTGGCACACCGCATGCTCGAAGATGTCCGCGCTGGGCCAGTTGGAGGCTAGGTGCAGGCAAATGCGCCGCGTGTTGCGCGTCACCACCGCTGCGACTTTTAGCAGCTTTATGCGCAGCGTATCGACTTGGGCGCTGGCCAGCGCCGTGCCCTGCAGCGCCAGCGCGCGCAGCCGCTCAATGAGCACATAGCCCAAGGCGGCCAGCAGCATGCGCAGTTGATTGCTTTGAAAGTGCTGGCAACTCGTGCGCGTCGCAAACAGACCCACCTGTGCCTCCTTGATCCGGTTCTCGGCCTCGCCTCGCTGGCAGTACACGTCGTCGTACAGCTCTTGTGCCTCACCTGTGAGATTGGCCGCCACGTAGCGCGGGTTGTTGCCTTGCTCGCCATATTCAAGACGCGTGATCACCCGGCGTTCCTTGGGCCAGCTTTGTGCCGCATACAAAAACTCACCCACCTCGCGCTGCTTGGTACCGCTGTGCGCGAATTCGTCCTTCATGGCGAGTTCCAGGAATTGCGTGATCTGCTGCAGGCGCGCATTACGCGCCAGGCCCACGATGCAATGCACACCGGCGCGCTCGCAGTAGTTGATGATGCGCTGGCGACAAAAACCCGAGTCGCCTCGAAACACGATACGCACCTGCAGCCACTGCTGGCGCAGTCGCTTGACCCAAGAGTTTCAAAATGGCAGCAGCATGCTTGGCGCCATCAATGCGGCTGGGGCGAAGATAAGCGCACAGCAACTTCTGGCCACAAAAGACGTACAGCGGCAAATAGCAATAGCAATAGCTGTCGTAGTAGCCGTGAAAAAATCGGCCCTCCTGCTGACCGAACAGCGGATTGTCGGTGGCATCAAAGTCCAGCACGAGCTCCTTGGGGGCGGATGTGAAGCTGGCGATGAATTGATCCACCAGAACCTCGTGCAGGCGCCAGGCGGTGGATTGATCGGCCCATTTCTCCAGGCGGCACAGGGTGGGGGCGCTGGCGACTTCACGGTCTACGCCGACGGCCGTTTGCATGGCCACGTCACAGCGCAGTGCGCCGTGGTCATTCAAGTCCTCCCAGCCCAGCGCCAAACCATAGACGCGCTGGCGCAGCAGGTCGGCCACGCTGTGGGTGATCAAGAGCGGGTTGCGCGGGTCTGCGATGCAATGGGCCGCCGCTTGCATCAAACCCAACTTGCGATCAGTGGCTCCCAGCAGCATGACGCCGGCATCACTGGTCATGCTGCCGCCGTCAAATTGGCCCTGCACCACACGTCTGCCCAAACGGCCAAATTCGATCTTGTGGTTTGCGCTTTCTTGTGTACAGTTTGGCATTGGCAGTCCCATGTTGTGATTGGCCTCAGATACCAATGACAACGCGCCGCAAGGCGGG
>JAYWDK010000454.1:0-48861 GCA_043779845.1 Betaproteobacteria bacterium | reverse complement strand
GCGGCCATGAGTTCATCGTCATCGACACCGGTGGTTTTGAACCTGAAAAACCCACCGGCGTGGTGGCCATGATGGCGCGCCAGACCAAGGCCGCCGTGGCCGAGGCCGATGCCGTGATCTTTGTGGTCGATGCCCGCAATGGTGTGTCTGGCCAGGACCATGACATTGCGCGTTATTTGCGGGGCGCCAACAAGCGGGTCTTGCTGTGCGTCAACAAGGCCGAGGGCCTGAGCGATTCGCCACTGCTGGCTGAGTTTCATGAACTCGGCATGGGTGAACCGCATCCGATTTCAGCCTCGCACGGCCAGGGCATTCGCAGTTTGGTCGAAGCCGCGCTGGCTGATTTTGCCGAGCCCGAAGAAGACGAAGACGCCGATTCACTTGAAGGCAAACCCATCCGTCTGGCGGTGGCCGGGCGGCCCAACGTGGGCAAGAGCACGCTCATCAACACCTGGTTGGGCGAAGAGCGCCTAGTGGCTTTTGACCAACCGGGCACCACGCGTGACGCCATCAGCATTCCGTTTGAGCGTGGTGGTGAAAAATTCGAGTTGATCGACACAGCGGGCCTGCGCCGCAAAGGCAAGGTCTTCGAGGCCGTCGAGAAGTTTTCAGTGGTCAAAACCCTGCAGGCGATCTCCGACGCCAACGTGGTGCTGCTGTTGATCGACGCCACCCAAGGCGTCAGCGAGCAAGACGCCCACATTGCGGGTTATGTGCTCGAAAGCGGCCGCGCCGTGGTGGTGGCCGTCAACAAGTGGGACGCGGTGGACGCCTACCAGCGCGAGACGCTGGATCGCTCGATCGAGACGCGCTTGTCGTTCTTGAAATTTGCGTCCGTGCTCAAGATCTCGGCCATCAAGCGCCAGGGCTTGGCGCCCGTCTGGAAGGCCATTGCCGACGCCCATGCCTCAGCCACGCGCAAGATGTCAACGCCGGTGCTCACGCGCTTGCTGCAAGAGGCCGTGCAACACCAGGCACCCAGGCGCAATGGCGCTTTCGTTCCCAAACTGCGCTACGCCCACCAAGGCGGCATGAACCCGCCCATCGTGGTGATTCACGGCACGGGTCTGGAGAACGTGACCGAGGTGTACAAGCGATACATCGAAGGCCGGGTGCGCGAGCATTTCAAACTGGTGGGCACGCCTTTGCGCATTCAATTCAAGTCGTCGCGGAACCCATTCGACCAATCTTGACTCGGATGACTTGGCCGCATTTATGGGCTTTTTTCCTCCACATCAGCGCTTTCCCTGATGTGATAACGTGATCTCTTCAGAACTTTTCAACACGGAGCCATATCGTGAGCAACAAAGGACAACTCCTTCAAGACCCCTTCCTGAACCTGCTGCGCAAAGAGCATGTTCCGGTCTCGATCTACCTCGTCAATGGCATCAAATTGCAGGGCCACATCGAGTCGTTTGACCAGTATGTCGTGTTGCTGCGCAATACCGTGACCCAGATGGTTTACAAGCATGCCATCTCCACCGTGGTGCCCGGTCGCCCGGTGAACTTCCACGCCGTTGAGCCGGTCGATCCGGCTTGACGCGCACGCCGGGCAAGCCTGCACCCCCTGCCGCCATCTTGAACCCCGACGAACGGGACGACCCGAAGCTGACCAGTGATGGTCCGGCTCGCGTGGTGCTTGTGGGCGTCGACTTTGGCAACAAGCAGTACTTTGACCCCACGCTCGACGAGTTATCACTACTGGCCGAAAGCGCTGGTGACTTGACCGTCGCACGTGTAGTAGCGCGCCGCAAAGCGCCCGATCCGTCGCTGTTTGTGGGCAGCGGCAAGGCCGATGAAATCAAGACGCTTGTGCAGATGCATGGCGCACAAGGCGTCATCTTTGATCAGGCGTTGTCGCCTGCCCAGCAGCGCAATCTTGAGCGTCATTTGGGTGTGTCGGTGGCTGACCGCACCGCGCTGATTCTTGAAATTTTTGGCCAACGCGCGCAAAGCCACGAGGGCAAGTTGCAGGTCGAGTTGGCTCGCCTGCAATACCTGTCTAGCCGCCTCGTGCGGCGCTGGAGTCACCTGGAGCGACAAACCGGCGGCGCAGGCCAGCGCGGCGGCCCAGGCGAGGCCCAGATCGAGTTGGACAAACGCATGATTGGCGAGCGCGTCAAAGCGCTCAAGGCCAAGCTGGACAAGGTCAAACGCCAGCGCGGCACGCAGCGCGACAAGCGGCGCAACAGTGGTAGTTTTCGCGTCTCGTTGGTTGGTTACACCAACGCCGGCAAGTCCACTTTGTTCAACACCTTGGTCAAGGCTCGCGCCTACGCGGCTGATCAGTTATTTGCCACGCTCGACACAACCACCCGCTCGCTCTACCTTGAGGATCTGGGCGGCAGCGTGTCGCTGTCGGACACCGTTGGTTTTATCCGCGACCTGCCGCACAAACTGGTTGAGGCTTTTGAGGCCACCTTGCAAGAGGCCTGTGACGCGGATCTGTTGTTGCACGTGGTGGACGCGTCCAGCCCCGCGCTGCAAGCCCAGCGGGATGAAGTTGAAAAGGTGTTGCATGACATCGGCGCGGGCGATGTGCCACAGATTCTGGTGTTCAACAAAGTTGACCAGATGGACGCGCCGCCTCGTGAGCTGCAAGACTGGATTGAGCTCACGGGCGGCGGGGCGATTCCCCGCGTCTTTGTGAGCGCCTTGCAGGGCACTGGCATTGATTTATTGCGCAAAATGATCGCCCAGGCCGCGTCGGCCAAGGGCTTGAATCCACCGGGGCAGGCCCCAATTGAGCCGCTGGAAGAGTCGGCGCTTGATGGCCACCCGCAAACACCGTCGACGACATGAACATGTACCCCAAATCCTCGCCCGACACCACCTTGTTGCCGCTGCGTTTGCGCCTTGCCGCCTTGGCGGATGCCCTGCGGCAGTTGCTAGTGGGCGCCTTGCGCCGTCGATCAGCCAAGCCTCTGCTGATGGCCAATGGGCGCAATGACGGCCCGCCCGATCTGGACGAGTTGTGGCGCGATTTCAACAAGAAACTCAGCGGCCTGTTCAACGCCAAGGGCGGTGGCAATGGTCAACCGCCGCGCGATCCGGGCAACGATGGTCCGTCATTTCAGCCCGACATGAAAAGTGCGGGCATTGGCGTGGGCCTGATCGCTTTTGTGGTGTTTGTGGTGTGGGCCGGCAGCGGTTTTTTCATCGTTCAAGAAGGCCAACAGTCCATCATCACCACCTTTGGCCGCTACAGTTCCACGGTGGATGCCGGGTTCCAGTGGCGGTTTCCGTACCCGTTCCAGGCCAACGAGACAGTTTCCGTCACGCAGTTGCGCTCTGCTGAAATTGGTCGCAGCGGCGTCGCGCAAACCACAGGCCTGCGTGATTCGTCCATGCTCACGCAGGACGAAAATATCATCGACATCCGGTTCACCGTGCAATACCGCTTGAAGGACGCAAAGAACTTCTTGTTCGAGAACCGCGACACCGACAAGGCGGTTGAACAAGCCAGCGAGTCGGCCGTGCGCGAGATCGTCGGCAAAAGCAAGGTTGACTCCGTGCTCTACGAGCAACGCGACGCCATTGCCGCCGATTTGGTCAAGTCCATCCAGGGCCAGCTTGATCGGCTGAAGGCCGGTATCCTGATCGTCAATGTCAACGTTCAAAACGTCCAGGTGCCCGAGCAGGTGACTGCCGCCTTCAATGACGCGGTCAAGGCGGGCGCTGATCGGGATCGTTTCAAGAACGAAGGCCAGGCTTACGCCAGCGACGTGATCCCCAAGGCGCGCGGCACGGCGGCCCGCCTGCGTGAAGAGGCCGATGGTTATAGCCAGCGCGTGGTGGCCCAAGCCGATGGTGATGCCCAGCGCTTCCGCTCGGTGCTGACCGAGTACCAAAAGGCGCCCACGGTTACCCGTGACCGCATGTACATCGACACGATGCAACAGGTCTATTCGAGCGTCAGCAAGGTGATGGTTGACAGCCGTAGCGGCAGCAACTTGTTGTATTTGCCGCTCGACAAACTGATGCAACAGGGTGCCGCCACTGGCACGGTGCAAGTGGTGCCGCAAGCGCCTCCCGCCGCCGCGCTGCCCACCGATGCCGGTGCAGCTGGCGCGGCGGGCGCTGATGCCCGATCACGCGATGGTGGCCGCAGTCGCGACCGCGATGGCCGTTGATCCTGACCCCAAAAACAGAGTCATAACAACATGAACCGTATCGGACTCATCGTGGGTGGCGTGCTGCTGGCGCTGATGCTGCTGGCCTCCACACTTTTTGTGGTGGATCAGCGCCAACTTGCCGTGGTGTATTCACTTGGTGAAATCAAAGAGGTGATGACAGAGCCTGGACTCAAGTTCAAGCTGCCGCCGCCATTTCAAAACGTGGTGTTTCTTGACAAGCGCGTCCAGACGCTCGACAGCCCTGAGACGCGGCCCATTTTCACGGCCGAGAAGAAGAGTCTGGTGATCGACTGGTTGGTCAAATGGCGCATCTCAGAACCGCGGCAATTCATCCGCAACAACGGCACTGACATCCGCAACGTCGAGAGCCGGCTCGGCCCGGTCGTGCAGGCCGCATTCAATGAAGAGATCACCCGCCGCACCGTGCGTGGCGTGTTGGCCGCCGAGCGTGACAAGGTCATGCAAGACGTGTTGAATCGGCTCAAGGATGATGCAAAGGCCTTCGGCATTGAAATCGTGGACGTGCGTATCAAGCGTGTTGACTTTGTCGCCGACATCACCGATTCAGTCTACCGACGCATGGAATCCGAGCGCAAGCAAGTGGCCAATGAGTTGCGGTCGCAGGGGGCGGCTGAAGGCGAAAAGATCCGCGCGGACGCTGACAAGCAGCGCGAGGTGATCATTGCCGAGGCTTACCGGGATGCGCAAAAGCTCAAGGGTGAAGGGGACGCCAAGGCATCGGCTCTGTACGCCGACGCCTTTGGCCGTGACCCGCAGTTTGCGCAGTTCTACCGCAGCCTGGAGGCTTACCGCGCGAGCTTCCGAAGCAAGACTGACGTGATGGTGGTGGATCCCTCAAGCGACTTCTTCAAGGCCATGCGTGGCGGCAGCTCAGCTGGTGCCGCAGTGGCGGCGCCCACCGCAGCCCCGGCGCGTAAGCGCTGACGCCACAACAAGCCATGCTGGACTGGGTGTTGGGCGCGCTGGCGCTGATGTTGGTGTTTGAAGGCTTGCTGCCGTTTTTGAGCCCAACCCTGTGGCGCCGGGTGTTTGAGGCCGCCATTCGTTTGTCAGACGGGCAAATCCGATTCATCGGTTTGTCGATCATGGTGCTGGGTTTGCTGTTGCTTGCCGCCTGGCACTGACACTATCTCCCGCCCTCGCGGGTGTGGCGAGTGGGTGTGGCGAGTAGATGACACGCGAGACACGCGCGAGCACCCAGGTCACTGGCGGGCACTTCGTGGTCATGGGTCGCCCGTACAATCGTTTTTTTAATCCCTTCGGATTTTTCAATGTCCTCTGCTTGGCTGCTGCCCGAGCACATTGCCGACGTTCTGCCGGCTGAAGCGCGGCGTATCGAAGATCTGCGTCGCTGTTTGCTTGAAATAGCGCGTGGTTACGGTTTCGAAATGGTGATGCCGCCGTTGATGGAGCATCTGGAGTCGCTGCTCAGCGGCACGGGCCGAGCCCTTGATTTGCGCACTTTCAAGCTGGTTGATCAGCTGAGTGGGCGGTCTTTGGGCATCCGGGCTGATTCCACGCCCCAGGTGGCGCGCATTGATGCCCACTTGCTTAATCGTCAAGGTGTGACTCGGCTTTGTTATTGCGGACCCGTGCTGCACACCCGACCCCAATCACCGCACGCCAGCCGCGAACCGCTGCAGCTTGGGTCTGAAATTTATGGCCATGCCGGCTTGGAGGCTGACCTGGAAGTGATGGATCTTGCGCTGGACTGCCTGCGTGCGGCCGGCGTCAAAGATCTGGTGCTTGATCTCGCCGACGCACGCGTCGTGCGGGCCGTGCTGTCAGGCGTCCCGCTTGAGGCGTCAGCGCTCAATGAACTGGTGGCCGCTTTGGCCACCAAGGATGCAGCGGCGCTGCGCGACTTGACGGCTGACTTCCCTGCTGACGTTCGCGCCAGTTTGCTGGTGCTGCCCACTTTGTATGGTGATGTTTCGGTGCTCGAACAAGCGCGCCTATGTCTGCCCGCGTTGCCACTGATCAACGCCGCGTTGGCGGATTTGGCGTGGTTGGCCCAACACATCAGCCAGGCTCATCCCGACGTGCGCGTTAGCTTTGATTTGGCCGACATGGGCGGCTATGCGTATTACTCGGGCGCGCGCTTTGCGGTTTATGCACCGGGCGCAGGTGAGCCCTTGTTGCGCGGTGGACGCTATGACCAGGTTGGCGCGGTGTTTGGTCGCAACCGCCCGGCGGTGGGGTTTTCAACTGACCTGAAGATGCTGGCCCAAAGCGCCGAGTCGCCGTCGCGGCGCACCGCCGTGCGGGCGCCTTGGCGCGAGGATGCCTCGTTGCGCGACGCGGTTCGTCGCTTGCGACAGCAGGGCGACACCGTGGTATGCATCCTGCCGGGCCATGAGCATGAGGGCGAAGAGTTTGATTGCGACCGGGAACTGGTGGCCGCAGGCGGTCATTGGGTTGTGCGTGCGATCTGAACTTGCAAATGGCGCCGGTGCGCTGAGCTGATCCGTTAACTGGAATTTTGAATATGCAACAAGGCAAGACTTCCGCGCCCGGGCGCAATGTAGTGGTCGTCGGTACCCAATGGGGTGACGAGGGCAAGGGCAAAGTGGTTGATTGGTTGACCGATCATGCCCAAGGCGTGGTGCGCTTTCAGGGGGGCCACAACGCGGGCCACACGCTGGTCATCAAGGGCATCAAAACAGCATTGCAGCTCATCCCTTCGGGCATCATGCGCGACGACGTACCTTGCTACATTGGCAACGGCGTGGTGGTGGATCCGGTGCATTTGCTGGCTGAAATCGAGCGGCTCGAAAAGATCGGCGTCGAGGTTCGCTCGCGCTTGTTTGTCAGTGAATCCTGCCCGTTGATCCTGCCGTTCCACGTGGCGGTTGACAAAGCCCGTGAAGCGCTGCGTGAGTCCAGCGGCGCTGGCAAGATTGGCACCACCGGCAAGGGCATTGGCCCGGCCTACGAAGACAAGGTTGCTCGTCGCGCACTGCGCGTGCAGGACCTGAAGCACCCTGAGCGTTTTGCAGCCAAGTTGCGCGAGTTGTTGGCCTTGCACAACTTTGCCTTGGCGGGTTATCTGCAAGGCGAGGTGCTTGAGTTCCAGCCCATTTTTGACCAAGCCATGCTGGTCGCCGAGCAGATCAAGCCGATGATGGCTGACGTGGGCTACCGCATCCACAACGCCAGCCAAAGTGGCGCCAACATCTTGTTTGAAGGCGCGCAGGGCACGCTGCTTGACATTGACCACGGCACCTACCCGTACGTCACCTCCAGCAACTGCGTGGCCGGCAACGCCGCTGCGGGTGCGGGCGTGGGCCCTGGTCTCTTGCATTACATCCTGGGCATCACCAAGGCCTACACCACGCGGGTGGGCAGCGGGCCGTTCCCAACCGAACTCGACATGGACACGGTGGGCACGGTTGGCCATCACTTGTCCACCGTTGGCCAGGAGCGTGGCACGGTGACGGGCCGGCCGCGCCGCTGCGGCTGGCTGGATGCAGCGGCGCTCAAGCGCTCGATGATCATCAACGGCATTTCGGGCCTGTGCATCACCAAGCTCGACGTGTTGGACGGCTTGGCCGAGATCAAGGTGTGCGTGGGCTACCAGTTGCATGGCCAAAACATTGACATCCTGCCTTTGGATGCCGATGACATCAGCGCCTGCGAACCGATCTTCGAAGTCTTTCCTGGTTGGACCGACAGCAGCTTTGGCATCACGCAATGGGATCTGCTGCCCGTCAACGCCCGTGCCTATCTTGAGCGGGTGCAGGCACTGATCGGTGTGCCCATCGACATGGTTTCAACTGGCCCTGATCGCGACCACACCATCTTGTTGCGCCATCCGTACAAAGCCTGAGCCTGGCCGTGCTGTGCTCGGCCAAACACCTGCATCCCAAGGAGAAATCTCATGCTGACTGACGACGGCAAACACCTGTACGTGAGCTGGGACGAGTACCACATGCTGATCGAGCGCCTGGCGCTCAAGGTGGCGAATTCGGGTTGGGAGTTTGACCAGATCTTGTGTCTGGCCCGTGGTGGCATGCGGCCGGGTGATGTGTTGTCCAGGGTGTTTGACAAGCCCCTGGCGATCATGTCGACCAGCTCCTACCGGGCTGACGCTGGCACCATCCAGGGCCGGCTTGACATGGCCAAGTACATCACCATGCCCAAGGGCGAACTCGCCGGGCGCGTTTTGCTGGTTGACGACTTGTCCGACTCCGGCGTCACGCTCAAGGCCGTGGTTGAGCGTCTGCGTGGCGTGCCAGCTATCCGTGATTTGCGCAGCGCGGTGATCTGGGTGAAGGGTGTGTCCAGCTATACGCCTGACTACTTTGTTGAGCCGCTGGCCACAAGCCCATGGATTCATCAGCCGTTTGAAGAATATGACAACTTGCGGCCAGACGGATTGGCCAAAAAGTTTTCAGTTTGAGCGGGCCGGCGCATTGAGCGAGTGCCTCATTTGAGTGGCGAGCGGCCTACCCGGCAATGCGTCAAGACCTCCGGGTCTGATGACGTGTTTGGCCAAGCGGGCCGTCACAACTTGCTGGCTACCAACCCCGTTGCTGGCTTCATTGCCGCATCACAAGTCAATCCACAAGTTAACCCACAAGACAAGCGATCGACCAAAACAAAAGGCCAGCACGAATGTGCTGGCCTTTATCATTTTGGTGCCCAGAAGAGGACTCGAACCTCCACGCCGCTAAGCGCTAGTACCTGAAACTAGTGCGTCTACCAATTCCGCCATCTGGGCAGCGAAAGCAGGAGTATAGCATCAAACAAAACCAATTGGCAAACCCGACCGAAACCACCAACGCGCAGTCGGACGAAATTGAGGGCACGGTACTCGGCCACCGCGACGGGCACGGCTTTGTACGCCGTGACGACAACGAGCCCGACATCTATTTGTCGCCGCAAGAAATGCGCTCGGTCATGCACCGCGACCGCATCCGCGTTCGTGTCGTGCGCTCTGACCGCAAAGGTCGGCCCGAGGGTCGGGTGATTGACATCGTCGAGCGGCGCAAATCTCCCATCATTGGCCGCTTGCTGCATGAAAACGGGGTCTGGTTGGTGGCGCCTGAAGATCGGCGTTTTGGGCAAGACATCCTGATCCCGAAAAACGCCACGGCCAACGCTGCGGTGGGGCAAGTGGTGGCCATCGAGTTGACCGAGCCGCCGTCGATGTATTCACAGCCCGTCGGGCGCATCACCGAAGTGTTGGGCGAGATCGATGACCCGGGCATGGAGATTGAGATCGCGGTGCGCAAGTATGAGGTGCCGCATCAGTTTTCAGCCGAATCACTGGCCCAGGCGGCGGCGTTGCCTGACCATGTGCGCCCGGCCGACAAGCGCAACCGCATCGACCTGACCGATGTGCCGCTGGTCACGATTGACGGCGAAGACGCGCGCGATTTTGATGACGCCGTGTATTGCGAGCCGCTCAAGCAAGGACGTGGCAAAACGGCTTTTGAAGGCTGGCGCCTGATCGTGGCCATTGCTGACGTGAGCCACTACGTGAAGCCGGGTGAACCGCTGGACGATGACGCCTACGAGCGTGCCACGTCGGTGTACTTTCCGCGCCGTGTGATCCCCATGCTGCCCGAGAAGATCAGCAATGGTTTGTGCTCGCTGAACCCCGACGAAGAACGCTTGAGCATGGTCTGCGACATGCTGGTCAGCAGCGCGGGCGAGATCAGCGCTTATCAGTTTTACCCGGCGGTGATCCGCTCGCATGCGCGGCTCACCTACAACGAAGTCGCCATCATCTTGGCCAATACCCGGGGTGCCGAGGCGCAGCGCCGCGCGGATTTGGTGCCGCATTTGGTGCATTTGCACGAGGTGTATCGGGCCTTGCTCAAGCACCGCGGCCAACGCGGTGCGATCGACTTCGAAACCACCGAGACGCAGATCGTGTGCGACGACAACGGCCGTATCGAAAAGATCGTGCCGCGCACCCGCACCGAGGCGCACCGGCTGATTGAAGAGGCCATGTTGGCGGCCAATGTTTGCGCGGCCGAGTTCATCGAAAGCCACAAACACCCCGCGCTCTACCGTGTGCACGAAGGCCCGACGCCCGAGAAACGTCTGACGCTGCAAAACTACCTGCGCACGCTCGGCTTGGGCTTTAGCTTGAGTGACGATCCCAAGCCGGCGGAGTTGCAATCGATCTCGCTGGCCACCAAAGATCGCGTGGACGCCGCGCAGATCCACAACATGCTGCTTCGCTCGATGCAGCAGGCGGTCTACACGGCCAGCAACGCGGGCCACTTTGGTTTGGCGTATGAGGCCTACGCGCACTTCACCAGCCCGATTCGGCGCTACCCTGATTTGCTGGTGCACCGCGTCATCAAGGCCTTGCTGCTGGGCAAGCGCTATTCGATTGCCGGCGGCGCGGTTGAACAGACGGCCGCGTCAGCGCCCGCCGCCAAGACTCTGCGCAAGACGGGCAAACCGCTGCCCAAGCCCGTGGCCAGCGCGCAGCACATGGCGTTGTGGTTGGCCGCGGGCGCCCATTGCAGCGCCAACGAGCGCCGCGCCGACGAGGCATCGCGTGATGTGGAGGCCTGGCTCAAGTGCCGTTTCATGCGGGATCATTTGGGCGAGGAGTATTCGGGCACGGTCACCGCAGTCACCAGCTTTGGCCTGTTCATCACGCTTGACGAGTTGTACGTTGAAGGCCTGGTGCACATCACCGAGTTGGGTGGTGAGTACTTTCGGTTTGACGAGGCGCGGCAAGAGTTGCGGGGCGAGCGCAGCGGCGTGCGCTACACGGTGGGCTCACGCGTGCGCATCCAGGTCAGCCGGGTGGACCTGGACAGCCGCAAGATCGATTTCAGGCTGGTGCGCGAAGGCGAGGCCGAGGTGCCCGCAGCGCGCCCACGCAAGGCCGGCGCCGGTAGTGCTTCGGCCAGCGATGAGCTCAAGGCCCTGCAGGTGCGTGACCGTGCCAGCAAGGCCGCACGTGGCAAGGCGGTGGCCTCGCGCGGTTCACCCGCCGGCAAAAAAACGCGTGTGGCCACGCAGGCCAAAACCCGCGTGCGGCGATAGGGCCACCAGGCCGCGCAACGCGCTCAAGCCGGCACGGCCAAGATCGAGGCCAACGTTTGAGTGGCCATCAGGCTAGCCGGCCTTGTGCCATGGCCTCAATCAGGTCGTTGGCGCGCAGGGGCAGGCGAGGGTCACCTGCACCGGCCTGTTCGGCGGCCCAGCCGTGGTGCCAAACACTGGCCGCTGCGGCCTCCCAGGCACTTGTGTTGGCCATCTGTGACCACAGCCCGCCCAGCCAACCGGCCAGCACGTCACCGGTGCCTGCCGTGCCCAGCCGGGCATTGCCTGTGGGGTTGATCATGGGCGTGTGGCCGGGGCCGGCAATCACTGTGCCCGAGCCTTTCAGAACCACCACGCACCCAAATTGATCGGCCAGGGTTGACGCCTGGTGTAGCCGGTCTGCCTGCACCGCAGCGGTGTTGGCACCCAGCAGGCGCGCGGCCTCTAGCGGATGCGGCGTCAACACGGTGGCTTGGCCCCGGGATTGCCGATCGGTCAACGCGGCTCGCAGCGCGGCATCGCTGGCCACGGCGTTCAGCGCGTCGGCATCCAGCACCAGACGGGCCGCGTGTTGCAGCACTTGCGGCAGCACGTCGCTCACCATGTCACCGCCGCCGCAGCCGCACACCACGGTGGTGTGCGCCAGCATGGCTGGCCGCAGCGCTGCTTGCACGCTGCGTGGCATCAACTCAGGCCGCAGGGCGTCAGGCGCGAGATTGTCGTCCAGCCGCGTCAGATAAACACGGCCGGCGCCTGCCGTCAAGGCCGCACGCGACGCCAACAAGGCCGCGCCACCCATGCCTGGCGCGCCTCCAATGACCAGCACATCACCAAAGCTGCCTTTGTGTTGGGCGTGGGTGCGCCCAGGGAGCGCGGCGCGCAAAAACTCGGGGCCGATCAGCAAGGCGCTGCTGGGGCCCGGCGAGGTGTCGACGCCCAATGGATCAAGCCAGACGCGGCCGGCATGGTCACGGCCCTCTGCGGTGAACAAGCCCGGCTTGAGCGTGAGCAGTGCCAGGGTGTGATGGGCCCGCACGGCGATGTCGCCCAGGCGCCGGCCGGTGTCACCGCACAGGCCGGTCGGCAAGTCCACGGCCAGCACCTGGGCCGCACAGGCATTGATCTGTTGCACGGCTTGCAGCAGTGCGCCTTCGGGCGGCCTGCTGGCGCCCAGGCCCAGCAGGGCGTCGATGGCCAGGTCGGCGTCAGTGCCATCGGCCCAGTGGCTTGTGGCCTGGTGGTCGATGGGCACGCCGGCTTGTTGCGCCTGTGCCAATGCGTGCATCGCGTCGGCCGGCAAACGCTGCGCATCGCCCAGCAGGCTGATGCGCACGGCCAGGCCGCGCTGGTGCAAAAAACGGCCGGCCACCACGCCATCGCCACCGTTGTTGCCCGGGCCTGCCGCCACCCAAATGCGCCGCGCATGCGGTGCCATGGCCAGCGCCAATCGGGCCACGCCGAGGCCGGCACTGGCCATCAAGGCGTGGGGCTCTGCGCAGGCCAGCGCGGCGCGTTCGATGCGCCGGCTGGCCACCGCATCAAACAAGGGCCACGCCCGGCGCGATGGCAGCACAGGCAGCGGCCCGCCCAAGGTTTCGAGGTGCTGCGCAGGCTTGTTCATGGGCTTGGCTATCCAGGGTTCACCGCCTTGGAGCGGCTGATTCATTGTGCGTTACTGCGCCCTTCAAGGCCCCAGTGCGGGGCCCGCCTTTTTGCTGGAGATCAGCCACGACTTCAACGGCACCTTCGTCGGCTGCATCCCGGGCATCACGCTGCTGGCCGCTGCGCTGTCGCGTTACTTGCTGGTCGAGATGAAGCGCTGGGAGCAGGCGCTGGGCAGCTTGGGCGCTGTGCTGATGGTGGCGCCGGGCTTGATCAGCACCTTGCTGGGCGCGGCGGTGGCCGCGCCCATGTTGATGCACCAGTGGGCGAGCTGGCGCCGGCTTCGGCCTGCGGTTATGGCGCAGCCAAGCGGCTGAGCTTCAATCGGCCGATGTCCAGGCCTTCGGTGTTGATCGACGGCGTGCGCCCCGCCACCTGATCGGCCAGCACGCGGGCCGAGCCGCAGGCCAGCGCCCAGCCGCTGGAGCCGTGGCCCAGGTTGAGCCACACGCCCGGCGCGCCGCTGGCGCCCAGCACGGGCGGGCCGTCGGGCAGCATCGGCCGCGCACCTTTCCAGCGCTGCACCTGGGCCAGCTGCGCGCAGCCGGGGTACCAGTCGTCGAGCACTTTGTACAAGGTCTGGATCGCGGCTTCGTCAAAGCGCTCAAGCCGCCCGCCCAACTCGGCGCCGCCCGCCACGCGCACGCGCTGGCCCATGCGGCTGATGGCCACCTTGTATTTTTCGTCCATCACGGCCGAGGCCGGGCCCAGGTGCGGATAGGCCTCAACCTGGCGCAGGGGCGCGGTGATGGAGTAGCCGTGCACGGCGGCCATGGGCAGGCGCAGGCCCAATGGCTTCAGCAGCTCCGCCGAGCCCAGCGCGGCGCACACCACCACGGCGTCAAAATACTCCTCGCGGGGGGAGGCCGGGCTGTCGGTGGCGTGATGGGCGACCATGGGCCGCATGCCCGCGGTGATCGACAAGACCGTGCGCTGAAAGCAAAAAACCGCGCCTTGCCGCTGGGCCTCAAAACGCAGCAAATGGGCGAACTCGCGGCAATTGCCGATGTCCTCGTTGGGCAGGTGCACGGCAGCGTGCAGGGCGGTTTCAGCGTTCAAGCCCGGCTCGACGCCACGCGCCTGGGCGGCGTCAAGCAAGTTGTGCTTCACGCCCAGTTCAGTCAGCAGCTTCAGGCCGCCGTGGGCCAGCGCCAGGTCTTGCGGCGTGCGCAGCAACACCATATAGCCTTGAGACTGCTCATGGTCCAGTTTCAGCGCGTGGTTCAGCGCGCGCAGCCGCTGCTGGCTGTACAGGGCCAAGCGGTGCAAGCGTTCGCGGTTGGCCGCGTAGGTGGGCGCGCTGCAGGCGCGCCACCAACGCCACATCCACGCCCGCTGGCCGGGCGACGAGGGCCGCGCGAGGCTAATTGCGGCGTGGCGGCTGAAGAGGTTGCGCATCACCTTGGCCGGCATGCCCGGTGCCGCCCAGGGCGCGACATAACCCGGCGCCACCACGCCGGCATTGGCAAAGCTGGTTTCTTCGGCCACGCTGGCGCGGCGCTCAAAAACGCTGACCTCGTGGCCATCACACGCCAGCTCAAACGCTGTCGTGACGCCGACGATGCCGGCGCCTATCACTGCAATGCGCATCTTCAGTGACCTCGGGTGGGTTTGGCGTGCGGTGACGCAGCCAAGGCGGCTTCAATGGCCAGCGCGGCACCCAGCACCACGTCGTCAGCCAGGGCCGGCCCCCACACCATCAGGCCCACCGGCATTTGCTCGGACGCCTGGCAAGGCAGCGACAGCGCGCAGCCGTCTAGCATGTTCACGGCCGACGGGTTGCGCAGCAGCAGCGCGTTGATGGCGAAGAATCGGCTGTCGCTGCCCAGCAGGGGCGCGATGGCGGGCGCCACCATGGGCACGGTGGGCGAAAGCAGGGCGTCAAAACCTTGCACGGCGGTTTCAACCTGGACTATCCAACGGCGGCGGTGGTGCAGCAGGTCGATGTAGTCGGCGGCGCCGATGGCCTCGCCACGGCGAATGCGCTGAACCACGCGCGGGTCGTAGTCGCTTGCCCGCGTCGCCAGCCGGTCGCGGTGCCAGGCCCAGCTCTCGGCGGCGGCAAAGCCACCCTGGGATTGCAGGTCGGCCAACTCGTTGAGCGGCGACAGGGCAATCTCTTCGATCTGTGCCCCCGCAGCGCGCAGCACCGACAGCGCGTGCTCGAAGGCCCGCTGCACGTCGGCGTCCAGGCCATCCAGCATGACGGTTTGGGGCACGCCCAGGCGCAGCGCGTGCAGGGGCCGCAGCGACGGGCGCGGCGTGACGGCCGCCAGCAAACCATGCACCAGCACGGCGTCACGAACGCTGCGGGTGACGGCGCAAACCGTGTCCAGTGTGCTGGACAAGGGCACGCTGCCATCCAGCGGGGTGAGTCGTTGGGTGCTCTTGAAGCCCACCAGGCCTTGCAGCGCGGCCGGGATGCGGATGGAGCCACCGGTGTCCGAGCCCAACGCGGCCCAGGCGGCGCCCGTGGCCACCGACACCGCGCCGCCCGAGGTGCTGCCACCGGGGATGCGCGGCGTGGCATTGAGCGCCAAGGTGACCGTATTGACCGGCGTGCCGAAGTGCGGGTTGATGCCCACGCCCGAGTACGCAAATTCGCTCATGTTGGTGTGGCCGACCAAAGCCGCCCCGGCGGCCCGCAAACGCGCCACGGCAGGGCAATCCAATGCTGCGGGCGCCGCGTCGGCCAAGGACCGCGAGCCCGCCGTTGTGGGCTGGCCGGCCACGTCAAACAAGTCTTTGATCGATACCGCCAAGCCGGCCAAAGGCGGCAAGGGCGCGCCAACCGAGCGCGCCTGGTCAACGGCGGCCGCAGTGGCTTGGGCTTGATGGTCAAAGCGCCGGACAAAAACATGCGCGCAGTCGGGGCCTTGCGCGGCGATCAGTGCGTTGGCTAACAACTCACTGGCGCTGATCCGGCCCGCCTTGACCGCAGCTGCGGCTGCGCTGAGGTCGCGCGCCATGTCAGCGGTTATACTCTTTAGGTTTATCTGGGAGTCCATGCGGGCCAGGGTTGGGGGGAGCGCTATTTTCAGGGTTCGCACCGATTTTGGTCACGGGAGAACAGGTAATTCAAGCAGGTAATTCAAGCAGGAAATCAAGCAGGAAATCAAGCAGTACGTCAATCGCGAACCGGCTGTCAAAAGGTGTCGCTGACTGGCTAGGCAAGTTGGGCGGGAAGGGTTGTTTGAATGGGCTTGAAAATGCCCGCTCAGGCTTTCCAAGCCCCCTCACTTGCCGCGTTAAGCCACCAGCGATTCGCGCCGGATTCTAGACCCAACCTTCGGAGAAAATCCATGTCAGTCACCATGCGTGAAATGCTGGAAGCCGGCGTCCATTTTGGACACCAAACCCGCTTCTGGAACCCCAAAATGGCCCCGTACATCTTCGGCCATCGCAACAAGATTCACATCATCAACCTGGAAAAAACGCTGCCCAAGTTCGAGGAGGCGATGAAGTTCGTGCGCCAACTCAGCGGCAAGCGCGGCACCATTTTGATGGTCGGCACCAAGCGCCAGGCGCGTGACGTGATCAACCTCGAAGCGCATCGTTCGGGCATGCCTTTTGTTGACCAGCGCTGGCTCGGCGGCATGCTCACCAACTTCAAGACGGTGAAGGGTTCGCTGAAGAAGCTCAAGGAAATGCAGGTCACGAAAAAGGCCGGCGGCTTGGAGACCTTGTCCAAAAAAGAAGGCCTGATGTTTGAGCGCGAACTCGCCAAGCTCGAAAAAGACATCGGCGGCATTCAGGACATGGCCGCCCTGCCCGACGCGCTGTTCGTGATCGACGTGGGCTATCACAAGATCGCCGTGGCCGAAGCCATCAAGCTTGGCATTCCGGTGATTGGCGTGGTGGACACCAACCACTCGCCCATCGGCATTGACTACGTCATTCCTGGCAACGACGACTCGGCCAAGGCCGTGGCGCTGTACGCCAAGGCCGTGGCCGACGCCGTGCTGCAAGGCCGCGCCAACGCCTTGAACGAAGTCGTGACCGCAGTGGCTGCCGGCACCGACGAATTTGTTGAAGTGAGCGCCGACGCGTAAATAGTCGCCTCATGGCCTTGAAGGAGGGGGCTTTGATGCCCCTTTTTTACGAGGTTCACCAATCAACTGCGTGCGCTCTGGCAGCGCACGCCAGCAACAGGAGATTCAAGATGGCAGTTATCACTGCAAGCATGGTGGGCGAACTGCGCGCCAAGACCGATGCGCCGATGATGGAATGCAAAAAGGCGCTGACTGAAGCCGAAGGCGACATGGGCCGGGCTGAAGAAATTTTGCGCGTCAAGCTGGGCAGCAAGGCCGGCAAGGCCGCGTCGCGCATCACCGCCGAGGGCGTGATCGCGATTGCGTCCACGTCTGCCACCGACGGCAACGCCGGCGCAATGATTGAAGTCAATTGCGAGACTGACTTTGTCTCGAAGAACGACTCGTTCCTGGCCTTCACCAAAGCTTGTGCCGAGCTGGTGGCCCAACACAATCCGGCCGATCTGGCCGCGTTGTCGGCCCTGCCCTTGGCGCTGGAAAGCTTTGGCCCGACGGTTGAAGATGTGCGCACGGGCTTGATCGGCAAGATCGGCGAGAACGTCGCGATCCGCCGCTTCAAGCGCTTTGCTGGCGAAGGCAAGCTGGCCACCTACCTGCACGGCGTGCGCATTGGCGTGGTGGTGGAGTATGTGGGTGACGACGTGGCCGCCAAGGACGTGGCCATGCACGTGGCCGCCATGAAGCCGGTGTCGCTGTCGTCGGCGCAGGTGCCCGCCGAGCTGGTTGAAAAAGAGCGTCGCATCGCCGCTGAAAAGGCAGCTGAAGATTCAGCCGCCTCGATCGCCGCGGGCAAGACGGCGCAGTCGCCCGAGATCGTTGCAAAACGCATTGAAGGTTCGGTGCAGAAGTACTTGAAAGAGGTCTCGTTGTTCAACCAGACCTTTGTCAAGAACGACAAGCAAACCGTCGAGCAAATGCTCAAGGCCGCCAACACCGAAGTGTCGGCATTCACCATGTACGTGGTGGGCGAGGGCATCGAGAAGAAGGTTGACGATTTCGCTGCCGAAGTGGCTGCGCAAGTGGCCGCCGCCAAGGGCGCTTGAGCCCCTTCGGCCGCCTTCATGGCGGCCGATTGAGCCAGACCGGGCCGATCGCCCGGGTTTGGCTCATTGAATGACAGGCGCCCAGCGGCCACCCCGCTGAGCGCCGACTAAACTGATCCCCCGCCATCCAGGAGCCCCGCACATGCCCGCTTACAAGCGCATTCTTCTCAAGCTCTCGGGCGAAGCTTTGATGGGCGACGACGCCTACGGCATCAACCGCGCCACCATCGTGCGCATGGTGCGCGAGGTGCGTGAGGTCACCACCTTGGGGGTTGAGGTTGCGGTGGTGATTGGCGGGGGCAATATCTTTCGCGGCGTGGTGGGCGGGTCGGTGGGCATGGACCGCGCCACGGCCGATTACATGGGCATGCTGGCCACCGTGATGAACGCGCTGGCGCTGGCGGACACCATGCGGCTCGAAGGCATGGTGGCCCGCGTCATGTCGGCCATCAGCATCGAGCAGGTGGTCGAGCCCTACGTGCGTCCCAAGGCCTTGCAATACCTCGAAGAGGGCAAGATCGTGATCTTTGCCGCCGGCACCGGCAACCCGTTTTTCACCACGGACACCGCCGCCGCCTTGCGTGGCGCCGAGATCGGCGCCGAGGTGGTGCTCAAGGCCACCAAGGTGGACGGCGTGTACACCGCCGACCCCAAAAAAGACCCCTCAGCCACGCGCTACAACAGCCTGACTTTTGACGAGGCTATCTCCAAAAACCTGCAGGTTCTGGACGCCACCGCTTTTGCGCTGTGCCGCGACCAGAAACTGCCAATCAAGGTGTTTTCGATCTTCAAGCCCGGCGCGCTCAAGCGCGTGGTGATGGGCGAGGACGAAGGCACCCTGGTTCACGTCTGAAGACGATCCCGCAAGCGAGCAAGCACCATGACCATTGCCGACATCAAAAAATCCACCGAAGCCAAGATGGTCAAGTCCATCGAGGCCTTCAAGGGCGACCTGCAAAAAATCCGCACGGGCCGCGCCCATCCGGGCATCCTGGACCACGTGCAGGTTGACTATTACGGCTCCCAGGTGCCGATCACCCAGGTGGCCAACGTGTCCCTGATGGACGCGCGCACGATCAGCGTGCAGCCCTGGGAAAAGAGCATGGCCGCAAAGATCGAGCGCGCCATTCGTGACAGCGACCTGGGCCTCAATCCTGCTTCTCAGGGTGACCTGATCCGCGTGCCCATGCCCGCGCTCACCGAAGAGCGCCGTCGCGAGATGAGCAAGATCGCCAAGCACAACGGCGAAGAGAGCAAGGTGGCGGTGCGCAACCTGCGCCGCGAGGCCAACGAGGCCCTCAAGAAGCTGCTCAAAGACAAGGCCGTGACCGAAGACGACGAGCGCCGCGCCCAAGAAGACGTGCAAAAGCTGACCGACCGCGTCGTGATTGAAATCGACCGCTTGGTGCAGGGCAAAGAAGCCGAAATCATGGCGGTTTGAGCGCTTGCTCCCGCCGTTCAAATTGATGCTCATCTGTCCGCAAACCCCAAGCCGATGACTCGAAACGCTGCTGTGCCACGCCATGTGGCCGTGGTCATGGATGGCAATGGCCGTTGGGCCAAGAAGCGCTATCTGCCGCGCTTTTTTGGGCACAAGGCCGGCGTCGATACGCTGATCAAGGTGATCAATGCGTGCGCCGACCGCGGGGTCGAGTACCTCACCGTGTTCGCGTTTTCATCCGAAAACTGGAAGCGCCCCGAGGACGAGGTCTCCGGCCTGATGGGCTTGGTGCTGGTGGCGGTGGCCAAGTACCTGGGCAAGCTGGCCAAGGATGGCGTGCGCATCGTCATCGTGGGCGACCGCAGCGCAGTGTCTGATCGCCTGCGCGCCGCCTGGTTGGAGGCCGAGTTGGCCACGCAGCACAACACCCGTATCACCTTGTCTGTAGCCTTCAACTACGGTGGCCGCTGGGACGTGGTGCAGGCCTGCCGCCAAGCGATGGCCGCCGGTTTGCAACCCGAGCAAATCACCGAAGAAGCCCTGTCGGGCTACATGGCCATGCGCCACGCGCCCGACCCGGATCTGTTCATCCGCACCGGCGGTGAGGTGCGCATCAGCAACTTCTTGCTGTGGCAGGTGGCCTACTCCGAACTGGTGTTCACCGATTGCCTGTGGCCAGATTTCGACGTGGCCGCGCTCGATGCGGCGCTGACCACTTACGCCAGCCGCGACCGCCGCTTTGGCGCGGTGAACTCGGCGGCGCTTGAGTCGTCCGGCAGCTAGGCCGCCATGCTGCGCCAGCGTGTGATCACTGCCTTGGTGCTGATGGCGTTTTTGCTGCCAGCCTTGTTCGCCGCAAGCCCTTTGCCGTTTGGGTTGCTGTCACTGGTGTTGATCAGCGCCGCCGGCTGGGAATGGGCGCGATTGAATGGTTTGTCCGCCGGCGCGCCCGCGCTGGCAACGGGTGGGTTGTTGGCGCTGTTGTGTGGATTGAGTTTGATGAAAATGCCGCACATTGGTCAAGTTAGCGGCCTGTGGCTGCTGGGCCTCGTGGTCTGGATCGTGGGCGGGGCGCTGGCGCTGCGGCGGGGCCCTGCGGGTTGGCCGCAAGTGCCCGCCATGCTGCGTTGGGCCCTGGGGCTGGCGCTGCTGTGGCTGGCCTGGCTGGCGCTGGCGCAAGCGCGCACGATCGGCATCAACTTTTTGCTGTCGGTGATGTGCGTGGTGTGGGCCGCCGACATCAGCGCCTATTTTTGTGGCCGGGCGTTTGGCCGCAACAAGCTGGCGCCCAGCATCAGCCCCGGCAAGAGCTGGGAAGGCGTGTACGGCGGCGTGGCCGGCGTGCTGGTGCTGGGCCTGGCTTGGCTGTGGGTGGAGTCGCGCGCCAGTTTTGATTCACCTAGCCTGTTCCTGTTGCTGCAGCAGCGTTGGGGTTGGGTGGGCATGTTGCTGGCATCTTTACTGCTGGCCGCGCTCAGCGTGGTCGGTGATCTGTTTGAATCGCTGGTCAAGCGCGCTGCAGGCGCCAAGGATTCCAGCGCGCTATTGCCCGGCCATGGCGGCGTGCTGGATCGCATCGATGCCTTGCTGCCGGTGTTGCCTGCCGCCCTGGCTTTGATCAGTCTGTAACTAGCTTCGCCTAATCATCTTGCCGACAACATCTGACATCGTTCAACGCGTGTGCATCCTCGGGGCCACCGGGTCGGTGGGCGGCAGCACGCTGGATGTGATCGCCTTGCATCCCGAGCGCTACGAGGTTTTTGCGCTCACCGCCTTGAACCGCATGGCTGAATTGGCCGCGCTGTGCCGCCGCTGGCGCCCGCGTTTTGCGGTGGTCGGCACGGCAAAACAAGCCAAGGCTTTGCAAATCGAACTGGCTGACGCCGGCTTGCATGTTGAGGTGCTGCACGGCCCGCAGGCGCTGTGCGACATGGCCGCCCATCCGGACGTGCACAGCGTGATGGCGGCCATCGTGGGCGCCGCCGGCCTGCCGTCGTGCATGGCTGCGGCGCGTGCGGGCAAGCGCTTGATGCTGGCCAACAAAGAGGCATTGGTGGTGGGCGGGCGTTTGTTCATGGACGCAGTCAAGCAAGGCGGCGCGCTGCTGCTGCCGATTGACAGCGAGCACTCGGCCATTTTTCAGTGCCTGCCCGAAGACCGCTCGGCCTGGGCCCAGCGCATTGACCACATCGTGCTCACCGCCTCTGGGGGCCCCTTCAGAACCCGTGAGCTCGCCAGCCTGCATGAGGTCACCCCCGAGCAGGCCTGCGCCCATCCCAACTGGGTGATGGGCCGCAAGATCTCGGTCGATTCAGCCACCATGATGAACAAGGCGCTGGAGGTGATCGAGGCGCGCTGGTTGTTCGATCTGGAGCCCGAGCAGATCCGCGTGGTGCTGCACCCGCAAAGCATCATCCACTCGATGGTGGTATGCCGGGACAACTCCGTGCTGGCGCAGCTCGGCACACCCGACATGAAAGTACCCATCGGCGTGGGCCTGGCGTGGCCGCACCGTCATGCCTCGGGCGCCGACGCGCTGGATTTTCTGGCGCTCAAGGCACTCACCTTCGAGCTGGCCGATCCGCAGCGTTTCCCGGGGCTGGGGCTGGCCTATGACGCGCTGGGTGGCGCCGAGGGCAGCACCACTGTGCTCAATGCGGCCAACGAGGTGGCGGTGGCTGCCTTCCTGGCTGGCCAGGTGCGCTTCACCGACATCCACCGCATCAATGCCGACACCGTGGCCGCAGTGCTGCCGGGGCCGGCCGATGCCGTCTCCATTGGCGACTTGCTGGCGCTGGACGAGCGGGCCCGCGCCAGTGCGTTGGCCCTCATCCCCGAACTCACCCGCCAGCTCGCCCGCAAGGGCACGCGGGCCCCCACCCAGGAGCTCACGCCATGATCACCGTGTTGGCCTTTTTGTTGACCCTGGCCGTGCTGATCGTCGTGCATGAGTACGGGCACTACCGCGTGGCGGTGGCTTGTGGCGTCAAGGTGCTGCGGTTTTCAATCGGTTTTGGGCGGGTCGTCTGGCGCCACCAGCGCTCACCCGATCACACCGAGTTTGTGCTGTCGGTGCTGCCGTTGGGCGGCTATGTGCGCATGCTCGACGAGCGCGAAGGCCCGGTGGCGCCGCAAGAGCTTGACCAGGCCTTCAACCGCAAATCGTTGCGCCAACGCGCGGCCATCGTGGTGGCCGGGCCCGTGGCCAATTTGCTGCTGGCCGTGTTGCTGTACGCGGTGTCCCACTGGATCGGCCTTGAAGAGCCCAAGGCCGTGTTGGGCTCGCCTGCCATGGGCAGCCTGGCCGAGCGCGCCGGCATGCGCACAGGTGACTGGGTGCAGGCCTGGCAAGGCAGCGACGGCCAGTGGGTCGAGGTGCTGTCCATCAATGACCTGCGCTGGCAGCTCACCCAGCACATGTTGGCCGGTGAGCCCTTGCAGCTGCGGGTCAGTGACAGCGCTGGCCGCAATAGCCACCAGCTGCGCTTGGGCCTTGATGAATTGGGCGCCCAGGAGATGGACGCCGCGCTCATGAAGCGCATTGGCTTGGGCACGGCGTTCAGTGAGCCGGTGCTGGGCGAGGTCAAGGCCGGCGGCCCTGCCGCAGCGGCGGGCTTGCGTGCTGGTGACCGGGTATTGCGGGTGGACGGCCAGGCCATCAGCGATGCCCAGAGTCTTCGAGAGCGCATCCGCACCTCGCTGCGCGACGGCGCTGCCCTACCCATGGTCTGGGCCGTGCAGCGTGGCAGCCAGGGCATCGAGGTCACCATCACGCCGCGCGTGGCCAAGGAGGGTGATCGGGGCACCGAGCGCAGCATCGGCCGCGTTGACGCTTTTGTGGGTGCGCCGCCTGTGCTGGTCAAGGTACAGCTTGGCCCGCTTGAGGGCTTGCAACGTGGCGCGGTGCACACCTGGGAGGTGTCGGCGCTCACTGTCAAAATGATGGGCCGCATGTTGATCGGCCAAGCATCGCTGCGCAACCTGAGCGGGCCGCTCACCATTGCGGACGTGGCCGGCCAGTCGGCGCAGCAGGGCTTGGCGTACTACCTGGGGTTCCTGGCGCTGGTCAGCGTGAGTCTGGGCGTGCTGAACCTGCTGCCGCTGCCCATGCTCGATGGTGGGCACCTGATGTATTACATTTTCGAGGGCCTGACCGGCCGTCCGGTCTCCGATCTTTGGCTCGCACGCCTGCAACGCGGTGGCGTCGCCGTCTTGCTGCTGATGATGTCGGTGGCCCTTTTCAACGATGTTGCCCGTTTGCTGGGCCTGCAGTGAATCTCCCGATGCCTTTTTCTTCCCCAGATCATTTGTTCCGCCCGAGTGCGGTGGCCGTCGCGTCAGCCGTTGCGCTGGTGGCCGCGCTGGCCAGCCCGATGGCCCTGGCCGTCGAGCCGTTTGTGCTGCAAGACATACGTGTTGAAGGCCTGCAACGCACCGATCCAGGCACCGTGTTTGCGGCGCTGCCGTTTCGGGTGGGCGATACCTACACCGACGAAAAAGCCGCCGCTGCCTTGCGCGCCTTGTTCGCCACCGGCTTGTTCAAGGACGTGCGCATCGAGATCGACGCCCGCGTGGCGGTGGTCGTGGTTGAAGAACGGCCGGTGATCGAAACCGTCACCTTCGTGGGCCTGAAAGAGTTCGACAAGGACACGCTGCTCAAGTCGCTCAAGGATGCCGGCATTGGTGAAGGCCTGCCCTTTGACCGCGCGCTGGTTGATCGCGCCGAGCAAGAGGTCAAGCGCCAGTACCTGTCGCGCAGCCTCTACGGTGCCGAGGTGGTGACCACCATCACCCCAACGGATCGCAACCGGGTCAACGTCAGCTTTGCCATGACCGAGGGCGATGCGGCGCGCATCCGCGAGATCCGCATCGTGGGCGCCAAAGTGTTTGACGAAAGCACGCTCGGTGCCCTGATGGATCTCACCACCAGCGGCTGGTTGACCTGGTACACCAAGAATGATCGCTACTCACGCGCCAAGCTCAACGCTGACCTCGACACCATCCGCGCCTATTACCTGAACCGCGGCTACCTTGAGTTCAACATCGAGTCCGCGCAAGTCACGATCTCGCCGGACAAACAAGACATCTCGTTGACCATCACGGTCAAAGAGGGCCAGCCCTACACCGTGACGGCAGTGCGCCTGGCCGGTGACTACCTGGGCAAAGAAGACGAGTTCAAACAACTCATTGGCATCAAGGCCGGTGAGCCCTATCGCGCCGCCGCCGTCACCGGCACCACCAAGGCCTTCACCGATCGGTTTGGCAGCTACGGTTATGCGTTTGCCCGGGTTGATGCGCGTACTGAAATCGACCGTGCCAACGGCCAAGTGGCGGTGGTGCTGGCCGCCGAACCGCAGCGCCGCGTGTACGTGCGGCGCATTGACATCGCGGGCAATACGCGCACCCGTGATGAAGTGGTGCGCCGTGAGTTCCGGCAGCTCGAATCGGGTTGGTATGACGGCGAGCGCATCAAGCTCTCACGCGAGCGGGTTGATCGCCTGGGTTATTTCAAGGATGTCAACGTCGACACCAACGAGGTGGCGGGCACCGCCGACCAGGTTGACCTGGCCGTGGCCGTGACTGAAAAACCCACAGGCAATCTGATGCTGGGCTTGAGTTTCTCCAGCGCGGATCGCCTGGCGCTGACGGCGTCCATCAAACAAGACAACGTCTTCGGTTCGGGCAATTACCTGGGCTTCGAGGTCAATACCAGCCGCACCGCGCGCAGCTTGGTATTTAGCACCGTGGACCCGTATTTCACGGTCGATGGCATCTCGCGCGCGTTGGATTTGTTCTACCGCACCACACGGCCCTACAACAGCTTGGGCACCCAGTACCAGATTTCGAATCCAGGTGCAGCAGTGCGGTTTGGCGTACCCTTCTCTGAGCACGACACCGTATTTTTCGGGGGAGGCGTTGAGCAAACCAACATCGGCGCGTCCAGCGGCATCCCGAACCAGTACTTTGATTACCGCTTCAACTACGGGCCCACGTCCACGTCGGTGCCCTTGACGCTGGGTTGGGCGCGTGACCAGCGCGACAGCGCGCTCACCCCCACGGCGGGCCGCTACCAGCGCGCCAACGTCGAGTGGAGCGTGGCCGGCGACGTGCGCTACATACGCACCAACTTGCAGTACCAGCAGTTCTTCCCGATCTGGCAGCGCATCACCTTGGGGCTAAACGGTGAGCTGGGCTGGGGCCAGGGCCAAGGCGGCCGGCCGTACCCGGTGTTCAAGAACTTTTATGGTGGTGGTTTGGGCTCTGTGCGGGTGTTTGAACAAAACTCCCTCGGTGTGATCGACCCCACCGGCGCCTACGTGGGCGGCGCCAAAAAAATCAACCTCAACGCCGAGCTGTACCTGCCCGTGCCGGGCACAGGCAACGACAAATCACTGCGCATTTTTGGCTTTGCCGACGCGGGCAATGTGTGGCGTGATGGCGAGCCCATCACGGCGTCCAGCTTGCGCTCATCGGTGGGCATCGGGCTGTCCTGGATTTCACCGGTGGGCCCGCTCAAGCTGAGCTGGGGCGCACCCATCAACAAGAAACCCACGGATAGAATCCAACGTTTCCAATTCCAGATCGGGACCGCGTTCTGATGATCACGAAGACATTGAAGTCATTGGCCTTGCTCAGCACCGTGTGTGCGGCAATGTTGGCCACCGGCGCCGCCCAGGCGCAAGAGTTGAAGATTGGCTATGTCAACAGTGAGCGGGTGCTGCGCGAGGCGGTGCCGGCCAAGGCCGCGCTGGCCCGCATGGAAGCCGATTTCAGCAAGCGCGACAAAGACCTGAACGACCAGGCAGGCAAGCTCAAGGCGGCCGCCGACAAGCTTGAAAAAGACGCGCCCACGCTGCCCGAAAGCGAGCGCGGCCGCCGTCAACGTGACCTGGTTGAGCAAGACCGCGACCTGCAACGCAAGCGCCGCGAGTTTCAAGAAGACCTGAACCAGCGCCGCAACGAAGAAACCGCTGGTTTGGTCGAGCGCGCCAACAAGGTCATCAAGCAGATCTTTGACAGCGAAAAATACGACCTGATCCTGCAAGACGTGGTCAACGCCAGCCCGCGTGTGGACATCACTGAAAAAGTGATCAAGGCGCTCAACAGCGCCGCTGCAGGCAAGTAAGGCTTTGAGCGCCGTGCCGCAGCCGGTGCGGTTGGCCGATGTAGTGGCCGCGCTTGGGGGGGAACTGTGTGATGGGGCCCGCGCGGCGCCACGCGACCTTGCAGCCACGATCATCCACCGCCTGGCGCCGCTGGAATCGGCCGACGCCGGCAGCCTGAGCTTTTTGGCCAACCCGCGCTACGCGGCGCAGATGTTGGCCTCAAACGCGGCTTGCGTGATCGTGGCGCCGGCTCAGCGTGAGGCCGCGCTGGCACGCGGCGCGGCCATCGTTACCCCGGATCCCTACCTTTACTTTGCCAGGCTCACCCAGTGGTGGGCGGCGCGCAAGCGCAAAGCGCCCGTGGTGGGCGTTCACCCCAGTGCCGTGGTGGAACCCGGGGCGCGTATCCACGCATCGGCATCTGTGGGCGCGTTGGTTTACGTGGGCGCGGGTGCCGACATCGGCCCCGACGTGGTGATCGGCACGCACACGCACATTGGCGCGGGCGCGGTGATCGGCGAGGGCACACGCCTGGCCGCCCGGGTGACCTTTGGCGAGGCTTGCGTGATCGGCGCGCGCGGCATCTTGCACGCTGGCGTGGTGATTGGCGCCGACGGTTTTGGCTTTGCACCCAGCGGCCGTGGCGACGAGGCCTGTTGGGAAAAAATCGAGCAACTTGGCGCAGTGCGCATAGCCCATGACGTGGAAATTGGCGCCAACACCTGCATCGACCGGGGCGCGCTAGCCGACACCGTGATCGACGAAGGCGTCAAGCTCGACAACCTGATCCAGGTCGGCCACAACGTGCACATTGGCGCGCACAGCGCCATGGCCGGTTGCGTAGGCATCGCGGGCAGCGCCAAGATCGGCCGGCATTGCACGGCGGGTGGCGGTGCCATCATCCTGGGCCATCTGGTGCTGGTGGACCACGTGCATGTCACCGCGGCCACGGTGATCACCCGGTCCATCCTCAAGCCCGGCCAGTACAGCGGCTTGTTTCCCTTCGATGACAATGCGTCCTGGGAAAAAAACGCCGCCACCTTGCGCCAATTGCACAGCTTGCGTGACCGCATTCGCGCGCTAGAGAAAAAATAACCATGACCGTTCCCGTTTTTGACATCCACCGCATCCTCAAAAAGCTGCCGCATCGCTACCCGTTTTTGCTGGTAGATCGGGTGATCGAGTTCGAGAAAGACGTGCGCATCAAAGCGCTGAAAAACGTCACCATCAACGAGCCGTTTTTTGTGGGCCATTTCCCCAATCGGCCGGTGATGCCGGGTGTTTTGATGCTGGAGGCGCTGGCGCAGACGGCGGCCTTGCTGTCGTTTGAATCGATGGGCCAGGAGCCCGACGAAAACACTGTGGTGTACTTTTTGGGCATCGACGGCGCGCGCTTCAAGCGCGTGGTTGTGCCCGGTGATCAGCTGATCCTGGAAGCCAGCATCCTGCGCGTCAAGTCGGGCATCTTCAAGTACAAAACCCGCGGCACGGTGGATGGCGACGTGGCCGTCGAGGCCGAGCTCATGTGCACCATGCGCAAAGTGGCTTGAAGGCGGAGTAGCGCATGACCCAGATTCACGCCACTGCGCTGGTTGATGCCCGCGCCGAGCTGGCCGAGGACGTGACGGTTGGCCCTTATGCGGTGATTGGCGCGCACGTGCAAATTGGCGCTGGCAGCAGCATCGGCGCGCACTGTGTGCTGGACGGCCACACCACGCTCGGGCGCGACAACCGCATCTTTCAGTTCGCATCCATCGGCGCCGCGCCGCAAGACAAAAAATACGCCGGCGAGCCTACGCGCCTGGTGATCGGCTGTGGCAATACGATCCGCGAGTTTGTCACCATCAACACCGGCACGGTGCAAGACGGTGGCCTCACGGCGCTGGGCGACGACAACTGGATCATGGCCTACGTGCATATCGCGCACGATTGCAAGCTGGGCAGCCACATCATCATCGCCAACGCCACGCAACTGGGCGGCCACGTGCACCTGGGCGACTGGGCGATTTTGGGCGGTTTGTCGGGCGTGCACCAGTTTGTGCGGGTGGGCGCGCACGCCATGACGGGCTTTCAAACCCGCTTGTCGCAAGATTTGCCGCCTTACGTCACGGCGGCCGGCAATCCGGCTGCGGCCACCGGCATCAACGCCGAAGGGCTGCGGCGCCGGGGTTTCTCGGACGAGCGCATCGCGCAGGTCAAGCAGATGCACCGCTTGCTGTACCGCAAGGGCCTGACGCTGGCGGCCAGCCTCGCCGAAATCGAGGCCTTGCGTGGCCAGCTTGCGGACAGCGACGACGACATCAGCCTGATGCTCAACTTTTTGGCCGGCGCCGAACGCGGCATCGTTCGGTAGTTCAGCGTGGCTGCTGACGCGCTGCGGCTGGCGATGGTGGCCGGCGAGGCCTCTGGCGATCTGCTGGGCGGGTTGCTGCTGCAAGGCTTGAAGGCCCGCTGGCCCACGCTGCATGCGGCCGGCATCGGCGGCCCCAAGCTGGCCGCACAGGGCTTCGAGGCCTGGTGGCCGCACGAGCGCTTGTCGGTGTTTGGTTATGTCGACGCGTTGGCGCGCTTGCCCGAGTTGCTGCGCATCCGCCGTCAATTGGGTGATCGTTTGCTGCAAGAGCGGCCCGCCGCTTTTATTGGCATCGACGCGCCCGATTTCAACTTTGGGCTTGAAACCCGGCTGCGCGAGGGCGGCCTCAAAACCATCCACTTCGTGTGCCCGTCGATCTGGGCCTGGCGCGGCGAGCGTGTGGCCAAACTCAAACGCGCCGCCGACCACGTGCTGTGCCTGTTTCCGTTTGAGCCGGCCTTGCTGCAAAAACACGGCATAGCGGCCACGTTTGTGGGCCATCCGCTGGCCGATGTGATCCCACTGGTGCCGCCCCGGGCTGCGGCCCGCGCCGCGCTGGGTTTGGGCGGGGGCGACACCGTGGTGGCGCTGCTGCCCGGCAGCCGGCGCAGCGAGATCAGCCACATCGCGCCGCGCCTGGTGGCCGCCGCCGCCTTGATGCAGCGCCTGCGGCCGGGCTTGCGCTTCATCATGCCGGTGGTGCCGGGCCTGCGTGGCTTGGTTGAGCCCTTCATCACCCAACACGCAGGTGACGCGACCATCGAGCTGCTGGACGGCCGCTCACATGAGGCGCTAGCAGCTTGTGACGTCACCCTGGTGGCCAGTGGCACGGCGGCGCTGGAGGCCGCTTTGTTCAAGCGGCCGATGGTCATCACCTACCACCTGGCCTGGCTCAACTGGCAGCGCATGAAACGCATGAGCTACCAGCCCTGGTTTGGCCTGCCCAACATCCTGAGGGGTGAATTTGTGGTGCCCGAGTTGATCCAGGACGCAGCCACCCCCGAGGCGCTGGCGCGCGAGGGCCTGGCCTGGCTCGCCGACGCGCCCCGGGTGGCCGCGCTGGAGCGCTGCTTCACCGACCTGCACCACGTGTTGCGCCAAAACACTGCCCTGAAAGCCACCGATGCCATCGCGCAAGTCCTCCAAATTGCCTGAGCAGCTGGGCCTGCACTGGGCGCTGCCCCGCTTGATGGCCGGCGTGGACGAAGCCGGCCGAGGCCCGCTGGCCGGCCCAGTGGTGGCCGCCGCCGTGATCCTGGACGATCTGAACCCGATCATCGGCCTGGCCGACAGCAAGGTGATCAGCGAGCGACGGCGCGAGCTGTTGTTCGACGAGATCCGCGCCAAAGCGCTGGCTTGTTGCATTGCCGAGGCCAGCGTTGAAGAGATCGACAGCCTGAACATCTTGCAGGCCACCTTGCTGGCCATGCGCCGCGCGGTGGACGGCTTGCGCCTGGTGCCGCAGCACGTGCTGGTGGACGGCAACCAGTTGCCGCGCCTGAAGATGCCGGCGCACGCCATCGTCAAGGGTGATGCGCTGGTGCCAGCCATCTCGGCCGCGTCGATCCTGGCCAAGGTGTACCGGGACCGGCTGTGCCTGAGCCTGCACCAGGCCTACCCGGCCTACGGCTTTGCCACCCACAAGGGCTACCCCACGGCGGCGCACCTGGCGGCGCTCAAGGCGCATGGGGCTTGTGCCGCGCACCGCCGCAGCTATGCGCCGGTGCGCTTGGTATTGGCCAGCGCCACAGGTTTGACGGCCGGAGCGCGCAATGGCTGAGCCGGTGCTGGTGAGTTCACGCGACAACCCCTTGCTCGTGACGCTGCGCAAGCTGGCCCGCGACCCGGGCGCCTACCGCAAGCTGGGCTCGGTGTGGCTGGAAGGCGAGCACCTGTGCGCGGCCCTGCAAGCGCGCGGCCAGCGGCCTGCCCAGGCCGTTGTGGCACAAAGCGCCTGGGCCCAGCCCGGCTTGCGTGCGTTGGCCCAATGGGCCACCCGGGTGGTGCTGGTGCCCGATACGCTGTTTGACGGACTCAGCGCGCTGGAGTCGCCCGCGCGCCTGGGTTTTGTGCTGCCCTTGCCGGCCTCCGGCCGACTTGACCCGGGTGTTGCCAGCGTGGTGCTGGACCGCGTTCAAGACGCCGGCAACGTGGGCAGCATCTTGCGCACGGCCACAGCTTTTGGCGTGGGCCAGGTGCTGGCGCTGCAAGGCACGGCGGCGCTGTGGTCGCCCAAGGTCTTGCGCGCCGGCATGGGCGCGCATTTTGGCCTGCGTCTGGTCGAAGGTTTGTCGCTGGATGATCTGGCCGCGCTGACGGTGCCGCTGGTGGGCACCTCGCTTGAGACCGATGTGCTGCTGCCCAACGCGCCGCTGCCCCAGCCCTGCGCCTGGGTGCTGGGCCATGAAGGGCAGGGCGTGGCGCCAGCGCTGCTGGCGCGCTGCGCCTTGGTGCTGCGCATCCCCCAGCCGGGCGGCGAGGAGTCGCTCAACGTGGCGGCGGCGGCGGCGGTGTGCTTGTATGAATCGATGCGGCGGCGCAGCTGATCTGCGCCACCGCGCCTTTCAGCCGCCCGCGGTCGCCGTCTTGCGCAAGGTGGGCAAGCCCACGCCCGCCGCGTCAAAACCACCGTCCACCGCCAGCACCTGGCCGTTGATGTAGCTGGCGGCCGAGCTGCACAAAAAGCCCACCGCGTTGGCGATCTCTTCGGTGCTGCCGTAGCGCTCCAGCGGGATCACGTCGTGGTAGTCCGAGCGGATCGCCACGCTGTGCACCAGCTTGGCCATCTCGGTTTCCACCGGCCCGGGGGCGATGGCGTTGACGCGGATGCCCACCGTTCCCAGCTCGGTGGCCTGCTGCTTGGTCAGGTGGATCAGCGCGGCCTTGCTGGTGCCGTAAGCCACGCGCAGCGTGCTGGCGCGCAGGCCCGAGATGGAGGCGATGTTGACCACCGCGCCGCCGCCGGTTTTGAGCATCACCGGCGCGATAGCCTGGGTGCACAAAAACGGCCCGTTCAGGTTGGTGGCCAGCACGGTTTGCCAGTCCTCAAAAGTAGTCTGACCAATCGGCTTGAACACGGCCACGCCGGCGTTGTTGACCAGCGCGTCGATGCGGCCAAAGTGGGCGGCGGTTTGCTCGGTGGCGGCAGCCACTTGCTCGGGGCGCGATACGTCGCAATGCACAACCAGCACGCGGTTGGGGTCGTTCAGCGTTTTGTCGGTGGCCAACAGCGTGACGGCGTCAATGTCCCACAGCGCCACGCGGTGGCCCTGGTTCAAAAACCACTGCGCCACGGCCAGGCCGATGCCCCGCGCGCCGCCGGTGATCACGGCCACAGGGGCGCTTGAAAGTTTGGATGTCATGTTGTCTTCAGGGGTTGTTTCAGCTGGGGCGGGCAGTCTAGACAGATTGCCACGTGGGTGGAAGTCGTCATTTTGGAGCGGTCGATTCGTCATGCCGAAACCCTTGGCCCGCCCGACCCTGGCCAGGATCGGTGCTGGCGTGCTTGAGCCGGTTGTGGCCCACGGTCAGAGGTGTTTGTAAAAAAACGTCGTGCCGCAAACATCGCCATTGGGCATCAGCGCATACATCGGCACCTCGCCCACCCGCTGCCATCCGGCGCGCTGGTACAGCCGCTCGGCATCACCGCCGGTCACCGTGTCCAGCACCAGCACGGTTTTGCCCTCAATGCGCGCCGCGCTGTCGGCGGCGGCCATCAGCCGCTGCGCCAGGCCTTGCCGGCGGGCGCTGCGGTGCACCAGCATCTTGGCGATGTCGGCGCGGTGGGGCTGGTTGTCGGGCTGGCTCAGGACCACCTGCACCGTGCCCACCACTTGCCCGGCGCTGGTTTGCGCCACCAGCAATACCCGCTCACCACGCGCCACGCCGCTGATCACGCCGCGCCAAAATGCCAGCGCCTTGTCGCGTGGCAGCGGCTCCATGAAGCCTACCGACGCACCGCCTTCAACGCAGTCCAGCAGCACGTTGGCCAAGTGCTGGGCCAGCGGCTCGGCGTGGTCAGTGGCTTCGGCAGCGCCAACGCGGCGCAGGGTGATGTTGTCAGTCATGGGCTGTTGCGTTGTGGTGTGAGTGGGGATGAAAAGGGCAGGCTCACCAGCGCCACCAGGTAGCGCGCGGGTTGGCGGCTGGGGTTTTGGTAGACGATGGGCTGATCCAGGCGCATGGCCAGGCAATCACCGGCCTGCAAGCGCCAGGGCGTGCCGCCCACGGTCACGTCCATCGTGCCGTCGATCATCCAGACTTGCTGGTGGATCTCAGGCGTGCGCGCAGCGGTGTCAAACGCCACGCGCTGGCCCGGCGAAAACACAACGTCCACCAGCTGGATGGGCGACTGCGCGCCAGGCGGCGACACATTGCGGCGCAGGTAGCCCGAGCCGGGGTCGGTCCAGAGCGGCTGATCGGCCACCCGGGCCAGCGGCGACGGCGCCATGCTCGCGGCCGTATCAGGCTCAAACAACGAGGCCACGCTGACGCCCAGGCCGGTGGCCAATTTGTCGAGCACCGTGGCGGTGGGGCTGCTTTGGCCACGCTCGATCAGCGAGATGTTGGACCGGCTGACCCCGCTGCGCTGGGCCAGCGCATCAAGCGACAAGCCCTGGGCATAACGCAGCTCATGCACGCGGCGGGCGATGCGTGCATTGATGTCGGTGCCGGCTGGATTCATTTATCCAGTTTAGTGGATATTTTTCCAATTAAATGGAACATGGCCTCGGCCACTTCGATGCCCGATGGCCCCAAGCCACGCCAAGACGCAAATCCAGGCGAAAATCAAGCGTTTTAGCCTAAGCCCGCCACCGTGTCCGTTGTCTCTGTTTCCCCCACCGCCGGCCAAGCCGCCAAGCCGCTGACGAGCTACCGGCCGTACTGGGCCAAGCGTTTTGGCACGGCCCCGTTTTTGCCCACCTCGCGCGCCGAGATGGACCTGCTGGGTTGGGACAGTTGCGACGTCATCATCGTCACCGGCGACGCGTATGTGGACCACCCCAGCTTCGGCATGGCGGTGATTGGCCGCATGCTTGAAGCGCAAGGGTTTCGCGTTGGCATCATCGACCAGCCTGACTGGCAAAGCGTGGAGGCCTTCAAGGCGCTCGGCGCGCCGAACCTGTTTTTTGGCGTCACCGCCGGCAACATGGATTCGATGATCAACCGCTACACCGCCGACCGCCGCGCGCGCAGCGACGATGCTTACACGCCCGGCGGCGTGGCCGGCGCGCGGCCGGACCGCTGCTCGCTGGTCTACACCCAGCGCTGCCGCGAGGCCTTTGCTGATGTGCCCATCGTGCTGGGCGGCATCGAGGGCAGCTTGCGGCGCATCGCCCATTACGACTACTGGCAAGACAAGGTGCGGCGCTCGATTTTGGTGGACGCCCAGGCGGATTTGCTGCTGTACGGCAACGCCGAGCGCGCCATCGTCGAGATCGCCCACCGGTTGGCCGCGCGCGAGACTGTGCAGCAGATCACCGACGTGCGCGGCACCTCGTTCCTGCGCCGCGATGACGACGAGTCAGCCGCAGGCTGGTTCGAGATCGACGCCAGCGAAGTGGACTTGCCGGGCCGCATCGACGAGCACATCAACCCCTACCAAACCACGGCCGAACAGGCGGCGGGGCAGGGGGTTGAATGTGCCAAAGACGGTGTGAAAGACGGTGCGAAGGACGGTGTCAAAGACCGTGCCGATGGCGGCGCCATGGGCTCCCCCACGCTGTCGGGTGCAGCCCAGCCCATCGTCTTTGTGCGCAGCGCGGGCGCCCGGCTCGCCCCGGCCACTGGCCGCATCAAGATGCCCCCGCGTGAGCGTTGCGTGATCCGCCTGCCCAGCTACGAGCAAGTCAAGCGTGACGCCGTGCTGTACGCCCACGCCAACCGCGTGCTGCACCTGGAAACCAACCCCGGCAATGCGCGCGCGCTGGTGCAGCGCCACGGCGGGCGCGACGTGTGGATCAACCCACCACCGATCCCCTTGTCCACCGCCGAGATGGACTTTGTGTTTGACCTGCCCTACGCCCGTAGCCCGCACCCACGCCACGCCGACGCGTCAGGCGGGTTTGATGCCAGCACCAAGATCCCCGCCTGGGAAATGATCCGCTTCTCGGTCAACATCATGCGCGGCTGCTTTGGCGGCTGCAGCTTTTGCTCGATCACCGAGCACGAGGGCCGCATCATCCAGAGCCGCAGTGAAGACTCGGTGATCCGCGAAATCGAGGCCATGCGAGACCAGGTCACGGGCTTCACCGGCGTGGTGTCCGATCTGGGCGGCCCCACCGCCAATATGTACCGCCTGGGTTGCAAGAGCCCGGCGATTGAGGCCGCGTGCCGCAAGCCCAGCTGCGTTTTCCCGGGCATTTGTCCCAACCTGCACACCGACCACAACCCGCTGATCAAGATGTACCGCCGGGCGCGCGCGCTCAAGGGCGTCAAAAAGATCCTGATCAGCTCAGGGCTGCGCTACGACCTGGCGCTGAAGTCGCCCGAGTACATCCGTGAGCTGGTGACCCATCACGTTGGTGGTTATCTCAAGATCGCGCCCGAGCACACCGAGGGTGGGCCCTTGTCGATGATGATGAAGCCCGGCATCGGCAGCTACGACCGCTTCAAGGCGCTGTTTGACAAGTTCAGCGCCGAGGCCGGCAAGCAGCAGTTTTTGGTGCCGTACTTCATCGCCGCCCACCCCGGCACCAGCGACGAAGACATGCTCAACCTGGCGCTTTGGCTCAAGCGCAACGGCTTCAGGGCCGACCAGGTGCAAACCTTTTACCCCAGCCCCATGGCCACCGCCACGGCCATGTACCACAGTGGCCGCAACCCGCTGAAGGGCCTGAGCCGTGACCCGGCCAAGGTCGAGACGGTGGACATCGTGCGCGGCGAGCGCCGGCGCAAGCTGCACAAAGCCTTTTTGCGCTACCACGACGCGGCCAACTGGCCGCTGCTGCGCGAGGCCCTGGCCACCATGGGCCATGCCGATCTGATTGGCAATGGCAAGCGGCACCTGATCCCCAGCTACCAGCCCGAGGGCACGGTGCCGGCGGAGCAGGCAAAGCGCAGTGGCAACGCCTACTCGGCGGCCAAGCCTGTGGCGTCAAGCACCGCCTCGGCGCCTCAACGCGCCGTTGTGCCGCGCCGCGGCACGCTGCTCACCCAGCACACCGGTCTGCCGCCGCGCGACACGGGTGCCAAGCCGCGCAAACCGGTTGGCGCCCGCCCGGTCGGCAGCCGCAAGCCACGCTGAGGTTTTTGCTGCCATTGGATTTTCGCCACGTCCGGGGGCGGATCCGCAATGGTTTGCCCAATCTGGCGGTTTGTTCGGCCGTCGGGCACACCGGCGATCAAAGGTCGCCTGTAGACGCCACGGTGCCCTGCAAGCCCGCCAGCTCGCGGCTCGCCTGCATCAATCGATTGCCCAGCGCCGCCCGCCGCGCCGGGCCCAAGCGGGGCTCGATGGCAGCCAGGCTGAGTGACGCCACCGGCCGGCCAAAGATGTCGTACACCGGCACGCCGATGGCCCAGCTGTTTTCCAGCACCAGGCCGGGGTTCAGGCAATAACCCAGCTCGCGGGTTTCCTGGATCAGGCGGCGGATGGCTACATCGGTGCAACCGGGGTAGCGCTCGGCACGCATCATGGCGTTGCTGGCCAGGATGTGGCTGATGTCGTCGTCGCTCAGCACCGCCAGCATCGCGCAACTGCCGGCGCCCACGCCCAGCGGCCATCGGTCGCCCGGTTTGACCAACTGGTTGCGGATCGGAAAGTCGCCCTCGCTGCGTGATAGGCAGATGCTCTCCACGCCGTGCAGCACCGTGAAAAACACCGTGTCGCCCGACTCCAGCGCCAGCGCGCGCAGCGCCGGTGCGGCCAGGCGCTGCAGCGCGTAGCTGGGCTCGGCCGCCAGGCCCACGGCAAAAGCCTCGGGCCCCAGCCGGTAGGCGCCGGTGGCCTGGTCGTGCATCACAAAACCTTCGTCCACCAGCGTGCGCGTCAGGCGGAGGGCGGTGGATTTGTTCAGCGCCAGGCGGCGGCCGATCTCGCCCATGCGTTGGCCGCCCGGGCCCACCCGCGTGAGCAGGCGCAGCACGGCCAAGCCGCGGCGCAGGGTTTGCGCGCCGGCGGTTTCGGGTGATGGCGCGGGGCTTGTCGCCGCATCAACATCGGTGGGCTTGTCGGTGCTGTCGAGTGAAACGGATTTAGGCATAAACCCTGATTGGTGTGTCCACATCGTGAACCTGTTTTTGCGGTGCTCGCTGATTGGCGCGTGAGGCTTGCCCGGTGCGGCCCTTAGCATGCTGGGCCTGGCAGAGGCAATTGGCCGTGCTGCCGCTGCACAGCCGCCCGGATCACCCCAACGCCCCGACCGCCCCAACATTCCAGCCCCACCCGGAGACCCACCCTCATGCCCACTCCCCACATCATCGGCTGGGGCCACACCCCGTTTGGCAAACTTGACGCGCTGGATGCCGAGCAGCTGTTCCGTGACGCCGCGATGCAGGCGATCAACAACGCGGGCTTGACGCCGACCGACATCGACGGCGTGTTTGTGGGCCACTTCAACGGCGGCTTCGTGCGCCAGGATTTCAGCGGTTCGCTGGCCGCGCTGGCCATCCCGGAGCTGCGCCACGTGCCGTCGGTTCGGCTTGAAAACGCTTGCGCCACCGGCTCGGCCGCGATCTGGGGCGCGCTGGACGCACTGGGCAGCGGCCGCCTGAAACGTGTGCTGGTGGTGGGCCTCGAGAAGATGAATACGCTGCCCAACGCGCAGATCGGCGAGGTGCTGCTGCGCTGCTCGTACGTCAAGGAAGAGGGCGACACGCCGGGCGGTTTTGCGGGCGTGTTTGGCAAGATCGCCGCTGGCTACTTTGAGCGTTTTGGTGACCAGAGCGACGCGCTGGCCGCCATTGCCGCCAAGAACCACGCCAACGGCGTGCACAACCCCTCTGCCCACATGCGGCGGGATCTGGGCTTTGATTTCTGCCGCACGCCGTCCGACAAAAACCCCTTCGTGGCCGGGCCGTTGAAGCGCTCGGATTGCTCGCTGGTGTCCGACGGCGCGGCCGCGCTGGTGCTGGCCATGGCGCCGGTGTCCGGTGCCCAGGTGCCGGCGGTGCGCTGGCGCTCTCACACCCAGGTCAATGAGTTTTTGCCACTGTCGCGCCGCGACCCCACGCGTTTTGAAGGCGCGGCGCTGGCCTGGCAGCGGGGCCTGGCGGCGGCCGGCGCCACGCTGGACGAGCTGGGCTTTGTCGAGACGCATGACTGCTTCACCATCGCCGAGCTGCTCGAGTACGAGGCCATGGGCCTGGCGCCGCACGGCCAGGGCGCCCGGGTGATCCTGGACGGCGTCACCCGCCGGGACGGCCGGCTGCCGGTCAACCCCTCGGGCGGGCTCAAATCACGGGGCCACCCGATTGGCGCCACCGGCGTGTCGCAGCACGTGATGGCGGCCATGCAGCTAACAGGTTTGGCGGGCGACATGCAAGTGCCTCAGGTACTGGCCGGCAAGCGGCTGGGCGCCGTGTTCAACATGGGCGGCGCGGCGGTGGCCAACTACCTGAGCGTGCTGGAAGCGGCCGAGTGAGCGCCCAACACCCCGCACAACATGCCGCACAAGCCTGCAACCTGGCGCGGCTGCTCAGCCACACGGCGCGGCTGTGGCCCGACAAGGTCGGCCTGATCCAGGGCGAGCAGCAATGGACCTGGGCCCAGATCGACGCCCGTGTGGACGCGCTGGTGGCCGCGCTGCGTGGGCTGGGGCTGCAAAAAGGCGACCGCATCCTGATGCAGTCGCGCAACAACCTGGCGCTGTTCGAGAGCGGCTGGGCCGCGTTCCGCATGGGCTGTGTCTGGGTGCCCATCAACTTCAGGCTGATCCCCGACGAGGTGGCGTACCTGGGCGCGTCCAGTGGCGCCGTGGTGATGCTGGCCGAGCCGATGTTTGCCGCCCATGCCATGGCTGCGCGCGCGGCGTCGCCAGTGCTCAGGCAGGTGCTGTGGATCGGCGAGGCGCCAGCGGGCGAGTTGTCGTATGAAGCGCTGGTGGCGCAGCACCTCGGCGCGGTCGTTATGGATGCCCGGTTCGAGGCCACCGTCACGCAAGACGACCCGCTGTGGTTCTTCTACACCTCGGGCACCACCGGCAAGCCCAAGGCCGGCATCCTGACGCATGGCCAGATGAGCTTTGTGGTGACCAACCACCTGGCCGATCTGATCCCCGGCACCACCGAGCAAGACGTGTCGATCGCCGTGGCGCCGCTGTCGCACGGCGCGGGCATCCACGCTCTGCTCAACGTGGCGCGCGGTGCGGCCACCGTGCTGCTGCCGTCCGAAAAGATGGACCCCGAGCTGGTGTGGCAACTCATAGCACGCCACCGCGTCAGCAACCTGTTCACCGTGCCCACCATCGTCAAGATGCTGGTGGAGCACCCGGCGGTGGACCAGTACGACCACTCGTCCCTGCGCTTCATGATTTACGCCGGCGCGCCGATGTACCGCGCCGACCAGCGCCTGGCGCTGCAAAAGCTGGGCAAAGTGTTGGTGCAGTACTTTGGCCTGGGCGAGGTGACGGGCTGCATCACCGTGCTGCCCGCGCACATGCACTCGGCCGACGACGCTGACCCCAACGCCCACATCGGCGCCTGCGGCAAGCCACGCACCGGCATGGAGGTGGCGGTGCTCGATGCCCAAATGCGGCCCGTAGCCACCGGCGAGGTGGGTGAAATCTGCTGCCGCGGGCCAGCGGTGTTTGCGGGTTATCACGACAACCCCGACGCCACCGCCGAGGCGCTGCGTGGCGGCTGGTTTCACACCGGTGACCTGGGCGTGCTGGACGCGCGTGGCCTGCTTTTTATCACCGGCCGCGAGTCGGACATGTACATCTCGGGCGGGTCCAACGTGCACCCGCGCGAGGCCGAAGAAGTGCTGCTCACGCACCCCGGCGTGGCCGAGGTGGCGGTGCTGGGCGTGCCCGACCGCAGCTGGGGCGAGGTGGGCGTGGCCGTGGTGGTGCGCCGCCCGGGCACCGAGCCGGTAACAGTCGAGGCGCTGCTGGCTTTTGTGGACGGCCGACTGGCCCGCTACCGCTGGCCGCGCCAGATATTCTTCTGGCAGGTTTTGCCAAAATCGGGCTACGGCAAGATCACCAAAAACGACGTGCGCGCCCAGTTGTTTGAGCGCGGCGACGTGCAACGCGTGGTGGCGGATTGACCACCGTCGGCGTGCCGACCGAGTATTGACTGACTTGTTTAGAGCACTATTTTTCTCACACCAACAACTCCACCTGGAGACAAACCATGACCATCACCCGCCGCCAACTCATCACCAGCGCCAGCGCGCTTGCCCTGCCCACCATCACCATTGGCACGGCCCAAGCCGCCGCAGAGTTCAGCTTCAAATACGGCAACAACCTGCCGATTTCGCACCCGATGAATGCCCGCGCCGCCGAGATGGCCGCCGCGATCAACGCCGAGTCCAAGGGCCGCATTGATTTCCAGGTGTTCCCCAACAACCAGCTGGGCAACGACACCGACATGCTGTCGCAGGTGCGCTCGGGCGCACTCGACTTTTTCACGCTGTCGCCGCTGATTCTGGGCACGCTGGTGCCGGCTGCGCAAATCAGCGGCGTGGGCTTTGCATTCAAGGATTACAGCCAGGTGTGGGCTGCGATGGACGGTGATTTGGGCGCCCACGTGCGCAAGCAAATTGCGGCCAGCAGCAGCCTGTTTGCGTTCGAAAAAATCTGGGACAACGGCTACCGCCAGATCACCACCAGCACCGCACCCGTCAGCAAGCCCGAAGATTTGAAGGGCCTGAAGATCCGCATCCCGCCCAGCCCGTTCTGGGTGTCCATGTTCAAGGCTTTTGAGTCGTCGCCCGCCACCATCAACTTTGCCGAGGTGTACTCAGCCCTGCAAACCAAGGTGGTTGACGCACAAGAAAACCCGCTGGCCATCATCGCCACGGCCAAGCTGAACGAGGTGCAGAAGTTCTGTTCGGTCACCAACCACATGTGGGATGGTTTCTGGTTCCTGGGCAACAAAAAGTCGTTTGACCGGCTGCCGCAAGACCTGAAAGACATCGTCACTCGCAACATCAACGCCGCCGGCCTGAAAGAGCGCGACGACGTCAAGAAGTTGAACGACGGCTTGGTCGCTGACCTGAAAGCCAAGGGACTGGCGTTCAACAACACCGACGCCGACTTGTTCCGCAACAAGCTGCGCGCCGCCGGCTTCTACGCCGAATGGCACAAGAAGTTTGGTGACGAGGCGTGGGGCGTGCTTGAGAAGTACACGGGCAAGTTGGTATGAGTGGCGGCCATCTGTTGATGGCCGACCCATCAGACGCCAGCTGGCCAGCCCGGCTCGACCGGTGGCTGGGCTGGGCCGTTGAAGTGCCGGCCGCGCTGCTGGTGCTGGCCGACATCGTGGTGCTGTTTGCGGGCGTGGTGTCGCGCTACGTGCTGCACAGCCCGCTGTTGTGGTCGGATGAGTTGGCGTCGATCCTGTTTTTGTGGCTGGCGATGCTGGGCGCGGTGGTGGCCTTGCGGCGTGGTGAGCACATGCGCATGACCGCGCTGGTCAGCAAGGCGGGGCCCGAGCGGCGTGCCTTGCTGGAGGCCGTGGCCACAGTGGCCTGCGGCGCCTTTTTGGCGATGGTGGCCTGGCCGGCCTGGGAGTACGCGGCCGACGAGCGCGCCATCACCACGCCGGCGCTGGAGCTGTCCAACCTGTGGCGCGCCGCGGCTTTGCCGGTGGGCCTGGGGTTGATGGGTTTGTTCACGCTGCTGCGCTTGTTGCGGCAGTCGGGTGTGGCCTTGAAGCCGGTGCTGCAGGCGCTGGCCATCATCGCGGCCATCGTGGCCGTGTTCTGGGTAGCGTCGCCTTTGTTCGCCGGCCTGGGCCGGTTGAACCTGCTGATCTTTTTTGTAGGCGTGGCCGGCGGCTGCGTCTTTGCGGGCATCCCGATTGGTTTTGGATTTGGCCTGGCCACTTTTGGCTACCTGGCGCTGACCACCACCACGCCGCTGCCGGTGATCGTGGGCCGCATGGACGAGGGCATGTCGCACCTGATCTTGCTGGCGGTGCCGCTGTTCGTATTCCTGGGCTTGCTGATCGAGATGACCGGCATGGCGCGCGCGATGATCGCGTTTTTGGCGGCGCTGCTGGGCCACGTCAAGGGCGGGCTGTCTTACGTGCTGGTGGGCGCCATGTACCTGGTGTCGGGCATCTCGGGCTCCAAGGCCGCTGACATGGCGGCCATCGCGCCCGCGCTGTTCCCCGAGATGAAGGCGCGTGGCGCCAAGCCGGGTGACTTGGTGGCGCTGCTGGCGGCCACCGGCGCGCAGACCGAAACCGTGCCGCCCAGCCTGGTGCTGATCACGATTGGGTCGGTCACGGGCATCTCGATTGCGGCGCTGTTCACCGGCGGCTTGCTGCCGGCCGTGGTGCTGGGCGCCATGCTGTGCCTGGTGGTGCGCCACCGCTATCGGCACGAGGATTTGAGCCACGTGCTGCGCACGCCCAAGGCGCAAGTGGCCAAGCTGTTTGTCATCGCCTTGCCGGCGCTGGCGCTGCCGTTTGTCATCCGCGCGGCGGTGGTGCAAGGTGTGGCCACCGCCACCGAGGTGTCCACGCTGGGCATCGGGTATTCAGTGCTGGCGGGGCTGCTGGTGTACCGGCAATTTCCGTGGCAACGCATCGGGCCGATGCTGGTGGAAACCGCCTCGCTGTCGGGCGCCATTCTGCTGATCATCGGTACCGCCACGGCGATGGCTTGGGGTTTGACGCAGTCGGGCTTTTCACGGTTGCTGGCCCAAACCATGGCCGGCTTGCCGGGCGGCGCGCCCATGTTTTTGGCGGTGTCGATCCTGGCCTTCACCGTGCTGGGCTCGGTGCTCGAAGGCATCCCCGCCATCGTGCTGTTTGGCCCGCTGCTGTTCCCCATCGCGCGCCAGTTGGGCGTGCATGACGTGCACTACGCGATGGTGGTGATTTTGTCCATGGGCCTGGGCTTGTTTTCGCCACCTCTCGGTGTGGGTTATTACGCCGCCTGCGCCATCGGCCGCGTCAACCCCGACGAGGGCATCGGCCCCATCGTGGGCTACATGGTGGCGCTGCTGATCGGCACGGTGATCGTGGCCTTTGTGCCCTGGATCTCGATCGGCTTTTTGTGACCTGCAAGAAAGGGCTGCTCGCGGCCCTTTCTTGCCATCACGGGCCGAGTGATCGGCCAAGGTTCAGTCGGGTTCGAGCACCAGCTCAAACGTGACCAGCACCGGGTTGGCGCCGCGCGCCAGCCGGCCACTGGCCTGGCCGCCGGTGTGGTCGATCATGCTGATATCGAGCTGTGCCCGTGGCGTGCCGTCGGGGCCGGGGCTCACGCGGCCGTGGCGGATCAGGGTTTCGGTCACAAATGGCTCAATGATGCGGCCGTCGTCAAACACCACGCCCACCGTGCTGCCCACGCCGCCGTGCACCGTGGCATGGCTGAATCCATGCTCGCGGCAGATGGTTTCGAGCGCGGTGCAGACATCCTCGTTCGGGCTGAGGCGGATGGCCAGCGCGGGCCGGGCGACTGGGCTCATGGCCGCACCCGCCACAGCCACCGGTTTGAGCAGCGAAAACCGGGTTTCGTCGTCGGCACCCACCTGAAACGCCGCACCGTGCAGCAGCCAGGCCGAGGCCGAAATCGGGCTCGCCAGCACGGATTCATGCGGCAGCACATGGCCGCAATGTTGTGCGCCGCGGGCGTCGGTCCAGACACCGTGGCAATGCAGCGTGGGCTGGCCATCACGGTGACCGAACGTGACGGTGGCAAAGTCCAAATGTACGGGCGCGGTGGCGTCAAAACGGTCACTGAAATACACCGCGTGCTCGGACGTTTTGCTTAGCGCCGGCATCACGTGGGCAAACGGCAACAAGCTGCCGCTTTGCAGCGTCAGCACGGCGCTGGTGGCGCCGCTGGGCGCGATGGCCTCGCTCAGCGCGGCCAATAGCGACCGGCCGGCCTGCAACTGCAAAACCCGATGGCTGACCTGGGCTGGCACGACGGTTAAACGCTGCGCCGCCGCCGGCCCGGGATGCTGAATGTGGCGAATAGTGCGGGCCTCGTTTTGCATCAATCAGTAGATCAGCCGATCCGGCCGGATGTCGCGCAAGATGGTGGTGGCGATCTCTTCAATCGACTTGTGCGTGGAGCTGAGCCAGGCCACGCTGTTGCGCCGCATCATGGTCTCAGCCTCGCGCACCTCGTAGCGGCAGTTGTCGAGTGCCGCGTACTTGCTGTTGGGCCGCCGCTCATTGCGGATCTGCGACAAGCGCTCAGGATCAATCGTCAGCCCAAAACATTTGCCCAGATGCGGCGCCAGCGCCGGGGGCAGCTGGTGGCGTTCAAAGTCTTCGGGGATCAGCGGGTAGTTGGCGGCCTTGATGCCGTGCTGCATGGCCAAATACAGCGAGGTGGGCGTTTTGCCGCAGCGGCTGACGCCCAGCAAGATCACGTCGGCGCTGGCCAGATTGCGCGCGGACTGCCCGTCGTCATGGGCCAGCGAGAAGTTGATGGCCTCGATGCGCTCGTGGTATTCGCTGCTCTTGGCCGCGTCTGAAAACCGCCCCACGCGGTGGTTGCTCTTGACGGCAAATTCCACTTCAAGTGGCTCGACAAAAGCCTTGAACATGTCGAGCACCAGGCCGCGGCAATCGTCGCTGGTCAGGATTTGGCGCACCGCGTCATTGACCAAGGTGATGAAGACAATGGGCCGGCGGGCCTCGGCATCGGCCACCTGGTTGATTTCGCCGCGCACGGTGATGGCCTTGTCCACCGTGTCGATGAAGGGCCGGCGCACGTGGCGCGGCTTGGCCGAAAACTGCGCCAGGATCGAGTTGCCAAAGGTCTCGGCTGTGATGCCGGTACCGTCCGAGACAAAAAACACGCTGCGATTGGGCATGGGGATCCGGTTCAGGCTGTGAGGTCAGGCGATGTTCAGGGGATGATAGGGATGATTGGCGGGCGTCCTTAGAATCCCGCTGTATGTCGCTGGCACAACGCGCGGTGTTTGCCCCCCGACAGGCGCCCGGTCATCCGCCAAATCACCCGCCAAATCACCCGCCAAATCGTCCGCCCAGCCGCCCTGTCATCAGCACCACGCTGCCGCCGCCCCGCCCGATGAAACCGTCTTGCCAAAAATTCGAATCAAGAAGCGCAAGACGGGGTGCCGGGCCGGGCGTGCAGGCCCGCGTGCATGGGTTTTGGCGGGCCGCAAAGATTTCTCACCCTCCTGGAGTTTTTCCATGTCATCAACCCATTTGGCGACCGCCCTGGTCATCCCGTTTGAACACCTGAGAATGACCGACGTCGAGGTCGTTGGCGGCAAAAACGCCAGTCTCGGCGAAATGATCAGCCAACTCGCCGCCTCCGGCGTGCGTGTGCCCGGTGGTTTTGCCACCACGGCGCATGCGTTCCGCGAGTTTCTGGCGTATGGCGGCCTAACCGACAAGATCAGCGAGCGCCTGGCGCGCCTGGACACCGACGACGTCAACGCGCTGGCTGTTGCCGGCGCCGAGATCCGCGGCTGGATGATCAACGCGCCGTTTCCGCCCGATTTTGAGGCGGCGGTGCGCGCCTCTTTCGCTGAACTCACGGCCACCAGCCCGGGGGTCAGTTTTGCGGTGCGCTCGTCGGCCACGGCCGAAGACTTGCCCGATGCGTCCTTCGCCGGCCAGCAAGAAACCTATCTGAACGTGCACGGCATCGACGACGTGCTGCACAAGATGAAAGAGGTGTTTGCGTCGCTCTACAACGACCGCGCCATCAGCTACCGCGTGCACCAGGGCTTTGCCCATGGCGACGTGGCCTTGTCGGCAGGCGTGCAGCGCATGGTGCGTTCGGACCTGGGCGCGGCCGGCGTATTGTTCACCATCGACACCGAATCGGGTTTTGCTGACGTGGTGTTCATCACCGCCAGTTATGGCCTGGGTGAAACCGTGGTGCAGGGCGCCGTCAATCCCGATGAGTTTTATGTGCACAAGCCCGCGCTGCGCGCCGGCAAGCTGCCCATCATCCGGCGCAACTTGGGCTCCAAGCTGATCCGCATGGAGTTCACGTCCACCGAAGAGCGGCAAGCAACGGGGCGTTTGGTGCGCACGGTGGACACCCCGCCCGAGCAGCGTAATCGTTATGCGCTCAATGATGCCGACGTGATCGAGCTGGCCCAGTACGCGTTGATCATTGAGAAGCACTATGGCCGGCCGATGGATATCGAGTGGGGCAAAGACGGCGAAGACGGCAAGCTCTACATCCTGCAGGCCCGCCCCGAGACAGTTAAAAGCCTATCCGCCGGCCAGGTGGAGCACCGCTACAAGCTCAAGGGCAGCGCCGCCCAGCGCAGCGCGATCCTGGCCGAAGGCCGCGCCATTGGCCAGAAGATCGGCACCGGCCCCGTGCGCCTGGTCACCAATGTCTCCGAGATGGCCCGCGTGCAGCCCGGTGATGTACTGGTCACCGACATGACCGACCCCAACTGGGAGCCGGTGATGAAACGCGCCTCGGCCATCGTCACCAACCGGGGCGGGCGCACTTGCCACGCCGCCATCATTGCTCGCGAGTTGGGCATTCCGGCGGTGGTGGGCTGTGGTGACGCGACCGACACGCTGGTGGACGGTGCGCTGGTGACAGTGGTGTGCAGCGAGGGGGATACCGGCGTCATTTACGACGGCCTGTTGGAGACCGAAGTGACCGAAGTGCAGCGCGGTGAACTGCCGTACTGCCCAGTCAAGATCATGATGAACGTGGGCAACCCCACGCTGGCTTTTGACTTTGCCCAGATCCCCAATTCAGGCGTGGGCTTGGCTCGGCTGGAATTCATCATCAACACCAACATCGGCGTGCACCCGAAGGCGATTCTTGACTACCCCAACATCGCGCCCGACCTGAAAAAAGCGGTGGAGTCGGTGGCCCGTGGCCATGCGTCGCCACGCGCGTTTTATGTCGACAAGCTGGTGGAAGGCATTGCCACCATCGCGGCCGCGTTCTGGCCCAAACCGGTGATCGTGCGCTTGTCCGACTTCAAGTCGAACGAGTACAAAAAGCTCATCGGTGGCTCACGTTATGAGCCCGATGAAGAAAACCCGATGCTGGGTTTTCGCGGCGCGTCGCGCTATATCAGCGGTGATTTTGCCGATGCGTTTGGCATGGAATGCGAGGCGCTCAAGCGCGTGCGCAACGACATGGGGCTGAACAACGTTGAAATCATGGTGCCGTTTGTGCGCACCGTGCGCCAAGCCGAGCAAGTGGGCAAGTTGCTGGCCGATCGTGGCCTGGCGCGTGGCCAAAATGGCTTGCGCCTGATCATGATGTGCGAGGTGCCCAGCAACGCCATCCTGGCCGAGCAGTTTCTGGAGCACTTTGACGGCATGTCGATTGGCTCGAATGATCTGACCCAGCTTACGCTGGGGCTGGACCGTGATTCGGGCCTGGCGCAACTGGCGCAAGACTTCGACGAGCGTGACCCCGCCGTCAAGGCACTGATCAGCCGCGCCATTGCCGCTTGCCGCGCCACCGGCAAGTACATCGGCATTTGCGGCCAGGGCCCCAGCGATCACCCCGACTTTGCCGACTGGCTGGCCGACGAAGGCATTGTCTCGATCTCGCTGAACCCCGACTCCGTGGTCGAGACCTGGACCCGCTTGGCGGCCCGCTAAGCGCTACCAGAGCGGCGCCAGGCTGACCAGCCCATGTCCAGCCTGTTTCCGGGTAGCAGCCAAGAGACCACGCAGCGGTTTGCGCGCCGCCTGCATCGGCGCTACGCCTTGTTCACGCTGGGCGTGGTGCTGTTCATCGGCGCCTTGGCCGTGCTAGAACGAAACGGCTGGCCGCGCAGCTGGATCGGCGCCAGCTTTTTGATCGCCACGGTGCTGGTGTATGCCGGCATTGGCCTGATGAGCCGCACCACCGACGAGGCCGAGTACTACGTGGCCGGGCGCCGGGTGCCGGCCATCTACAACGGCATGGCCACGGCGGCTGACTGGATGTCGGCCGCCTCGTTCATTGGCACGGCTGGCGTGCTGTATCTTGAGGGTTTTGACGGCCTGGCCTACGTGCTGGGCTGGACGGGCGGCTACTGCCTGGTGGCGGTGTTGCTGGCGCCTTATTTGCGACGCTTCGGCAAGTACACCATCCCCGATTTTCTCGGTGCCCGTTACGGCGGCAACGCGCCCAGGCTGATTGGCGTGGCGGCCACCTTGCTGGTGTCGTTTGTCTACGTGGTGGTGCAGGTTTATGGCGTGGGCCTGGTTACCTCGCACCTCACTGGATTCAGCTTCGAGATTGGCATCTTTGTTGGCCTGGGTGGCGTGCTGGTGTGCTCGTTTTTGGGCGGCATGCGCGCCGTCACCTGGACCCAGGTGGCGCAGTACATCGTGCTGATCATTGCCTACACCGTGCCGGTGATGTGGCTCAGCCTGCATCAAACCGGGTCTTGGTTGCCGGTGTTCACCTACAACGAGCAACTGGCGGTAGTCAGCCAGCGCGAGGCGCATTTGCTGGTGGATCCGGCTGAATTGGAAGTGCGTCGTCTGCTCACCGAACGTGCCGATGACGCCCAACGCAAGCTGCGCGACGTGCCCGCAGCGATGGCCAGCGACGGCGAGTTGTTGGCCCGAGAAATTGAACGCATGCGGGCTGAAAACGCACCGCTGGCACGCATTCAGCAGGCCGAGCGCAGGCTGGAGCGCTTGCCCCGCGTCGAGGCCGATGCCCGCGCCGCTTACCAGCGCGAGCAGGATCTGGCGCGTGATCAAGCGCGACCCTTGGCGGGGCTCGCGCCTCAAGCCGGGCTGGCGGGCGCGGATGGCAGTGCCGCAGCGGGCACCGCGCGGGCCAACTTCTTGGCGCTGGTGTTCTGTCTGATGCTGGGCACGGCCGCCATGCCGCATGTCTTGACGCGTTACTACACCACGCCCTCGGTGGCCGAGGCGCGCCTCTCGGTGGGTTGGTCCTTGTTGTTCATCTCGCTGCTGTACATCAGCGCGCC
>JAYWDK010000453.1:0-21864 GCA_043779845.1 Betaproteobacteria bacterium | reverse complement strand
CTCAGGCCGGCTTCGGGTGACACGCAGGCATCCAGTTACCCGGTGGCCTCGGCCTCGCTCCAGCAGCTTTGGCCTTTGACCAACTTGCGCCAAAGCAGCCCATCGCCACGACCGCTCAGAGCCGAAATAGGCCACTCAGACAGGCGACGTTCTCGTCCCAACCCGCGCAGCTCACACCCCGTCAAAAAACCACATCCCGCAGCATCGTGATCTGCGCCTGGGGCAGCAGACAGGCCGCACCGCCAGGGGGGTTGGCGCACCATACTTTTTTGCCACCGGCCAGGCCAATCACCATGGCCATGCTGTTGCAGCCCACCACCCAGTCGCTGTGGGCCACCTCTTCAAGCAAGGTGAGCTTGCCACCACGGTGCACGGGCATGGATGCGCCCAGCAACTGCGCGTCGTATTTGTTGGGCGCCTCGGAGGGATGCGGGCGCACCACCACACTCTCGATGACCTGGCCCAGACGCGGCAAAACGTGCAGCGCAAAAGCCAACGCTTCTTCTTCGGTATAGCCCCAGTGGCGCTCGTTGCCGTGGGTGCGCAAGGCAGGCTCGCGGATGGGTTCGCACACAAACAATACCCGTACGCCCTGCCCCGCCACACGTGCTGGCAGCGTGGTTTGATAACTTGCCAGTTGCGCGACTACCTCACTCACGTAGGGGTTGCCCACCTGCCGCGCCGGGCACTCGGGAAGCAGGCGCTGCGCCAGCGCCAATGCGTCGTCGTCACCCACCCACAACTCGTCGGGCAGTTGACACACGCCAGCGCGCATAAAGCGCTCGCGGTAGTGCACCCAGTGGTCCAAAAAGGCCACGCTGTGCAGGCCGCGCTGCTGGGCCAAAACCAGCGCGTCAAACTCCAGTGTTGATTGCCAGCCCGTGCCCGCAAGCACGCTGCCAGCCTGTTTGATGGCTTGATCCAAGGGCAGACTGGGCCGATCGCCCAGCTTGCGCGCAAACACCGCGCGGGCCGGGCCGTCGAGCACCAGCAGTGCTTGATCACGCAAGGGCGCTGGCCAGCGCAGCAGCAAGCTGCTGAGCAGCTCGGCTCCGCCCGCGTCAAAGGCCACCACGGCCACCGGGCCGGGCAGAACGGGCCAGACAGTGCTCATGTCGACATCAGGTGGTGGGGGTGCTGAGGTTCACCGCAAAGTACGGCGTCAGCTCGGGGTTGAAGCTCAGTTTCCAGTCGCCGCGCGCGGGGGAGTTGACACCCAGCATGTCGAGCTCGGCCAAACCCCGATGGTGAGCGTGCAAGACGTTGTCCACCAGCAGGCGCGTCACCGAGCCGCTGTCACGCAGATCGGGTGCGTTGCCGGCAAACATCGAGTAGGCGCGGCGCTGGTCGTACAAAAAAACGTTCATCGAGCCCACGCCCTGCGGCGTGGTGCAGGCTGACAAGCGGCCATAACCCCCGGCCAGTGCGTCGGTGGTGATGCGGCGCACCAGCTGGATGTGTTCGTCGGGCAGGTCAATGTCCTGGCGGCCAAAGGTGTCCACGTACAAGCCCATGAATTTTTCAATGTCGGCCGACTCACCCACTTCGTGGTCTTGTGCGGTTTTTAGCTCACGCCGGCGGGCGCGGCGCAAATCAGTCAAAAAGGTTTCAGGCACCAACCGGCGCAGATCGATCAAGGCGGTGTAGCGCGGCACCACGCTGAAGCGCGGCTTGTCGGCCTCGTGGTAGTGGTGCCAGAGAAACGCGCGCACGTCGCGGCAGTGCCATGACAAGGCCATGTTGATGTCGCGAAAGCGTTGGGTGAGCTCGGCCACCAAAAACTCGCTGATGCGGAACTCATCAAGCACGCGGTCGCGCCTCAGGGCCTTGGCATCGTGCAAAAACATCGGGCCCAGGTAGGCGGTGTAGGCCGGCTGCACGATGTTTTTGCCGGTGGCGTCTTCCACCACGGGCAGCAGCGCCACCGTCTCCTGGCCTGACTTGACCCACCAGCGCTTGACGGGCATGGCCAGCGAGCGCAGGTAGCCGGATTGGCAGAACACCGTGCCCTGCTCGCTGGCTTCAACGCCTTGGTCCCAGGCGGCGTCGTCGTCGGCCTCGATCAGTTGATAGCCGCTCATGGTCAGGCGCCGTGGGCCAGCACCCGGCGCATGGCCGTGGCCAGGTCATCCATGTCGGCTTCGGTGAGGGGTTCACGTACCAGGGTGGTGAGCAGCAGTTCTTCGTCGCGCAGGCGCTCGGCCACGGGGCACAGGCCAGGGCCGTAGTCGTAGTGGACCTGGGGGTGCAGCGACCACGGAAAGCCTTGCCGGCCCAGCGCGATTTTGCGTTGGTACATCGGCGCCAAATACAGCGGCCGAACATAACCCTCAATCAGCGCGGTCTGTTCCACGTGCGTGGGCTTGGGCAGCTCGGCGTTCACCGCCTGGGCAAAGCGTGCCCGTGGCATGCCGGCGGCCAACGCGTTGTAGCGCATGGCGTAGCAATACCAGGCGTGGCCCACGCCCGGCTCGGTACGGGGCGGCGTGATGCCGGGCAGGCCTTGCAGTGCCTGGCTCAGGTGCGTGGCCAGGCGCTGGCGGTGGGCCAGGTGGCCGGGCAGGCGGTCGAGCTGCACGATGCCGATGGCCGCTTGCAGTTCGGTGAGCCGGTAATTGGAGCCGATCAGGTTGCCCAGGTCTTCTTGCGGCATGGCCTCCATGAAGTTCTCGGCATGGTTGCGGATCAGGCGGCAACGCAGCGCGATCTGGTCGTCGTTGGTCACCAGCATGCCGCCCTCGCCGGTATGGATGTGCTTGTGGTAGTTGAGGCTGAAGCCGCCCACGTCACCAATGGCGCCTACCGGCCGGCCCTTGTAGTAAACACCCGGCGATTGCGCGCCGTCTTCGATCACCTTGAGCCCGTGCTCACGGGCCAGCGCCATGATCGGGTCCATGTCGGCGGCCTGGCCAAAAATATGCACCACCAGGATGGCCTTGGTGCGCGGCGTGATGCGCGCGCGGATGGTCTCGGCGCTGAGGTTGAAGGTGGCCGCGTCCACATCGGCAAACACCGGGATGCCGCCGTAAAACAGCACCGCCGTGGCGCTGGCCGACATGGTGTAGGGCGAGACGATCACCTCGTCACCGGGCTCGATGCCCACCGCGCCCACGGCCGTGGTGAGGCCGGTGGTCCAGGAGTTGACCGAGATCGCGTACTTGAAGCCGTACAGGCTGGCCCACTTGTTCTCAAAGCCCTGCACCTTGGGGCCGCCCAGCCACTGCGGGCCGGGGCTGCCAAAAAACTCTGACAGCTTGTCGCTGTCCATGACCTCAATCACGGCTTGTTTTTCAGCCTCGCCCATGGTGCGGCGAAGTGGGAACGGTTGGCTGCGCATCGGCGTGCCACCATCGATGGCCAAGGGTGTATGCGCTTGAACGGGGCAGTCAATCATGGTTGTTCACCTCAACAGGAATCCAGGCAGAAAGGCCGGCGGCCGCGCTGCGGCGCAGCGCTTGCACGGTGGCGGCGGTGGTCAGGGCATCAAGGGCCTCACAGCGGGCCCGGGGCAACTCACCCCGTGTCAGTGCCAGCGCCTCGGCGGCCATGTTGTCCAGGGCCTCCAGGCCACGGGCGGGCAAGGTGCTGCGCTCACCCAGCACGCGATAACCAGCAAAGTTGGCGTCATCGTGCACGGTTTGCAGCTCGATGCAGCGCCCGCCAAGGCGGATGTCGCACGCCGCCTCGGTGCCAATGATCTTGAGCTCAAAGCAGGTGAAGGCGTTGGTGTCAGTGGCCAACAGATCAAGCTGCACGCGGGTGCCCTCAGTCGATTGAAAGCGCACCTGGCCATCCACCACGGCGTCTTGGCCCTGGCTCCAATCGGCCTCGCTGCTGGGCAGTGGCGGGCCCCAAGCGCGGGCCGCCACCGGGCTTGCGCCGCACAGAAAACCGGCCAGATCGATCATGTGCGAGCCACTGTTGGCCAAGCCCTTGCCATACAGGCCTATCAGGCGTTGTACGCGCCCAAATTGGCCATCGTTGATGCGCTGGCGCAAGTTTTCCAGCGCGGGGTCCCAGTGGCGGCTGTAGTTGACCAGCGCCACGGCGCCGTGCGCGTTCAGCGCTTGCACCACTTGCCTGCTTTCGGCCAGCGTGATGGCCAAGGGCTTTTCGATCACAAAGTGGCGCACGCCCGCAGCCAGCGCCTGCTCGATCACGGTCAGCCGAGCGCTGCTGTGGCTGGCCACCACGGCCAGGTCAATCGCGGCCGTTTTGAACATCGCGGAGGCGTCGGCAAAAGCCATCAAGCTGCCCCAGGCACTGGCCGCCTCTTGAGCCCGGGCCAGGTCGGGGTCGCAAAACGCCACCACCTGCGCGCCGGCCTGGCGGCTGAACGCTGCAGCGTGGGTGAGCGACGGGCCTGCATGCGCGGCGGTGCCGGGCATGTCCCAGCGGCTGCCCATTTGGCCGCAGCCCAGAATGGCCACCCGAACCGGGCGCATTGAATTCCGCCTCAAGCGCTCAGCCAACATGGGCCCAGTCCAGCGGCGTGCCGGTTTTGAGTGCTTTGTTGACACGCTTGCCCAGCATCAGATCCAGGTACTTGGGCGGCAGGCCGAAGCCTGGGCGAATGGCGCGCACGTTCAAGGCGGTGAGCAGCTCGCCGTCGCCCACGTCTTTGACGATGTAGAGCGAGCGACGATGGGCCATGGATTGTTTCTCTGCGCTGCTGCCGCCAAACACGATGCCACCCAGGGCCAGCCAGGCGCGCTCGGACTCCACGCACAGGGTTTTGAGCTCGGCCGGCTCCAGCGAGAAGGCCGAGTCAACGCCGCCATCGGCCCGCGCCAAGGTGAAGTGCTTTTCAAGCACGCAAGCGCCCAGGGCCACGGCCGCAATGGCCGCGCCGCAGCCCGCTGTGTGGTCTGACAAGCCGACAGGGCAGCCAAAGGCCTGGCGCAGCACCGGGATCGTATTGAGGTGCGTATTGGCGGGCGTTGACGGGTAGGTACTGGTGCACTTGAGCAGCACCAGATCTTTGCAGCCTGACTCACGCGCGGTGCGCACGGTTTCGTCGATCTGCGCCAGCGTGGCCATGCCGGTGGAGATGATCATGGGCTTGCCGGTGGCCGCCACCTTGCGGATCAGCGGCAGATCGGTGCATTCAAACGACGCGATCTTGTAGGCCGGCGCGTTGAGCGACTCCAAAAAATCCACCGCCGTGTCGTCGAACGGGGTCGAGAAACAGTGCAGGCCCAGCTGGGCCGCGCGCTCAAAAATTGGCGCGTGCCAGGCCCAGGGCGTGTGGGCCTCTTCGTACAGATCGTACAAATGGCGGCCCACCCACAGGCTGTTCGGGTCGTCCACCACAAAGCCCGGCGCGTCCACCTTGATCGTCATGGTGTCGGCGGTATAGGTTTGCAGCTTGATGGCGTGCGCGCCCGAGGCGGCGGCGGCGTCCACAATGGCCAGCGCGCGGTCCAGTGACTGGTTGTGGTTGCCCGACATCTCGGCAATCACATACGGCGGCGCATGGGGGCCGATCTCACGTTGACCAATCAACATGGCAGGCTCGCTCGGTCGGCTGAAGGCAGGCATGGCATCGCGTCTCTCCTTGTCAAGAACTCGATGATCGGCCGCGCCCGCCCCGGGTTGAGCCTTGAAAAACAGGCAAAACCACGGCCAGATCGGTGGCTTGCGGCCCAGCAGGCCCGCCAGGCCCACGCTGCACATAGCGCACAAATGGCGCGGGCTTTGCCCTTTTTTTCAAGCCTTGGCCCAGCGCCCGCCAGGCATGCTGTGCAGCAATGTCATCCCATATCTACCTCTGATGAACGCCTACGCCTGCCTGCGCCAGCAGCACTTTGAGCACGGGGCTTATGCCTTGATGCCGGTGCAGCCTGAGCACATCGAGCCCATACGCCAGTGGCGCAACGCGCAGCTGGACGTGCTGCGCCAGGCTGAGCCCATCACGGCACTGCAACAGCAGGCTTACTTTGGCCAGCAGATCTGGCCCACGCTGGCCCAGCCCCAGCCGGCCAATCTGCTGCTGGCGCTGATGCACGAGGGCCAGCTCATCGGTTATGGCGGCTTGGTACACATCGTCTGGGCGCACCAGCGGGCCGAAGTGTCGTTTTTGCTGGATCCCACGCGCACCCAGGACCCGGCCCACTACGCGGCCGACTTCAGCGCCTTTCTGGGCCTGCTGGCCACGGTGGCGTTTGACGACCTGGGCCTGCGCCGCTTGTTCACTGAAACCTACGCCCTACGCACCCACCACATCAGCGTGCTTGAAGTCAATCAGTTTGTGCGCGAAGGTGTGCTGCGTGGCCATGTGTTGATCAACGGCGGGCCCGTTGACTCATTGATGCACGGCCGGTTGGCGCCGGACATCAATTCACCTCACTCATTCGACTCAAAATCATGACTCTGCAAAGCCCTAGCGATCTGAAAGACCAACGCGTGTTCGTGAGCGGCGGCGCCGGCGTGATCGGCCGCGAGCTGGTGCCGCGTCTGGTGGCCCAGGGCGCCACCGTGCTGGTGGGCGACATCAAGCCGCGCCCGTCCCACTTTGGCCCCGGCGTGGTGTACCGGCAAGGGGATCTGAACGCCATGAGCGAGGCCGAGCTGCACTTGTTTGCACCGCAGATCTTCATCCACCTGGCCGCCACGTTTGAGCGGTCCACCGAGAGCTACGAATTTTGGGAAGAAAACTTTTCGCACAACGTGCGGCTGTCGCACCACCTGATGACGCTGGTCAAAGATTGCCGCAGCCTGAAGCGTGTGGTGTTTGCCTCCAGCTACCTGATCTACGACCCCGCCCTCTACCAGTTTGACGCAGCCCGCAGCCAGCCCGTGTCGCTGCGCGAATGCGACCCGGTGAATCCGCGCAACCTCACGGGCATGGCCAAGTTTGCGCACGAGATTGAGCTGCGCTTTATTGACCAGTTCTGCAGCCAGCGCTTCTCCACCGTGTGCACACGCATCTACCGGGGTTATGGCCGCAACTCACGCGACGTGATCTCGCGCTGGGTGCGCTCACTGCTGCAAGGCGAGGCCATTACCGTCTACCGGCCCGAGGGCTGGTTTGACTACATCTACGCTGCCGACACCGCCGAGGGCCTGCTGCGCATTGCTGCGGCCGACAACATCAAGGGCATCATCAACCTTGGCACGGGGCAGTCACGCCAGGTCAAGCACGTGGTGCAGGCGCTGCGCCATCACTTCCCCAACATGGTGGCCCACAGCGCCGAGGCCGACATCCCGTTCGAGGCCTCGCAGGCCGACATCGGCTTGCTGCGCCAGGCGCTGGGTTGGGCCCCGCCCACCACGCTGGAGCAGGCGATCAAACAGATCATTGTGTTTGAGCGCGACCAGCTCCAGGCCAAGGCTTCACCCCCCAAGCCGCTCAATGTGCTCATTAGCAGCGCGTCACGCAAAGTGCCGCTGGTGCGTGCCATGCAGGCCGCCGTGAGGCAGCTTGATGCCCACGGCCAGGTGATTGCCGGCGACATGAACCCAGAAGCGCTCAGCGCGGCGGTGGCCGATGGTTATTGGCTGATGCCACCCACCCGCGACGACGCCCTGCCCGCCTTGCTGGCCGGCCTGCAAGAGCGCCAGATCAGCTGCGTGCTGCCCACCCGCGACGGCGAGCTTGATTTTTGGGCCCGCCACGCCGAGGCTCTGCAGGCCGAGGGCATCCACGTGATCGTGGCGCCGCTGGCAGCGCTTGCCCTGTGCGTGGACAAGCTCTCTTTTAGCCACTTTGGCATGCAACGTGGCCTGCCGTTCATCCCCACCGCCTTGACGCCCGATGGCCTGGGGACCGGCCCTTTCGTGGTGAAAGAGCGCTTTGGCGCGGGCTCTCGCTCGCTGGGCTTGGGCCTGGCATACGACGCCGCGCTGGCCCACGCGCAACAGCTTGACGACCCGATCTTTCAACCCCAAGTGGCCGGCCGCGAAATCAGCGTGGATGGCTGGCTGAACCAAAAAGGCCGTGCCAAAGGCGTGGTGCTGCGCTGGCGCGACCGGGTGGTCAATGGTGAGTCCGAGGTCACCACCACCTTCAGCAACCACGCGCTGGAAGCTCAGTGCATGCACATCCTGGAGTCCCTGGGCCTGACGGGCCCGGTGGTGCTGCAAGCCATGGTGGATACACAAGGCGCGCTGCACGTGATCGAGTGCAACGCCCGCTTTGGCGGCGCCAGCACCACCGGCATTGCGGTGGGCTTGCAAAGCCTGCATTGGTCACTGCTGCAAGCCCTGGGGCAAGACATGGCGGCCTGGCCGTTTGTGCGCTCGCCAGGCCAGATCCGGCAAATACGCATGCCGGCCGACCTGCTGGTGGCGGTTTGACCGGGATCCAGCCGCCGATGATCCTGATCTTTGACCTCGACGACACGCTCTACCCCGAGCACCGCTACGTGGAGAGCGGCTTCAAGGCCGTGGCGCAACACCTGCTGCAACAACACGGCTGGCCGGCCGAGGCCAGCTACCAGGATTTGCTCGCTGACCTTGCCGCCCGCGGGCGTGGCGCGCTATTCAACCGATTGCTGCAAGCCCGGGGCATCAGCACCCAGGCGGAGGTGCTGGCCTGCATCAAGGCTTACCGCCAGCACCAACCCACCCTGATGCTGGCGCCGCTGGCCGAGCAGCTGTTGCAGCGCCTGCCGCAAGCGCCCTACCTGGTGACCGACGGCCACAAAGGCGTGCAAGCGCGCAAGGTGCAAGCACTGAACCTGGCGCCGCGCCTGGCCAAGGTGTTTATTACCCACCGCTACGGCGTGAAGCACGCCAAACCCAGCACCCATTGTTTTGAGCTGATCCGCCAGCGCGAGCGCTGCGACTGGGCGCAGATGGCCTACATCGGCGACAACCCCAGCAAAGATTTTGTGAAACTCAAGCCGCTGGGCGTGCGCACGGTGCGTGTGCTCACGGGTGAGCACGCGGGCGTGGTGGCCAAACCGGGCTTTGAGGCGCAGTTCAGGATCCCTGATCTTGGTGGCCTGCCGGCGCTGTTTCCGGAGATCGGCTGGCGCGACTGAACTCGCCAACCTGTCCGCTAACCCGGCAGGCCAGCGGCCAGGATGCGGTGGCCGCTCAAGCCGCCTTTTGGGCCGGGTTCACGCTGCCCGTCAGCGCGGCGTACAGCGCCTCGGCGCGCACCCAGTCGTCGGGTGAATCAATGTCTACGGCGCGCCACTCGGGCACCACCATTGCGCGCCCGCCCAGGTGCGCGCTGCGCCCGGCCACCCAGGCGCAGGCCCGGCCCCAGTAAAACTGACCGGCATCAAAGTAGGCCGGTGACAAATCCTGGGTGCGCGTCATGGCGTATTCGGGGTTCATGCTCTGCACAGTGCCGTCGGGCGCACGCTTGAGCGCCCGCTGGATGGGGGATGAAAACGCCAGCACCGGAAACACGTAGTCATGCGTGCCTTGTTCAAACAAGGCCAGGCCTTCGGCCAGATCGTCGGGGCTGAGCAAGGGCACGCCGGGGTAGATGCAGCACACGGCGTCATCCGCTGCCGCGCCCAACTGCGCGATGGCGTGGGCCATCACGGGTGCGGTGGCGGTCAGGTCGTCGGCCAACTCGGGCGGGCGCCTGAAGGGCACTTCGGCACCAAACTTCAAGGCCACGGCGGCGATCTCGTCGTCGTCGGTCGACACCACGATGCGGTCAAACACGCCGGCGCGGCGGGCGGCCATGATGGCGTAGACGATCATGGGCTGGCCGGCAAACGCTTTGACGTTTTTGCGGGGGATGCGCTTGCTGCCACCCCTGGCAGGGATCACGGCGAATTTTTTCATGCGGTGGCCTCGCAGGCTGTGGTGCTAGCGGTGGGCAAGGCTTGCGGCGCCAGCAGCGCATCGCGCAGTGCCTGGGCCACGCGGTCCTGGTCAGCGGCGCTCAGTTCGGGGAACAGCGGCAGCGAAATGGCGCCGGCGTAAAACGCCTCGGCCGCCGGAAAATCACCGCGCTTGAAGCCCAGGCGCTGGTAATCGGGTTGGGTGTGGATGGGGATGTAGTGCACGTTCACGCCGATGCCCGCGTCCCGCAAGGCGTTGAACACGCGCAGCCGCTCGGCTGGCAAGGCCGCGCCAAAGTGGCTGGCCTGCAAGTGCACCACGTACAGATGCCAGGATGACTGGCGCTGGGCCACGCGCGCAGGCAGCGTCAGGGGCAAGCCCGCCAACAGGCTGTCATAACGATCAGCCAGCGCGGCTCTTTTGGCCTGCATGCCGCCCAGGCGTGTCAGCTGCGAGCTGCCCAACGCCGCCTGCATCTCGGTCATGCGGTAGTTGTAGCCCAGGCTTTGCTGCTCGTAATACCAGGGGCCATCAGCAGCGCCTTGCAGGGCCGCCACCTCGCGCACCATGCCATGTGATCGCAGCAGCCGCAGGCGCTCAGCCAGGGCCGGGTCTTGCGTGGTGACCATGCCGCCCTCGCCGGTGGTGACGATCTTGACCGCGTGGAAGCTGAACACCGTGGCGTGCGCCCAAGCCGCGCCCACGGGCCGGCCCAGGTAGCACGCCCCGGTGGCGTGGGAGGCGTCTTGCAGGATCTGGAAACCATATCTATCAGCCAGCGCGCGCATCTCGCGCAGGTCGCAGGGCAAGCCGGCGTAGTCCACCGGGATCAGCAAGTCGGGCAGGCAGCCTTCGGCCTTGGCCGCCTCCAGGCGCCGGGCCAATGCGGCCACGCTGAGGTTGCCCGTGCTGGCATCGATATCCACGAAGTCAATCTCGGCGCCGCAATAGCGCGCGCAATTGGCCGAGGCCAAAAAGCTCATGGGGCTGGTCCATACCCTTTTTCCTGGCCCCATGCCCATGGCCAAGCAAGCCAAGTGCAGCGCCGCAGTGGCGTTGCTCACGGCCACCGCGTGGGCCACCTCGTGAACCGCCGAAAACGCGGTTTCAAATGCGGGCAACGCATGGCCTTGGGTCAAATAGTCAGAGCGCAACACCTTGGTTACGGCCGCAATGTCGGCCTCGGTGATGTGCTGGCGGCTGTAGGGGATGCAAGCCATATTGGGCACCTCGGGTTCAGTGATGGGCCAGCGGCACCACTTGCTCGGTGATCATCTCGCGCAGCTGCGTGACCGACAAAAAATCACTGTTGTTGCCGCTGTCGTACGAGAACCCTGGCTGCACGCGTGTGGCCCCCGTGCGGGTGCAGTAATCATCGGGCGTATAGCTGCCACCACTGGGCAGGATGGCGTAGTAGATGCCCAGGTCCACGGTGTTGAAGCTGTCGCTGGGCGTGATCATTTCTTCGTGCAGCTTTTCACCGGGGCGGATGCCCACCACGCGCTGCAGCGCCTCGGGCGCCACAGCTGCGGCCACGTCGGTGATGCGGTACGAGGGGATCTTGGGCACGAAGATCTCGCCGCCCCAGGCTTTCTCGAGCGCCCACAACACCATCTCCACGCCACCTTGCAGCGAGATGTTGAAGCGTGTCATGCGCGGGTCGGTGATGGGCAGATCGCCCGACGAACGCCGGTCGACAAAAAACGGAATCACCGAGCCGCGGCTGCCCATCACGTTGCCGTAGCGCACCACCGAGAACTTCAGGTCGCGGTTGCCCACGATGTTGTTGGCGGCCACAAACAGCTTGTCCGAGCACAGCTTGGTAGCGCCATACAAGTTCACCGGCGCGGCGGCTTTGTCGGTGGACAAGGCCACCACTTGCTGCACGCTGGTATCGAGGCAGGCCTCGATCAGGTTTTGCGCGCCCAGCACGTTCGTTTTGATGCACTCAAACGGGTTGTACTCGGCGGCTGGCACTTGCTTGAGCGCGGCGGCATGCACCACGATGTCGATGCCCTCCAGCGCGCGCGTCAGGCGGGCCTGGTCACGGATATCACCAATGAAGTAGCGGATGCCGGCGTGGTTGCTCTGGTTGAAGGTTTGCGCCATCTCGAACTGCTTGAGCTCGTCACGCGAGTAGATCACCAGGCGCTTGATGCCCGGGTAGCGCTGCAACACGGTATGGGCAAAAGCTTTGCCGAATGAGCCGGTGCCGCCGGTGATCAGGATGGATTTGTTATTCAACATGGATACTCCTTGCGGGCCGAGCGCAGATGCGCCGGCGGGTTTTTGCCGTTCCGCACAAGGCGGTCAGCAGGTTCTGATAACTCGTTATGCACGGGGTCTTCATCGCAACCAGTTGACGAGGCCCGCGCCCAGGGACAACAGCGTGGCGTTCATCTGCTCGCCGTCAAACAAGGCGTTGACGTACTGCACGCGCAGGCCGTAGTGGTCGCTCTCGGCGGCCATCACGTCAAACAGCGAGCGTCGGCCCAGTTGCTGCCACTGCTGCAAGGTGAAGTTGCGCAGGCGGTCACTGTCGCGCAGCACCAGCACCACGCGGCCCACGCGCTCAAAGGCGTTGGTGGCTTGCTCATGCACCTCCACAATGCGCTGGCGCCGGGATTCCAGCGCGTCGGCGCGCTGCGCCCGGGCGGCCTCGGCCCGCTTGCGGGCGGCCTGCACCGAGTAATCAATGGATTTGTTGTAGAGCGGCACCGACAGCGAGATGCCGGCACTCAGATTGGCGCTGCGCTGGCTGGCGCCACCGGCCACCGCGCTGCCCGAGCCGCCCACGTTCCAACTCACCTGGGGTTTGGTGGCGGCTTCCACCACACGCGCCATCTCCAGGGCGGCGGCGGCGTTGGCGTCGAGCTGGGTAATTTCAACGGCGCGCTCGGCCGACGCCAAAACCTCGTTGATGTCGGGCACGCTCAGCAGCAAGCTGCTCATGCCCTCGGTGGCGGGCAGGCCGTCACCCACCACGCGGCGCATCTTGGCCTCAACCTGCCGCGCCTGCGACACGGCTTGCGATTGCTGCAACTCCGACATCTGCAACTGCTTGCGCGCCTGCACCAACTCGCTGAGCCGGCCCTTGTCGGCCGCCACGATGGTGTCGAGCGCCTCTACCAGGCAGCTCATCTTGCGCACCTGCTGGCCGTAGATGGTGGCTTGCATGCGGAACCGGCTGCGCTCAAACGCCAGCGAGGTGGTGGCCAGGGTGATCTGCTCTTGCGTGCTGAGCAGGCCCAGCCGCGCCGCTTCGGCTTGCTGGCGCCGCCAGTCGATCATGCGATCACCGCGCCCACCGTCAAAAATGGCCTGGCTGATCGACACGCTGGCGCGCCCTTCCAATTGCAGGCCGCTGGTGTCAACCACGCCGCCGCTGATCTTGTTGTAGGCCGGTGTCAAGCCCGCCTGCATCGAGGCCTGCGGCAGCTTGGCGGCCTTGGCTTCCTCGATGTCGGTCATGGCGGCCTCGGCCAACAAGCGCGACGCCACCACGCCCTGGTTGCGGGCCAGCGCGTCTTGCACCATGCCCTGCAACTGGCTGCGCGGGGCCAGGGGCGCGGCGGTTTTGGCGCCGTCCGCCACCTGGCCGGTGCGGGTATCGAACTTGTCCTCGTCCACGCAGGCGGCCTGTGCTGCGCCCGCCCAAACCAGCACCAGCGCCAACAGTGGCGAACGGCAGCGAGACAGCGATGAGGATGGCGTGGCTTCAGGCATGGTGGCGGCGGCAGCCCATGGTGGCCGGATGCCACTGGATCGACTGCTTCGATGTAGGCCTCAGTAGACGCTGGAGGCCGCCGCCTGAATCGCCCGAAACGCCGGGGAAATGAGGGCTTTCTTTGTGCTGAACCACACGCCCCAAGCCACAGTTCGAGTGGGCTGGGCGCCCGCCAAACTCACCTTTCGGTGAAGGCCAATTCACCTCTCGGTGAATGCCAATTCACCTTTCGGTGAAGGCCTCTTTGGACCGCAGCAGCGGGCGCAGCATGAAGCTCATCACCGAGCGCTGGCCCACGCGGATCTCGGCCGTGCCCACCATGCCGGGCAGCACAGGCAGCGGCTTGGAGCCACTCTTGAGCGTGGTCGCGTCAGCGCGCACCAGCGCGCGGTAGTAAGTTGATTCGGCGCCGGGCATCGCGCTTTTTTGCTCGCTGTCGCCCAGCGCGTCGGGGCTGAGCACTTCAATCTGGCCGCGCAAGCTGCCGTAAATCGCGTACTCGTAGGCGGTGAGCTTGACCTCCACCTTCTGGCCCGACTGGATGAAACCGATGTCGGACGGCTTGATGCGCAGCTCCACCAGCACCTTGTCGCCCACGGGCACGATCTCCATCACCGGCGCGCCCGGCGCCACCACGCCGCCCACGGTGTTGAGTCGGATGTTCTTGACCAGGCCGCGCACGGGTGAGGTTAGCGTGGTGCGCTTGAGGATGTCGTCGCGCACCACCAGTTGTTCGCTCAGCATGGCCAGCTCGGTTTGCACACGCACCAGGTCGGCGCTGGCGTCTTGCCTGAAACGGTTCACGCGCTCTTGGGTGCTTTGCGTCAGATCATTGACCTGGCGGCGCAAACGCATCACCTCCACGTCGCTCATCAAGCCCTTGGCCGACATGGAGTCGGCCATCGCCAGCTCACGCTCCAGCAGGCGCACGTTGCGGTAGTTCACCGACACGGCCTCGTTGAGCGCACGCTGGCGGGCCGTGTAGCTGTCGGTCTCACCCTGGATCACGGCGGGCAACTTGTTCAACTCGGGCGGATAGCTCAGGGCATGGCCGGTGGCCTCGGCCTGCAGGCGGGCCACGTTGGCCATCAGCGCCAAACGTTTAGCGCGGCTCTCGTTTTGTTGGGCTTCCACCCGCGTGGGGTCCAGCAAAGCCAGGGCCTGGCCCGCCATCACGGCCTCGCCCTCGTGCACCTTGAGCTCGCGCAGGATGCCGCCCTCCAGGCTGGCGATCACCTGCTCGCGGCCCTCGGGGATGACGCGTGCATCAGTGCGGGTCACCATGTCCACCTGGCTGAAGCCGGCCCACAGCCCGGCGGTGATCAAGGCGGCCAGCATCAGGTACACGGCCCAGCTGGCCGCGCTGGCCGGCTCGGTTTCGCGGGCGGCCTGCAGCGGGCTCAAATAGGCAAAGTCACCGCGCTGTACCGGCAGGTGATCGAAGCCCTTGCGGCGCAAGCTCATCGGTTTGCCCTCTACACCGCAGCCCGGCTGTCCGCCGGCTGGGTGCTGGGGTGGCGGTGCACGTTGGTGGCCGCAGCACCTGCGCCGGCCCCTGCACCCGGCGCAGCTTGCGCTGCGGGCTTGGCACCAGACAGCGCGGCCAGCACCTGGGCCTTGGGGCCGTCCATCACCACCCGGCCGGCGTCGATCACGATGATGCGGGCAACCAGCTCCAGCACGGCCGGCCGGTGCGTCACCACCACCAAGGTGCAGCCGGCGGCGGCCTCTTTGAGCTGACGCAAAAACGCCATCTCGCTTTGTGCGTCCATCGAGCTGGTGGGCTCGTCCATCAACAAGATCTTGGGCTCGGTGATCAGGCTGCGCGTGAGCGCCACCAGCTGGCGCTGCCCCCCCGACAACAAACCGCCCGACTCACCCACCGGCAAATCCCAGCCCATCGGGTGGTTCTCGGCCACACGGTACAGGCCGGTCAATTTGGCCACGGCGCCCAGGCGGTGCGCCTCGGCACTGGCCCGGCCCAGCAGCACGTTGTCGCGCAGCGTGCCGTTGAACAAGCGTGAGTCTTGCGGCACGTAGCCCACGCCGGCCCTGAAGTCGCTGGGGTCGAGCTGGCGCAGGTCAATGCCGTCAACATCCACCATGCCGTCGCTGGGCCGATAAAGCCCCCCGACCAAACGCAGGATGGTGGACTTGCCGCTGCCGATGCGGCCCAGGATGGCCACGCGCTCGCCGGGCTCAAACGACAAGTTGATGTCCTTGAGCACCTTGGGCGCTTGCTGATCGCCCACCACCGGGTAGGAGAAGCTCACGTCGTGCAGCGCAATGCGGCCACTGAGCTGGCGCACGGGGATGTAGCTGCGGCCCAATTCGCGCTCGGTGGGCTGGGCCATCACTTTGTCCAGCGCGCGCATCGCGGCCTTGGCTGATTGGTAACGCGTGGTCAGCATAACAATGGAGGTGAGCGGCGCAATCGTGCGCATGGCAAACATCACGGCACCCATCAAGGCGCCACCGGTGATGATCTTGGCGTCGATCAAGTACACGCCCCACACCAGCATGACCAGGCTGATGAGTTGCTGGGCAACGGTGGACAAGTTCATGGTCAAGGTGGTCATGCGCTTGGAGCGCAACTGGCTCATCACCGACTGCGCCGTGGTTTGCTCGTAGCGGTGCAAAAAGCGGCCTTGCGCGCCGGTGGCCTTGATGTCCTCGATGCCCTCGACCGCCTCCACCAACAGCCCGTGTAAATCAGCATGGTGCTGCATGTTGGCCGACGTGGCGCGGCGCAGCGAGGCCTGGATCAACCACGCCGCGCCCAGGATGGTGGGCACCGCCAGCACCATCACCCAGCCCAGCGGGCCGCCAATGAGAAAGGTCATGCCAATGAAGATCAGCATGAAGGGCAGATCAGACACCACCGACAAAGTGGCCGACGAGAAGAACTCTCGCACCAGCTCGATCTGGCTCACGATGTGCGCGTAAGCGCCCGCTGATTCGGGCCGGTGCTCCATGCGCACGCCCAGGCTTTGCCTGAACAACATGGTGCCCACCAGCAGGTCGGCTTTTTTGCCCGCCAGGTCAATCAGGTAGGCGCGCAGCTGGCGCGCGGTCAAATCGAACACCAGGGCCAAACCGCCGGCTGCGGCCAGCGCCCACAGCGTGGCAAAGGCCTGGTGCGGTATCACTTTGTCATACACCACCGAGGTCACCAGGCCGGTCACCAACATCAGCAAATTGCTCAACAAGGCCGCCAACAAGGCCGAGCGGTAATACGGGATGAAGCGCCGCATGGTGCCCCACAGCCAGTGGCCCGAGCTGCCGATCAGGGCGGCGGCTTCTTCTTTGGTGGCACTGCTGGGGGGCGGCGCGGTTTGGGCGCCGGGCGTGGCCACCAGAGCAAAACCTGAATACTCGGCGGCCAACTCGGCCTCGGTGGCGGCCAGCTCCTTGGGCTCGGGGCCGGGCATCACCACGGTGCACACGCTCAAGCCACCGGCCTGGCGGCTGCGACCCACAAGAACACAGGCATCGCCGTTTTTCAGCAGCAATACCGTGGGCAGCAGCACGTCGGGGATGTCGCTGATCAGGCGTTGCGACAGACCGGCGTTCCAGCCCGCCTCGCGCAGGGCGCGCAGCGCCTGGTCAGGGCCCAGCGCGCCCTCGATTTGCTGGCTGGCCAACAGGGACGCAATCGAGCGCTCCTCGCCATGGTGACGCGTGAGCCATACCAGGGCGTGGGCCAGCGCGTCGTCCTCCAGCCCGGGCGGGGCGAGGCCGGCGTGGCCGTCTTCGGCGTTCAGGTCGTGGGGGTCGCGCACGGGCGGTGGGTCAGTCGAATGGGCGTCGTGCTGATGCGTGGATGAATTGACCACTGCGATTGCCGGCCGGCATCAGCGCTGTGCCAGCGCCAGGCGTTCAAACTCGGCCTCGATGTCGCGTACCACCTGCGGTAGGTCGAACAGCGGCGAGCTGCGGCCATGCTCGGCCAGGTAGCGCTGGTACGAGGCCGCCCTGGCCGGCTGGCGGCCAATGGCGACCGCCACTTTTTCGTAGTCGGCCAGCGTCTCGGTGGCCAATTCGGGCAGGCCCACCGCGCCCAGCAGGCTGCCGCACATGCGCGAGATGTAGCTGCGCCCGCTGAGCGTGACGATGGGCAGGCCCATCCACAGCGCGTCGCTGGCGGTGGTGCCGGCGTTGTACGGAAAGGTGTCGAGCATCAGATCGGCGCACTGGAACCGTGCCAGGTATTCGGGCGGCGCCACACGCGGCGCAAACACCAGGCGGTGCCGCGCCACGCCATGGGCATCGGCGCAGCACAGCATGTTTTCTTGCGCGGTGTCGTTGTCGGCCAGCAGCCACAGCACGCTGCCCGGCACCTGGGCCAGGATGCGCATCCACGCACCAAACACCTCGGGCGTGAACTTGAAATTGTTGTTGAACGAGCAGTACACAAAAGTGTCGTCGGCCAGGCCATAAGCGCTGCGCTCGGGCTTGGGCGCCACCTCACGCTGGCGATCGCTAACCTGGTAGCAGTGCGGCAACCGGATCGGCTTCTCGGTGCAATAGGGCTCCAGCTCGGGCGGCATCACGTAGTGATCGGCCAGGATGTAATCCACCCCTGGCAAGCCCGAGGTGCCGGGCAGGCCCAGGTAGCTCACCTGCACGGGTGCTGCGCGCCAGCCCAGAATGGCTGGGCGCGCGCCGCTGGTGAGCGCCTGCAAATCCACCAGCACGTCAATGCCGGCTTGGGCGATGAGCTTGGCTGCGGTGGTGTCGTCCACCCCGCCCAGGCGCACCAGGTGGTCCATCGCCTTGACCAAGCGCAGGCGCTGCGGCATGCGGCTCTCGGGCGTCCAGCAAAAGCCCCACACCTCGAACTTGTCGCGGTTGTGCAGCTCCAGCAGCTCGGGGATCAGCAGGCCCACGGCGTGCATGTGCAGATCACCCGAAAGGTAACCAATCTTGATCTTGCCGGTGCGCGGGGGCATGGTGGTGTGCAATGCCACGGGCTGGGCCTTGGGCACCCGCTCGCTGGCAAAGCGCACTGCAGACAGCAGCTGCAGCGCCGGGTCGTCGCTGGCGCTCATCATGGCCAACAGCGAGGTGCCCATCAGCAAGTTGTTGGGCGTGAGTTGGCCAAAGGGCTCGTAGACGGGCCACTCGCATTGTTTTTGGCGCAGGTGCACAAAGTGCTGCACCACATGGGGCTGGTCGGGGTTGAGCAGCAGGCTTTGGCGCAACGCGGCTTCGCTCTCGGGGAAGCGGCGCAGGGTTTCAAGCAAGCGGCCGGTGTTGTTCCAGGCGTGCACGTGCAGGTCCATGGTCTGCGCCGAATCAAGCACCGCGCGCCATTGAGCCAGCGCCTCTTCGGGCTTGCCGTCGCGCTCCAGCAAGTGGCCCAGGTTGAGCCGCGCATGCGGAAAGCCGGGCTGCAGCTCAACGGCCTGCCGGTAAGCGGCCTCGGCCTCGGCGCCGCGGTTCAAGCCCCCCAGCAAAGTGCCCAGGTTGAAGCAGGCCACGTGGCGCAAGCCCACGGCGCTGGTGGTGATCCAGCGTCGGTACATCAAAACGGCTTCAATCACCTGGCCGGCGTTCTGCAGGCGCTGGGCTTCAGACACCAGCTCGGCCAGTGTCAATTCAACGGTGGGACTTAAAACGGCTTCGGGCATGACGGCTCCAGGCGCTTGGGTACGGGCCCAACCATGGTAGGAGCGAGGCCCCCTGCGCAAGCCTTGTTAAAGCTGGAGAAAAGCCGCGTTTATCGCGTTGGCAAAACCTGAAATTGGCTGGTCACACCGCCTGGGCGTGCTCGGCTGGCGCTGGTGGTTTTGGCTGCCTCGCCAAGACCTTGGGGGCGAAAAAAACGACCTCATGGGCCGCTTTTTTTGATAGCAACGCGTGGCTTGCTCAGAACCCCAAACTGGCCAGCAAGTCATCCACCTCGCCCTGGTTGGCCACTACATCGGTGCGCCCTGCCGTATCCACCACCGGGCCGTGCAGGATGGCCAGTTCGACCTTGTCGCGCTGGTCGGGCGGCACCACCTGCACCAACAGCTTGACGAGGCTGTCTTCCAGGTCATTGGCCAGCGTCACCACCTTGGCCACCACTTGGCCGGTGAGATCGTGAAAGTCTTGCGCCATCATGATGTCGGTCAGATGGGCGTCGATGACAGCGGTGCGGGCTTCAATTTCATTGACAAAATTGAACACCGCGCCCGAGGCCACCGCCTTGACCGGATCGGCCAGCAGCGCCGCCGCCAATGAGCGGGTTTGGGCGGCAATGGCCACGTGCTCGGCCTTGGCCTGATCGACCGAATTGAGCACCCGGTCGGCGGCGTCGGCCGTCTTGGTGACGATGTACTTGAGCCGGCTGCGCGCGTCGGGCAGGCCGTCAGCGGCGTGCTGGAGATTGGGCGTCACGCCCAGCTGCTGCAAGGTGTCATGCAACAACCGGGTCAACGCGCCCAGCTGCTGAAACACCTCGGGCGAGGTCGTGGCGCCCGATTCGGGCGCAAACACTGACAAGCAAGGTGTGGCGCCCGATTCGGGCGCAAACACTGACAAGCAAGGTGGCGCGCCCGATTCGGGCGCAAAAACTGACAAGCAAGGTGGCGCGCCCTGCTCCGGCGCCAAGGTGGTCATGTCTTCCATTTTCATGGTGGTCTCCCTGGCGCCATCAGGCCGTGGCGGCCAGCTTTTGCATGATCTTGGTCACCTTCTCTTCCAAGTTGGCCTTGGTGAACGGCTTGACCACGTAGCCGGCGGCACCACTTTGCGCGGCCAGCAAAATGTCTTCCTTGCGCGCCTCGGCGGTGACCATCAGCACGGGGATGTGTTTGAGGGCGTCGTCGGCCTTGACGGCCTTGAGCAGGTCAAAGCCGTTCATGTTGGGCATGTTGATGTCGCTCACCACAAAGTCATAGCGGTTGGCCTTGAGCATTTGCAAGGCAACGGCGCCGTCTTCGGCTTCGTCCACGTTGTTGCAGCCCATTTCCTTGAGCAGGCCACGCACGATGCGGCGCATGGTGGAGAAGTCGTCAACGACCAAAAACTTGAGGTCGGATGGAGTGCTCATGTCAGTCCTCGGGGCAAGGGGCAAAGGGAAAGGGGCTGGGTGACAACAGGCGATAGGGTCTTATCGGCCAGCCGTTGCAGGACTTGATACAAAAACCGGCTTTTCAGGCTTGATGGAGGCCTCGGCAGCCGCGCCGGCGGGCATGGGTTGCACCAAGTCGGCCGTGGGCCGATAAAAGCGGTCCTCGGCTTCGCGGTTCATCACGATGATGCTGATGCGGCGGTTCTCGGGCCCGGTGGGCTCTTCACGCTTGAAGGGCTGGCTGCTGGCCAGGCCCAGCACGCGCAGTACGCGCTCCTCGGTCAGGCCACCAGCCACCAGCTCGCGCCGTGAGGCGTTGGCCCGGTCGGCCGACAGCTCCCAGTTGCTGTAGCCCTTGTCGCCGCCCGGAAACGGCGTGGCGTCGGTGTGGCCTTCCAGCGTGAGCCGGTTGGGCACCTCCACCAGCACGCTGCCAATGGCCCGCAACAACTCACGCATATACGGTTTGACCACCGCGCTGCCGCTGTCAAACATCGGCCGCGCCAGCTCGTCGACGATCTGGATGCGCAGGCCGTCGCGGGTCATGTCGAGCTTGATTTGTGAGGCGTACTGCGCGAGCTTGGCGCTGTTCTTGATCTCCGACGCCACTTGCTCGCTGAGCTCTTGCAGCTTGGTGGCCTCGGCCACCCGCTGCTCGTGGCGCAGCGCCTGCAAGTTGATGGTGCTGCGCGGCGCTTCAACGTCACCACGCTTGACCTGGCCGCCCGAGCGCGTCAGATCCTGGCCACCGCCCTTGACCACCGACGATGAATCACCCGAGCCCGAGCCGCCATTGAGCAGCGCCACCTTGAGCGGCGATTGAAAATAATCGGCAATGCCTTTTTTGTCGCCCTCGGACGTGCTGCCCAGCAGCCACATCAACAAGAAGAACGCCATCATGGCCGTCACAAAGTCGGCGTAAGCGATCTTCCAGGCGCCACCATGCACCGCATGGCCGCCCTTCTTGATGCGCTTGATGATGATGGGTTGAAGCTTTTTTGCGTCGCCTGCCATTTGTTTTTACTCCGTCGCTGGCGGGAAAGCGGCCGCCGCCGGGCCGCTCCCAAGGCGGCTGCCTCCCCCTTGGGGGGGCGACGTCGTACTCGACGTCTTGGGGGCCATCACTTCTTCTTCACGTGGGCTTCAAGCTCGGCGAATGTGGGGCGGTCGCCTGAATACAGCACCTTGCGGCCAAACTCGATGGCCACCTGCGGCGCGTAGCCCTGCATGCTGGCCAGCAGCGCGGTCTTGATGCATTGCAACTCTTTGCCGTTGTCCTCGACCTTTTGTTCCAGCAGGCCACCCAGCGGCTCGACAAAACCGTAGG
>JAYWDK010000452.1:0-8955 GCA_043779845.1 Betaproteobacteria bacterium | reverse complement strand
ACGTCGCCCTCTTGTCAACCGTGCTCACACTGCTGTTTTGCTCGATGGGCGGCTATGCTTTTGCGTTGTTTGATTTCAAACACAAAAACGCCTTGTTCGGCCTGGTGATGGGCACCATGTTGCTGCCCTCGTTCATGAACATGATCCCCACCTTCATGATCATGGACATGCTGGGCTGGATTGACCAACCGCGCGCCCTGTACATCCCCGGCGCGGCCAGCGCGTTTGGCATTTTCCTGATGCGCCAGTTCGTCACCACCTCGATCCCCAGGGATCTGGTCGAGGCCGCACGCATGGACGGCTGCGGCGAGCTGGGCATCTATTGGCGCATCGTGCTGCCCCTGCTCAAGCCCGCCTTGGGCACGCTGGGCCTGATCACCTTCATCGCCAGCTGGAACAACTTCATCGGACCGTTGATCGTCATGCGCTCGCCCGACATGTACACGCTGCCGCTGGCGCTGCGCAGCTTGCAAAGCCCCGTCAACACAGAGTGGGGCGCGCTCATGACCGGCTCGGCCATTGCCACCTTGCCCTTGGTGGTGCTGTTCATTCTGTCGTCGCGTCAGCTCATCTCGGGCCTCACCGCCGGGGCCGTGAAGTGAGCGCAAGGCCAGCTGATTGCAAGACCGGACGCGACCGGATGTCGCTGCCATTTAGTGTTATCAAAAATCAAAAATGACTCTCTCCAAGCCTCCCTCCACGGATCCGATGGCCGTTTTTCCGGCTGACTTTGTCTGGGGCGTGGCCACCAGCGCCTTCCAGATTGAAGGCGCGGCCACCCAAGATGGGCGTGGCCCGTCGATCTGGGATCACTTTTGCCAAGTGCCCGGCGTCATTGCCGACGGCAGCCGCGGCGACATGGCCTGCGATCACTACAACCGCTGGTCCAGTGACCTTGATCTCATTGCCGGCTTGGGTGTGGACGCCTACCGGTTCTCGGTCTCGTGGCCTCGGGTGCGCCCGGGCGGCGCCGGGGCCTGGAATGAAAAAGGCCTCGATTTTTACGAGCGGCTGGTGGACGGATTGCTGGCCCGCAAGGTCAAGCCCTACCTCACGCTCAACCACTGGGATTTGCCGGCCGAGCTGCAAGCCCGGGGCGGCTGGGCCCACCGCGATACGGTGCATCGGTTTGTGGAATATGCCCAGGGCGTTGCGGCTCGCCTGAGTGACCGGGTGGCGTCCATCACGACCCACAATGAGCCCTGGGTGATCTCGGTGCTGGGCCACGAGACCGGCACTTTTGCGCCGGGCGTCCAGCACCGGGCCACCGCCATGCAGGTCTCACACCACTTGATGCTCAGCCACGGTCTGGCGCTGCAAGCGCTGCGTGCCCAGGGCTGCCATTGCCCCTTGGGCCTGGTGCTCAACCTGTCGCCGCAGCATCCGGCCACCGCGTCCTCCGAAGATCAAGTCCAGGCCGTGCTGGAAGACGGCAAGTTGCTGCGCTGGTACATGGATCCGCTGTTCAAGGGCCGATACCCGGTGGACGTGCTGGCCCACCTGGGCGCTGACGCCCCGTTGATCGAGCCTGGCGATTTGCGCGACATCAACACGCCCATGGATTTTTTGGGCGTCAACTACTACTCGCGTTCGGTGGTCAGCGCCGCAGCCCCGTGGGACGTGCAGCGCGGTGGCCTTGAGATCACCGACATGGGCTGGGAGGTGTACCCCGAGGGCCTGACCGAGCTGCTGGTGCGTCTGCACCGCGACTACGACGTGCCGCCGCTGTACGTGACGGAAAACGGCGGGGCCTTCAAAGACCATTTGATGGATGGGCAGGTGCATGACCTGCAACGCACTGACTACATCGCGCGCCACATCGCAGCGGTGGCCAGCGCCATGCAGCAGGGCGTGCGCATGGCGGGTTACATGGTCTGGAGCCTGCTCGACAACTTTGAGTGGGCCTCGGGCTACGAAAAGCGATTTGGCATCGTGCATGTGGATTACCGCACCCAGCAACGCACGCTCAAGGACAGCGCACTTTGGTACCGCGATTTTTTACGGCGTCAAAAGGCACTGCACGGCGCCATGGCAGACACGCCCCAGCCCGTGCATGACAGCGTATTCGCCACCGGCGTCTGAGATGGGACAAGTTTCACTGAAGAGCCTGGTCAAACGCTATGGCGATGTGCCGGTCATCCAGGGCATTGACCTGGACGTGCGCGACGGCGAGTTCCTGGTTTTTGTGGGCCCATCGGGCTGCGGCAAATCAACCACTTTGCGCATGATTGCGGGCCTGGAGTCGATCAGCAGTGGCGAGATCCTGATCGATGGCGTGCGCGCCAATGATCTGCGACCCGCCGACCGGGGCGCCGCCATGGTGTTTCAGAGTTACGCGCTCTACCCGCACATGACCGTGGCCGACAACATGGGCTTCTCCCTGAAGATGGCCGGCGTGGGCCGGGCGCGGCGCAACGAGCAGGTGGCGCACACCGCCGACATCCTGCGCATCACCGAGTTGCTGGGGCGTTACCCCAAAGAGCTCTCGGGTGGCCAGCGCCAGCGCGTGGCCATTGGGCGCGCCATCGTGCGCAAGCCCAAGGTGTTTTTGTTCGACGAGCCGCTGTCCAACCTGGACGCCGCGCTGCGCGTGAACATGCGCATCGAGCTGTCGCGCCTGCACAAAGAGCTGGGCACCACGATGATCTACGTCACCCATGACCAGGTCGAGGCCATGACCATGGGCGACCGCATCGCGGTGTTCAACAAGGGCCGAGTTGAGCAACTTGGCGCGCCCATGGACCTGTACAACCGCCCGGCCAATGAGTTTGTGGCCACCTTCATTGGGGCCCCGCGCATCAACCTGATCGACTGCCCGCCTGCCGAGGGCGCGGCCGGCCCGCACCAGGCGCTGTGGGATGCGTTGGCGGTGGCCGCGCCGCCGGAGGCGCGTCGGATGGGCTTGCGCCCCGAGCACCTGCACGTGGTAGCGCCTGGCCAAGGTATCCCCGCCACCGTGGTGCTGGCCGAGCACCTGGGTGACTCGTCCATCTTGCACCTGCGGGTGGACGGCGTGGCCGAGCTGATCAACGCCAAGGTGGGCGCCGAGCAGGGTCAAAGCGAGGCCGGGCAGACCGTGGGCTTGGCGCCCGCGGTGGCTTGGGCGATGGCGTTTGGGGCCGATGGCAAGCGGGTGTCGTGATCCGGCGTTCGCCGCAAGGCGGCGGCCTTGGGGGCGCTCACTACGCCCTGAACGCCGACGGTTTTAGGCTCGGGCAGTTCAATGCCGCGCGGCCGTTTGCCAGCTTTTTGCCTGGCATCGCGGGCACGCACGGCAAGCCCATGTGGGTGTTTTATTGCAACCGGGGGCAGTGCATCTCCAGCTTCGGAGTGCAAAACAAAAACAATGCCATGTTGGAGTTCCACGCCGCCAACAAGGCGTATGCGCTGACGGCCTTGTACGGCTTCGCACCTTCATCCGCAGCACTGAAGGGCACGTCTCGCGCCTGCATGAGCCGTTTCAATGGCCTGACGATAACGGCGTGTCGCAGCGGCTTGACATCAGGCCCGAAGAAATCATGATCGAAGAAACCCACGCGGCGCTGGGCTTGCGCGTGCGGGTCACCTACTGCGGCGTGCCCAACGAGCGTCTGCCGGTGTTGATGCGCCGCGTCACGCTGCACAACATCGGCACCGCTCCCCTGACGGCACAAGTGCTGGACGGCCTGCCGCAAATCGTGCCGTTTGGTCTTGGCGAGGCGCCGCTCAAGCTGATGTCGCGCACCATGGAGGCGTTTGCCGAGATCCGCCATATTGAGGCGCGCCTGCCGTTCTACAAGCTCAAGGTGGAGCCCTCCGACAAGCCCGAGGTGCAGTGGATTGACGGCGGGTATTTTCCCTTCACGGTGCAAGACGGGCATGCAGTGCCCATCATTGCCGACCCGGACTTGGTGTTTGGCGCCGACACCAGTTTGCGCTCGCCGCTCGCCTTCAAATTGAACGCCGCGATCGACCCCTCGGCAGGCCGCCGCGACACCCTCACGGGCTGCGCGTTTGCCCAGCTCGCGGTGTCGCTGGCGCCGGGTGAATCCACCGCTTGGGCGTCGTACTTTGGCCAGGCACCTGACTGGGGCGCGGCCAGTGCCCTGCGGGATCGCATCCTGTTGCGGCCCCGGTACGCCGACGAAAAGCAGCAAGAGAACACTGCACTCATCCGCGGCCTGATGGCGCAATTTGACCTGCTGGCGGGGCCGGCGCAGCTGGGCGCGTACACGCGCCAGGCCTTTCTCGACAACACTTTGCGCGGCGGCCAGCCCGTGGTGATTGACGGCCCGCGCGGGCCACGCGTGTTTCACGCCTTTACCCGCAAGCACGGCGATACCGAGCGCGACTACAACTTCTTTGAGCTCGCGCCCACTTGCTGGTCGCAGGGCAATGCCAACTTCCGGGATGTGAACCAGAACCGGCGCAGCGAGAACTTTGTCTACCCCGGGGTGGACGCCACCAACATTGAGACGTTTTTCGAGTTGATGCAACTCGACGGCAACAACCCGCTGGTGATCCAGGCCGAGCGGTTTTGCCTGCCGGCAGAGCAGCTGCCCGCGCTGCTGGCAGCCTGGTCCGAGGCCCGCGCGCCGCACTGGCAAGCGCTGTTGGCCCAGGCCTTCAGCCCTGGCCAGTTGATGGAAGCCTTGCTGGACGCCGGCCACGCTGGCGCCGCTGCCGATGCCTTGTTTGAGCAGGTGCTTGGGCTGGCCGACAAGCTTCAAGAAGCCGCCCATGGTGAAGGTTATTGGGTGGATCACTGGATCTACAACCTTGATTTGCTCGACAGCCATGCCGCGCTCTACCCCGACCGGCAGCGCGCGCTGCTGCTGGAGCGCGCTGATTTCAGCTACTTCGACAACGACCACGTGGTGCAAGCACGTTCAAAAAAATACGTGTTACGCCAGGACGGCGCGGTGCGGCAATCGCACGCCGTGGTGCAAGACGCCGGCAAAACGCGGTTGATTGCCGGGCGCGCCGCTGACCCCCAAAAAATGCGTTCAGGCCGCGGCTTGGGCCCCGTGTTCCGTACCACGCTGCTGGCCAAGATCGTCAGCCTGCTGGCGGTCAAGTCGTCGTTGTTCGATCCGTTTGGCGTGGGCCTTGAAATGGAAGCCGAAAAGCCCGGTTGGTGCGACGCGCTCAACGGTTTGCCAGGGTTGCTGGGCTCGTCCACCCACGAGGCGCAAGCCTTGCGGCGCGGCCTGGCCTTCGCGCGGCAGGCCGTGACGCGGCACTTGTCGCCTGCGGGCGCCTTGTTGCTGCCACGGGAGGTGGCGGAGTTGGTGCAATCCGTCACCGACATCCTGCAACAGGCCGATCTGCAGAATTTTTTGCCGACATGGCAGCACTTGGCCACGCGCCGCGAGGCCTTTCGGGTCGAGACCCGACTGGGCGTGCTGGGGCAAGATCAGCTGCTGTCGGCGCCTCGGTTGCTGGTGTTTTTCAGTGCCGTTGAGCGGGTGCTGGCGCACGGCCTGGCCGGCGCGATGGATGGCGCTGGGTTGTCGGTCAGTTACTACATCCACGAGGTCACAGCGTTTGAACGGTTGCCCGCCACTGCTCCGCTGCCCGGCCCTGGAGCGCCCGCAGCGCCGGTGTTCGTGGCGGCCCTGCGATTTCGGCAAAAGCCGGTGGCCGCGTTTCTGGAAGGCGCCGTGCATGCCTTGCGCGCGGCGCCCGACCTGGCCAGCGCGTAAGTGCTTTACGCTGCGGTTCGGCGGTCGGCCTTGCATGACGCCAAGCTCGGCATGTACCGCATCAATGCGCCGCTTGCCGACGAGAGTTTTGAGATTGGCCGGGGCAAAGTCTTTTCACCGGGATGGCTGGAAAACGAATCCATCTTCTTGCACATGCACTACAAGTTCTTGCTGGAGACCTTGCGCAGCGGCCTGGCCGTGGCGTTTTTTGAAGATCTCAAAACCGGTTTGGTGGCGTTCCACGCGCCCGAGACGTATGGGCGCTCGCCGTTGGAGAACGTCTCGTTCATTGCCAGCAGTCGCTTCCCTGATGCGTTATGTCATGGCGTGGGTTTTGTGGCGCGACTCAGCGGTGCCACGACCGAGTGGATCAGCATGGTGCTGCACATGGGTTTGGGCGCGACACCGTTCCGGGTGGTGGCGGGCGAGCTGCGCTTTGAGCCCAAACCGATCCTGGCCGATTGGCTGTTCACCACCCAAAACACGGTTGCCATCGAGGCGGCCAACGGGTTTGATGCCAACAGCTTCGGCTTCAAGCTTTTTGGCCGCTCCTGGGTGGTTTACAGCAACCCCCGCCGCGCCAGCACCTTTGGCCCGGCCGCTGTGGCGCCGGTGGGCTTTGATCTGTTTTATGCCGACGGCGCACCACCAAGCCCATGCCAGCCAAGCCAGCCAGCATCAGTGCGTAGGTTTCGGGTTCCGGCACGGCGGCGGTCATGCCGAGGTGGACGTCGTCGATCATGACGGCGTTGGCGCGGCCATCCAGCAAGGGGCCCACGGCGGTATTCATTTCCAGAAACACGGCTTTGGTGCCGGTGGGGATGGCCGCCGCCTGGAAGCTGATCTGGCTCCAGGTGCTGGTATTGATCTGGTTCTGGAAGAACTGGTTGCCACTGCCGCCCAGGATGTTGCCGATGCCGTCCAGGTAGCGCAGCGCAAACAACACGTTGCCGGTGGTGCTGACGTCCCCCGTGGCCCAGAACGACAGCACCGGGGTTTGGCCCACGGCGCTGGCGTCGAGCATGGCCATGCCGCCATGGTCAACCGAGTTCTGAAACAGGGTTGAACCGCCGAAGCCGGCGGGCACGGTCAGCAGGGCCGAAAAAGCGCCGGTATGCGCGTCGGTGGACAGCATCGCCGGATTGCCCGTGGGGGCGGCCAACCAAGCTGCCGAAAAGTATGTCACGCCCCCGGGCGGATTGCCGCCGCATTGGCCGCCTCAAAACCGCCATTGGCAAAGGCATTCGTCGTGGCCGATTGGGCCGCGCCTGCAAACAACGCCAACACGGACGCTGCGACGATGGAAATTGACTTCGAGAACATGGCTTGCTCCTGTGGATCGCTGCTGCGCCTCGGACCACTACAGACCCCCTGCGCGGCTGGATCAGCAAATGAGTCGGTTTGATTTTTCGACTCTTTCTGAATGCGGTTTCAACACATCCAACATTTCATCCAGTACAGCGACAAAAATGTTTGAAATCGATTTCATAACGCAGATGCCAGTTCAACTGGAGCGCGGCCACGAGAGTGGACGCCCGGGCAAAACCGCTGATTCAGGGGGGGTGAAAGCGGCCGTGCATACGCGCTGCGTCACCCCAGGCGACGCAGCGCGCACGGCCCGGGGACTGGCGGCCTTGACGGCGCTTTCAGCAGGCCGCCTGGCGGCGGCGCAGCGCGCGGAGGGTCAGCCGCGTAATTTGGCCAGCATGTCGGCTGTCACGAGCGTGATGCCGCTGTCGGTGCGAAAAAACCGCTGCGCGTCGGCTTGGGCGTCAAAGCCGATGGTCAGGCCGTCGGGGATGTGGCAGCCCCGGTCGACCACCACGCGGTTGAGCCGCACGTGGCGGCCCACTTGCACGCCGGGCAACAACACGGCGCCTTCCACTTGGGAATAGGAGTGCACGCGCACCCCCGAAAACAGCACCGAGCGCAGCACGTTGCCCGAGATGATGCTACCGCCCGAAATGAGCGACTCGACCGCCATGCCGCGTCGCTCGTCGCTGTTGTGCACAAACTTGGCGGGGGCCAATTGCGGCTGGTAGGTCCAGATGGGCCAGCGCTTGTCGTACAGGTTGAGCTGCGGGTCGGTGGCGGTGAGGTCGATGTTGGCGTCCCAATACGAATCGAGCGTGCCGACATCGCGCCAGTAGGGCATTTCACCGGCTTTGCCACCCACGCAACTGAGCGAAAACGGGTGCGCTGCCGCGCAGCCGTTGCGCACCGCGCGCGGGATGATGTCCTTGCCAAAGTCGTGGCTGGAGGTGGTGTCAGCCATATCGCGCGCCAGCTCGGCGTACAGGTATTTGGCATTGAAGATGTAGATGCCCATGCTGGCCAGCGACCGGTCGGGGTGGCCGGGCACGCTGGGTGGATCGGCAGGCTTTTCAACAAAGTCGGTGATGTGCCATTGCGCATCCACGGCCATCACGCCAAATGCACGGGCTTCGTCGCGGGGCACCTCGATGCAGGCGACGGTGCATTCGCGGCCCTTGGCCACGTGGTCGGCCAACATCAGCGCGTAGTTCATCTTGTAGATGTGGTCGCCGCCCAGCACCACCACGTACTCGGCGCCGTAGCTGTCGAGGATGTCCTGGTTTTGCGACACGGCGTCGGCAGTGCCGCGGTACCAGGTGTCTTCGTCGATGCGCTGCTGGGCTGGCAGCAGGTCGACGAACTCATTCATCTCGCTTTTCAAAAACGCCCAACCGCGCTGCAAATGACGCAACAGGCTGTGGCTTTTATACTGCGTGATAACGCCAATGCGACGTATGCCCGAGTTCAGGCAATTGGACAGTGCGAAGTCAACGATGCGGAACTTGCCGCCAAAGTAGACCGCCGGTTTGGCGCGGCGGTCGGTGAGGTGGTGCAGGCGGCTGCCCCGGCCACCTGCCAGCACCAGTGCGACGGCGCGTTTTGGCAGATCCAGTTGTTGAGCAAGGTCTTGAGTGGGCATGGTTGCTCCGGCCTGAGGTGTGCGACTAGACGGGCTCTGTCGCCCGCGTCAGCACTTTATTTACCGTGACCAGTAAATGGCATCCACATAAACCTTGGTGGCGTCACCACTGTTGCTGGCCTTGCCCGTTTTGGCATAGCGGTCGGCGATCACAAACGGCGCGGTCACCCGGCTCAGGTCAAACACCGAAGTGGCCGAGGCCTCCTGGCCCGAGGCCTTGTTGCCAGCCTTCTTGATCTCGCTGATCGGTATCGACACCGCATGCCAGTTGCCGTCGTTGACATAGCCATATTGGCCCGAAGCGATGGCCAGATAGAC
>JAYWDK010000451.1:0-8963 GCA_043779845.1 Betaproteobacteria bacterium | reverse complement strand
CCCATGTCCGTGCCCACTGCGGCGCCGTGGCCACGCGTTGAATCGCAGGTTTTGCAATCACGCGCACGCTCGCGGGCAAAGGCCACAACCATGCCCCGAGGGTTGGCGATCCAGGCCAGGTTCTGGAACAAACCTACCGCGCAACCGAAGCGGCAAAACAAGTGGCGCGCAAAGGCAAATTCCAGCGTGAACACCGTGCTGGCGATCAGCAGAAAGCGCGCCTGGTTGGCAGTGAGCGTGCCGTGCAGCAGCCCCCCCCATATCTCGGCGGGTGGCAGCAAATAGGTGAGCAAGGTGATGGCCCAGGCAAAACCCGACAACCCACAAGCCAGTGCAAACACCGGCCACCAGCGGCGCTGCGGCGCGGGCCCAGTGCGCGGCGTGCGGTGTTGGTCCCACACGCTGAGCTTGCCAATGGCTCGGTGCAGCAGATTGTTGAGCCCTTCCACCATTGAAAAATGCGGGCACAGCCAGCCGCAATACAGCCGCCCGTAGCGGTAAGCCACCGCCAAAAAAACCACCGCGAGCACGATGACGGGCAAAAAGCCACGCAACATCAGTGACGCCGCCATTTGCGGCGCGCTGATGCTGCCCGCTTGAAAGGCGCCGATGCCCAGGCTCCAACGTGTGCCCAGCACCCAGAGCCGGGCCTCGTGCAAATCAAAGCGCAGCAGGTTGAGCGCTGGCGCGGCCAAAAAAAGCAGCATGAAACCCCACTGAAACAGGCGGCGGTGGCGCTGTGTTTTGGCCGTGGTGGCGGCTTGGGCGTCATGGGCGGCGGCGTGATGCGCCGCCGCTTGGCCGGTGGCCATAGCCACCGAGCCGCCTTCCGACGGTGAGCACGCCCGCCGCCAAAAACACCCAGAACAGCACCATCGCCAGCTTGGGCGACCAAAGCTCGGTCTCGGCCTCTTCGGGCACCATGTAATAGGCCGCGCCCATGAAGCCAAACAGCAGCCAGATGATGAGCAGGTTGGTGTGCACCATGCGCGCCTGGTTGAACGGCACGTAGGGGAACAAAAAATCCCCGATCACGTACTGCAAGCCCAGGCCCAGGCCAAAAACGATCTGGCCGGTGAACAGCATCAGCGCGGCCACAAAGTAGTACTTGGCGACGCCTTGCGATTTGAATTTGAGTGTGCTTGTTTGCATGATGTGTCCACTCACCCTTCGATGTTCGGCGGCCACTTTTCAGTGTTGATGCCGTTGGTCCACTTGAGAAACTCGACCATGTCGTCGAGCTGCGCTTCCGTGAAATTGAACTGCGGCATCTGCCGCCGACCCGGCACGTGCGTGGGCTGGGCCTTGATCCAGGCCTTGATGAAATCGGGGCCGCGCCTGATGTACACGTTGCCTAACTCAGGGACGAAGTAGGCGATCTCGCCCAGCAGCGTGTGGCAACCGATGCAGTTGCGGGTTTCCCAAAGCCCTTTGCCGCGCTCCACGGCGGGCGTGAGCGCCGCCGCGTTGGAGCGCTTGGGAATCTGGCCCGAGCTGTGCGTCACCAGGGCGATGAAGGCCAGCGCAAAAAACACCGTGCCCCCGTAAAAAATGTTACGGGCCATCTGCTTGGTAAACCCGCTGCCGCTGGCCCCAGCGCCCCTCGTGCTGCCTGACTTGCTGTTGTCGGCCATGGCCGGCCTCCTTGTCGTGATGGGATGTGTTGAATCTCGGAACCAGCCTAGGGATTTGTTCAACGGCAATCCTTGAAGCGCGTCAAGAACGAGAACGGCGGGCCCCTACAGCATTGGGGTTCGCTGAATCTGAGCCTCATTGATTCGCATCAATTGACATAGCTCAAGGTGTGGCGAGGCCGGGGCTGCAACAGTCCGGCCCTGTTCAATCCAAGGGCGAAGCCACATGAGCATCCTGGGCGTCATCGTGCGGGCCCGCCCCGCTGACCTGCCAGTGCTGACCAAGGCACTGCTGGGCCTGCCCGGCCTGGATCTGGCGCACAGCCTGGAGGCTGACGGCCGCCTGGTGGTGGTGATCGAAGACACGCCCGAGCGCGCGGCCGCCGCCGTGATGGCACAAATTGCGCTGTGGCCCCAGGTGCTCAATACCTCGCTGGTGTATGAATACTCGGGCCCGGATTCACCGTCGCCGGACGCGCCCGTGACGGGTTATGCCGATTGGCGCGCCAGCCTGGCCGACCTGGCGCCGATCGTGCAGCCCGGTGCCAGCGGTGCAGACGCCAATCACCTGGATACGGGGCCGCCGCCCCCGGTTTGACGCAGTTCAAGGACAAGCCAACCGCGCGCATGCAGCATGCGCACCGACATCGGCGATCAAAGCCGGCACGCCAGCCCCCGCATTTTTTTGAACCCGAAAGCCCCTTCATGCCAAGCACCCGCAGAGACTTCATCAAGAGCCAGGCCCTGGCCGCCACGACGGCGGCGGCCGGCATTCCCATCGTGGTGGAGGCCGCCAAGGTGGCCAAGCCCAATGCCCCCACCGCCGCCGACGTGGGCGTGCGCTGGGACAAAGCGCCCTGCCGCTTTTGCGGCACCGGCTGCGCCGTGATGGTGGGCGTGCAAGATGGCAAAGTGGTGGCCACCCAAGGCGACCCCGAGGCGCCGGTGAACCGCGGCCTGAACTGCATCAAGGGCTACTTTCTGTCCAAGATCATGTACGGCAAGGACAGACTCACCACGCCGCTGCTGCGCAAGAAAGACGGCAAGTACGACAAGAACGGCGACTTCACGCCCGTGGGCTGGGACGAAGCCTTTGACGTGATGGCGGGCAAGTGGAAAGAAGCGCTCAAGTCAGACGGCCCGGCCGGCGTGGCGATGTTTGGCTCGGGCCAGTGGACGGTGTGGGAAGGTTATGCAGCGTCCAAGCTCTGGAAAGCCGGCTTCCGCTCGAACAACATCGACCCGAATGCGCGCCACTGCATGGCCAGCGCCGTGACGGGTTTCATGCGCACTTTTGGCATCGACGAGCCCATGGGCTGTTATGACGACATCGAGCAAGCCGACGCCTTTGTGCTGTGGGGCAGCAACATGGCCGAGATGCACCCCATCCTGTGGAGCCGCATCACCGACCGCCGGTTGAGCAACCCGCACGTGCGCGTGGCCGTGCTGTCGACGTTTGAGCACCGCAGTTTTGACCTTGCCGACCAGGGCCTGATCTTCAAGCCGCAAACCGATCTGGCGATCCTCAACTACATCGCGCACTACATCATCAGCCACAAGGCGGTGAACACCGAGTTCGTCAAGAAGAACTGCAACTTCAAAAAGGGCGTCACCGACATCGGCTTTGGCCTGCGGCCCGGCCACGTGCTTGAAAAAGACGCCACGGCCAACGGTTATGCCGGCGCCGATGGCAAGCCCCGTGCCAACCCGAACGATTCAACGCCGATCACCTTCGAGGAATACGCCAAGTACGTTAGCGACTACACCGCCGAAAAAGTGAGCGAGTTGTCGGGCGTGCCCGTGGCCAAGCTGGAGGCGCTGGCCAAGTTGTACGCCGACCCCAAGACCAAGGTGATGTCGCTGTGGACGATGGGCTTCAACCAGCACACGCGCGGCACATGGGCCAACAACATGGTCTACAACATCCACTTGCTGACCGGCAAGATCAGCCAGCCTGGCAACAGCCCGTTTTCACTGACGGGCCAGCCGAGCGCCTGTGGCACGGCGCGCGAGGTGGGCACGTTTTCTCACCGCCTGCCGGCTGACATGGTGGTGACCAACCCCGAGCACCGCAAGCGCGCCGAAGAAATCTGGCAACTGCCCGAGGGCACCATCCCCGACAAGGTGGGCTTGCACGCGGTGGCGCAAAGCCGCGCTCTGAAAGACGGCCAGCTCAAGTGTTATTGGGTGAGCACCAACAACAACATGCAGGCCGGGCCCAACATCAACGGCGAGATCTACCCGGGCTGGCGCAACCCGGCGGCGTTTGTGGTGGTGAGCGACCCCTACCCCACCGTCAGCGCGATGGCGGCCGACCTGATCTTGCCCGCCGCGATGTGGGTTGAAAAAGAAGGCGCCTTTGGCAACGCCGAGCGCCGCACGCAGGTGTGGCGCCAGCAGGTCAGCGCGCCGGGCCAGGCGCGCTCGGATCTGTGGCAGATGATGGCGTTCTCCAAGCGCTTCAAGATCGAAGAAGTGTGGCCGGCCGAGCTGATCGCCAAGAAGCCCGATGTCAAAGGCAAAACGCTGTTTGACGTGCTGTACAAAAACGGCAAGGTCAACAAGTTCCCGGCCGCTGACCTGACCACCGTCAACGGCAAGTACATCCCTGGCTACAGCAACGACGAAAGCACGGCTTTTGGTTACTACGTGCAAAAAGGCTTGTTCGAGGAATACGCCGAATTTGGCCGCGGCCACGGCCACGACCTGGCGCCGTTTGATGTCTACCACGAGGCCCGCGGCCTGCGCTGGCCGGTGGTCAACGGCAAAGAAACGCTATGGCGCTTCCGCGAGGGCTATGACCCCTACGTCAAGGCCGGTGAAGGCGTGCGCTTTTATGGCCAGAAGGATGGCCGCGCCAATATCTTTGCGCTGCCCTACCAAGCGCCGCCAGAGTCACCCGACAAAGACTTTGACCTGTGGCTGTGCACTGGCCGCGTGCTGGAGCACTGGCACACCGGCACCATGACGCGCCGCGTGCCCGAGCTGCACCGCGCCGTGCCCGAGGCGGTTGTTTTCATGCACCCCGACGACGCGTTGCAGCGCGGCATCCAGCGCGGCATGCAGGTCAAAGTGGCGTCACGGCGAGGCGACATCACCCTGGCCGTTGAAACCAAGGGCCGCAACAAGGTGCCGCGTGGCCTGGTGTTTGTGCCGTTTTTCGACGAAGGCCGGCTGGTGAACAAGCTCACGCTCGATGCCACCTGCCCGATCTCCAAGCAGACCGACTTCAAGAAGTGCGCCGTGAAGATCACGCGGGTTTGATCCGCTGAATCGACGCGCTGAATTGACCGCCCCATGCCCGTGAACCGCCGCCAGGTGCTGCAAGCCAGCCTATCAGACAGCCGGCGCGGCATCGGCCAGCGCCAGCCAAGCCACGCCGGGCGCCAAGGCCAAGCCGTGAGCACCTCCGTCGGCACACCCGTCGGCACACCCGTCGGCACGCCCGCCAACACGCCGGCCGTCATCAGCCGCACGTTTGGCATCTCACGCGCAGGCGCCAGCAAGGCGCCAGGGCATGACGCCGTGCGCGACAAAGGCTGGTGGCTGGCGCACCGTTTTTTGATCCTGCGGCGTTTGTCGCAGCTGGCGATCCTGGCCTTGTTTCTGCTCGGCCCCTTGGCCGGCGTCTGGATCGCCCGGGGCAATCTGTCGTCCAGCCTGACGCTGAGCGTGCTGCCGCTGACCGACCCGTTTGTGCTGTCCCAGGTATTGGCCACGCGGCACTGGCCCGAGACCAGCGCCGTGCTGGGCGCGGCCATCGTCGTGGTGTTTTATGCCACCGTGGGCGGCCGCGTTTTTTGCAGCTGGGTCTGCCCCGTCAACAGGGTGACCGACAGCGCCGCCTGGCTGCGCCGCAAGCTCAAGATTGGCACCGGCCGCGCACCACGCGGGGGCCTGCGCTTTTGGCTGTTAGGCGCCGTGCTGCTGGCCTGCGCGGCCACGGGCAGCACCGTGTGGGAGACCATCAACCCCGTGTCGCTGACCCAGCGCGCGCTGATCTTTGGCGGCACCTTGGCCTGGGGCGCCGCAGCCACTGTGTTTTTGTTGGATCTGCTGATCGCCCCGCGAGGCTGGTGCGGCCACGTGTGCCCCGAACCGCAAGTGATCGTCTTGCCACTCAAAGGCAAAGCCGGCTGTGGCCCGGTGATCACCGACGCCGCTTGCACCAACTGCGGCCGCTGCATTGACGTGTGCGCGCCAAACGTCTTCAAGTACACCCACCGCTTCAACATAAAAAGGGACTGACCATGCGAGTCCAGACCATCCTCAAGCTCCTGCTGGCTGCCAGCGTTTTTTTGATCGGCGCGCAGGTGGCGCAAACAGCGCAAGCGGCGGAGAGCGACAACGCGCCCGTCAAGCTGCAAGGCTTGCGTGGCGGCACGCCGGTGAACCAGGACAACCCGCCGGGGGGCTTCAGGCAAGAGCGTGACCACGGCCCGGCGCCCCGCGATTTTGTGCAGCAGCCCCCGCTGATCCCACACGCCACCGGCGGCTACCAGATCACGCGCAACTTCAACAAGTGCATGGACTGCCACGCCTGGTCCAAAACCGCCGTCAGCGGCGCCACCAAGGTGGGCGTCAGCCACTTTCGCAACCGCGAGGGCCAGGAGCTGGACAACGTGAGCCCGCGGCGCTACTTTTGCACCCAGTGCCACGTGCCGCAAACCGACGCCAAGCCGCTGGTGGAAAACACCTTCCAGCGATCGCGCGGCCTGCAGTGATCAAGGATTGAGCCATGGCTGACGACACCCCAAACGACAACAACAACCAGCCCCAGCCTGGGCGTTTTCGCCGCCTTGCCCGCAAGCTCTGGACCCCTGCTTTTGGCATGCTGGCCCTGGCTTTTGTGCTGGGCATCTTGTTCTGGGGTGGCTTCAACACCGCCATGGAGATGACCAACCGCGAGTCGTTCTGCATCTCATGCCACGAGATGCAGGAAAACGTTTACACCGAGTACCGCAACACCATCCACTACCAAAACCGCACCGGCGTGCGCGCCACCTGCCCCGATTGCCATGTGCCCAAAGAGTGGGGGCCCAAAATGATCCGCAAGCTGCAGGCCAGCAACGAGGTGCTGCACAAGATTCTGGGGTCGATCGACACGCCTGAAAAGTTCAACGCCAAGCGCGGTGAGCTGGCCCAGCATGAGTGGGACCGCATGAAGCGCACCGACAGCCACGAGTGCCGCAACTGCCACAACTACAGCTACATGGATTACGCCGAGCAAAACAAGCGCGCCGCCACGCGGCACCAGGTGGCCTTCAACGCCAGCCAGACCTGCATCGATTGCCACAAGGGCATTGCGCACACGCTGCCGTCGATCGAGCAGCACATCGGCGCGCCCAAGGAGGGCTCGGCGATCTTGCCCGCCCTCTCGCCGGCATCGGCACCCGTCGGCTCGGCCCTGCCCGCCACCCCGGCGCCGGCATCCAACTAGCACCCGCCCAGACCCCAGTGCTTGTGCGCGGCACACCCCATGCCCTTGGCCCCGCCCGCGCCCGGTGACGGCCTGAGCGAAACCGAGGCGCTTGAGCGCCTGGCGCGAGGCGGCCCGAACGAGCTGCCAGCGGCCGGGCAACGCGGCGTGCTGCACCTGCTGCGCGACGTGGTGCTTGAGCCCATGTTCCTCCTGCTGGTGGCGTGCGGCGGGCTCTACCTGGTGTTGGGCGACCGCCATGAAGCGCTGATGCTGCTGGGCTTTGTGCTCGTCGTGATGGTCATCAGCTTTGTGCAGCAGCGGCGCAGCGAGCGCTCTGTGCAGGCCTTGCGTGATCTGTCCAGCCCACGCGCACTGGTGCAGCGTGGCGGCCCGCCGCGCCGCATCGCCGGGCGCGACCTGGTGGTCGGCGACGCCGTGCTGCTGGCCGAAGGCGACCGCGTGCCGGCCGACCTGCTGCTGCACGAGTCGTCGAACCTGGCGGTGGACGAATCGATGCTGACGGGCGAGTCGGCGCAGGTGCTCAAGCAGGTGACCACCGCAAATATCGCCGAACATATCGCCGAAAATATCACCGCAAGCGCTACCGCAAACGCCACTGCAAACGCCACTGCAAACGCCACTGCAAACGCCAGCAGCGCCCCGCCCGAAGCAGGCACCGCGCCTGGCGACACGCAGCGCGTCTGCGCTGGCACCTTGGTCACCCGGGGCAGCGCGCGCGGCGTGGTGGTGGCCACGGGCGCAAACAGTGCCCTGGGCCGTATCGGCCAATCACTGGCCGGCATCACGGCCGAGCGCACGCCCATCCAGCAAGAAACCGCGTTGATCGTGCGGCGCATTGCGGTGGTGGGCCTGGCGCTGGCCGCCGCGCTGGCGCTGGCCTGGTGGTGGGTGCTGGGGGACGCTTTGCGTGGCCTGCTGGCCGGCCTCACCTTGGCCATGGCCGTGCTGCCCGAAGAACTGCCCGTGGTGTTGACGCTGTTCCTGGGCCTGGGGGCGTGGCGCCTGGCGCGCGAGCGTGTGCTGGCCCGCAGCATGCCGGCCATCGAGCTGCTGGGCGCGGCCACCGTGCTGTGCGTGGACAAAACCGGCACGCTGACTGACAACCGCATGGCGGTGCGGCGCATTGAATCCGAGCTGGCCGGCTTTGACCTTGGCGGGGGCAGATCGGAAAGTTCAGCAGGTTCGGCAGGTACCGCAGATCCGTCAAGCGCCGCAAGTTCGCTGGCTTCGCCCGCGCTGCCCGACGATCTGCATGCCGTGCTGGAGTACGCCGTGCTGTCCAGCCACCGCCTGGCGTTTGATCCGATGGAGACCGCCATCACCGATTGTGGGCAGCGGCTGCTGGCCCACACCGAGCACCTGCACGCCGACTGGACGCTGGTGGACGACTACCCGCTGGCCAGCGACATGCTGGCGATGTCACGGGTGTGGTTGTCGCCCGACCGGCAAGCGCGCCTGATCGCGGCCAAGGGCGCGCCCGAGGCCATCACCGACCTGTGCCACCTCAGCGCCGAGCGCGGCGCCCTGATCGCGCGCCAGGTGGCCGCCATGGCCAGCCGGGGCCAGCGCGTGCTGGGCGTGGCCCGCGCCACCTTTGAGGCCGACGTGCTGCCCGGCCACCAGCACGGCTTCGACTTTGAGTTTCTGGGTCTGATCGCGCTTGAAGACCCGGTGCGCCCCGATGTGCCGCAGGCCATCAGTGAGTGCCAGGCGGCCGGCATCCGGGTGGTGATGATGACGGGTGACCACCCGGCCACGGCCTTGTCGGTGGCGCGGCAAGCCGGATTGGGCACCAGCGAGCCGGTGATCACCGGCACCGAGCTGGCCGGTTTGAGCGACGATGCCCTGGCGGCGCGGTTGGCCAGCACGCACATTTTTTGCCGCGT
>JAYWDK010000450.1:0-3126 GCA_043779845.1 Betaproteobacteria bacterium | reverse complement strand
GGGTTTCACGCAGCACCAGGTCCACGTTCAACCACTGGCCCAGCTTTGTTGCCGGCACGGCCAAGCTGGCTTGCACCCGCGCCAGCCCGGGTTGCAGGCGCACGCGGGCCAGGGTGTTGCCAAAGCGGCGCCCGGCCTGGTTGGTGAGCAGCTCCAGATCACGTTGCGACAACATCATCGCCCGGGTGATGCCGGGCAGCTTGCCGCGCGGGTCATTGCGCCGGATGAGCTGCAGGGCGCGGTCGATGTCGGCGGGCGACACGGCCACGGTGTCGGTGACGCGGGGCTTGGCCTCAATGGCCAGCCACAACATGGCAAGCGCGGCCAGCGCGGCCAGCGGCAGGACCAGCAAAGCGATCAATAAAAAACGGCGCAAAAAAGTCATGGGCCGCAGTCTGCCATCAACCACAAGTCAGTGATCCGGTCAACAAGCCGGCGCGTGCCCGGCTGTCCGGTGCGCAGACTCACCAAACGTCTACAAATCGGGGCGGCGCCGTGTTGTGGCCGGTGTGGTGCGGGCCGCGTGGGGGCGCGCTGGCCAGCCCACGCACCAGCCAATCGCGGGTGTCGGCGGGGTCGATCACGGCGTCGATCTCCAGCGTGGTGGCCATGTTGATGGCCGCACCGTTTTCATACTGCCGGGCCACCAGCTGGGCGTACAGCGCTTCGCGCTCGGGGCCGGCGACGGCCGCAGTCAGCTCCTTGCTGTAGCCCAGCTTGACAGCGCCCTCCAGGCCCATGGCGCCAAACTCACCGGTGGGCCAGGCGACGGTAAATACCGGTGCGTCAAACCCGCCCACCGCCATGGCCTGCGCGCCCAGCCCGTAACCCTTGCGCACCACCACGGTGAAACACGGCACGCTCAAATGAGCGGCGTTGACAAACAACCTGCAAGCGTGGCGCACCTGAGCGGCGCGCTCCACCTCAGGGCCCACCATGAAGCCGGGTGTGTCGCACAAGCTCAGCAGTGGCAAGCCGTGCGCGTTGCACAACTGCATGAAGCGCGCGGCCTTGTCGGCGCCGTCGGGGTCAATCGCGCCGCCCAGGTGGTGTGGGTTGTTGGCGTACACGCCCATAGTCCGGCCTTCAATGCGCAGCAGCGCGGTGATCATGCCGGCACCGAACCCCCGGCGCAGCTCCAGCACCGAGCCAGTATCGGCCAGCGCGTGCAGCACGGCGCGCATGTCGTAAACGCGCTGCCGCGCCTCGGGCACCAGGTGGCGCAGCGCGCGTTTGTCGCCGTAGGCCCAGTGCGGCGTGCGGCCCTGAAAGTAGCCCAGATACTGCTGGGTGGTGGCCACGGCCGCGGCCTCGTCTTGCACCAGGATGTCGATCACGCCGTTAACGTGCAGATCAGCGGCGGGGCCGATGTCTTCGGGCTTGAACACACCCAGGCCGCCGCCCTCGATCATGGCCGGCCCGCCCAGGCCGATGTTGGCGGCTTGGGTGGCAATGATCACGTCGGCGCAGCCCAGCAGCGCGGCATTGCCGGCAAAGCAGCGGCCATGCACCACGCCCACCACCGGCACCTTGCCTGAGAGCGCGGCAAACTGGCTGAAGGTGTGGTTGTTGAGCCCGGCCACGATGGGCATGTCCACGTCGCCCGGCCGGCCGCCGCCGCCTTCGGCAAACAACACCATGGGCAGCGTCCATTGGTGGGCCAGGCCCAGCAGCCGGTCTTTTTTGTGGTGGTTGCGCCAGCCTTGCGTGCCCGCTAGCACGGTGTAGTCATAGGCCATCACGGCGCAGCGGCTGTGCTCGGCGCCAAAGGTGGCGCCATTGATCGCGCCAATGCCGGTGACCATGCCGTCGGCCGGCGTGTTGTGGATCAGGTCATCCAGCGTGCGGCGCCGGGTTTGCGCGGCAATGGCGTAAGCGCCGTACTCGATGAACGAGCCAGCATCGCACAGGTCATTGACGTTTTCACGGGCGGTGCGGCCGCCGGCCGCGTGGCGGCGGGCCACGGCGGCGGGGCGTGCGGCGTCTTGCAGCAGCGCGTCGCGGTCGCGCACACGCTGCAAATCGGGGCGGATGTGGTCGGGGTCCAGCGTGGCCGTGTCGGTGGCCTCGGCCAAGGCATCTTCAAGCGGCGCCAGCAGCATCAGCACCTGGCCTTCGTCGACAAAGTCGCCCACTTCAACCAATAGGCGGGTGATGCAGGCCGCGCCCGGGGCGTTCAGGCCATGCTGCATTTTCATGGCTTCGAGCACCAGCGCCTCGGCGCCGGCGGCCAGGCTGTCGCCCACGGCCGCGGTAAACGCCACCAGCCGCCCGGCCATGGGCGCACGCAGGGCGATCTGGCCCTCGGGCATGGCTGGATCAGCGCTTGTTTTGGCGATTTTCCCGGTCGTGTCCTGGGCCGTGGCATCAGCCCTGGCGTCCAGCTGGGTTTGCAGCACGGGCCAGTGTTCTTCAAGCCAGCGGGTGTGTACATCAGACCGCTGCACATCGGCGTTATCCGTCAGCTCACGCGCCAGCACACGCAGCAAAGGCAGGTTGGTGGCCAGGCCGCTGATGCGGCACTCGGCCAGCGCGCGCTGCGAGCGGCGTAGCACGTCAGCAAAGTTGTCGCTGCGGTGGCTGACGATCAACTTGGCCAGCAGGCTGTCGTAGTGCGGCGACGGCGCCAGCCCGGCGCTTGCGTGGCTGTCCACCCGCACGCCCGGGCCGCTGGGAAAGTGGCACTGCAACAGCGTGCCCGACGACGGCCGCGCCTGGCCTTGCGCGTCGAGTGTTTCGGCGTTGATGCGCCACTGCACTGCAAAACCACGCACCGCTGGCGGATTGGCGGGGTCCAGGTCTATCTGCTGAAGCGAGCGACCTGCGGCGATCAGGATTTGCGATTGCACCAGGTCCACGCCGGTCACCTCCTCGGTGATGGTGTGCTCCACCTGCAGGCGCGGATTGGCCTCGATGAAAACAAACGGCAGCGTGGCCGAGCCGTCGTCCACCAAAAACTCAAACGTGCCCAGGCTTTGGTAGCCGGTGCAGCGCGCAAGCGCAAGCGCGGCCTGCATCAATTGCTCGCGCAGCGCGGGCGAAAGGTGGGGGCTGGGCGCAATTTCAACCAGCTTCTGGAAGCGGCGCTGCAGCGTGCATTCACGCTCGCCCAGCGCCATCACTTGC
>JAYWDK010000449.1:0-8966 GCA_043779845.1 Betaproteobacteria bacterium | reverse complement strand
GGGTGAGCACGAGCTCGACAAGGCCGTGGTCAATCTTGATTTTGGCCACGCGCTGCGGCTGTGCAACGACTTGATCGCGGCAGCCTCATGAACGGGGCCCGCCACCCGGGCGGCCGATGTCGCGCCGAATCTCCAGGAGCCTGTCGGAGGAGCGCCCATGAATGCCCTGCTCAACAGTGATGCTTTGTTACCCCCCGTGATCGCCGGCCTGGAGCAGCGCCGGCCCCAATTGCTGCTGGTGGATGACCACCCGAGCAACATCCAGGCCCTGTACAGCACGTTTTCAGCCGATCACCAGGTCTTCATGGCCATGAGCGGCGAGCAAGCGCTGGCGTTGTGCCAGGCCGAGTTGCCTGACCTCGTGCTGCTCGATGTGGTCATGCCCGGCATGGACGGCTACGAGGTGTGCCGCCGGCTCAAGGCCGACCCCGCCACGCGCGACATCCCGGTCATTTTTGTCACCGCCCACAACGATGAGATGGCTGAAACGCGGGGCCTGGACCTGGGCGCGGTGGACTTTATTTCCAAGCCGATCAACCCAAAAATCGTGCGCGCTCGCGTGCGCACCCACCTCACGCTCAAGGCGCAGGCGGATCTGCTGCGCCACTGGGTCTACATCGACGGCCTGACCGGCGTTCACAACCGCCGGTACTTTGATGAGCTGATCACGGCGGAGTGGGGTCGCGCCGTGCGTGGCGGCACGGCCTTGAGCGTGGTGATGCTGGACGTGGACTTTTTCAAGCGCTTCAATGACCGCTACGGCCACCAGGCCGGCGACGATTGCCTGCGCCGGGTGGCCGCCACGCTCAAAGCGGGGCTGCGCCGGCCCGGTGACATGGTGGCGCGTTACGGGGGTGAAGAATTTGCTTGCCTGTTGCCCGACACGCCCTTGCAGGGCGCGCTTGAATTTGCCCAGCAACTGGGCCAGCAAGTGTTTGCGCTGCAAATCGAACACGCCGACTCGGCCGTGTCGCCCATGGTGACGGTGAGCCTGGGCGTGTGCAGCAAGGCACAGGACGCCGTGGGCAGCCCGGCGGCACTGGTACGGGAGGCCGACGCGCAGTTGTATATCGCCAAATCCCGCGGCCGTCACCAGGCCTGCGGCAGTGCACTTGAATCAATCTGAACCACAGCCGTGTGCGCAGTCAGGCGGCTTGGCTCAGGCTTGTTGTCGGTTGAGCCGCGCTGCGGGCAGGCTGGTTGTGCCCATCGCCACACCGTCGACATCCCGATGTCGGCAGGTTTTGGCACTCCAACAGGTAGAGTGCTAATATTCTTGGAACCAAGTTACTGCGGGTTTGTCTGAACACACCATGAACCTTTCTTCTGCAACCACTTCGCTGTCTGTGCGTGACCCTTGGGCGCTGGTGCCTTCGCTGGGCAACCTCGACGCCTACATCTCGGCCGTGAACCGGCTGCCGATGCTCACGCAAGAAGAAGAAACCCAATTTGCGCGCCGCCTGCGTGACGAGGCCGACGTGCAATCCGCCGGGCGTCTGGTGCTGTCGCATCTGCGTTTGGTGGTGTCGGTTTCACGCCAATATCTGGGCTACGGCTTGCCGCACGGCGACCTGATCCAGGAGGGCAACGTGGGCTTGATGAAAGCCGTGAAGCGCTTTGACCCCGACCAGGGCGTGCGCTTGGTGAGCTACGCGCTGCACTGGATCAAGGCCGAAATCCACGAGTACGTGCTGCGCAACTGGCGCATGGTCAAGTTGGCCACCACCAAGGCGCAGCGCAAGCTGTTCTTCAATTTGCGCTCGATGAAGCAGCGCATGAAAAGCAATGCCAGCGATGGCAACGCACACCGCAATACGCTGTCGCCGGCCGATGTTGAGCGTGTGGCCACACAGCTGAACGTGAAGCCGTCCGAGGTGATCGAGATGGAGACGCGCATGTCCGGTGGTGACGTGGCGCTGGATCCACAAACCGACGACAACGAAGAAAGCTACGCACCGATTGCCTACCTGGCCGACGACTCGGGCGAGCCCACGCGCGTGATTGAAAACCGCCGCCGCGATGCCTTGTCGGGCGACGGCCTGGTGATGGCGCTGGAGGTGCTGGACGCTCGCAGCCGACGCATCGTTGAGGAGCGCTGGCTCAAGGTCAACGACGACAACAGCGGTGGCATGACGCTGCATGATCTGGCGGCCGAATACGGCGTGAGCGCCGAGCGCATCCGCCAGATTGAAGTGGCGGCGATGAAGAAGATGCGCAAGGCGCTGGAACCTAGCGTCTGAGCCTAAGGTCTGAGCCGTGCGGCCACTTTGGCCGCGTTGCTTGCCCACAAAAAAGCCACCGCGAGGTGGCTTTTTTCATGGGCTGACCCGCAGGCCAACGCGCACGATCAGGGCTTTTCGGCCAGCAGGATCTTCAGGTCGTCGGCCAGGGCCTTGGCACCGCTGCCGTAGCGCGTGAACAGGCGCACGTGGCCTTTGGCGTCAAACACGTACGAGCCCGCCGTGTGGTCGATGGTGTAGCTGGTATCGGTTTTGCCCGGCACCTTGGCAAAAAACACCTTGAACTCTTTGGCCGCAGCCCGGGTTTGATCGGGCGTGCCGCGCAAGCCGATCAGGTCGGGGCCAAAGTTGGCCACGTAGGCCTTGAGCAGCGCGGCGGTATCGCGCTCGGGGTCCACCGTCACAAAAAGGCCTTGCACGCGAGCGCCGTCAGCGCCCAGCGAGCGTTTGACTTCGGCCAACTCGGCCATGGTGGTGGGGCACACGTCGGGGCATTGGGTGTAGCCGAAGAACACCACCACAACTTTGCCCTTGAAATCAGCCAGCGTGCGCGGCTGGCCGTCGGCGTCGGTCAGCGCCAGGGTGCGGGCGTATTCGGCGCCGGTGATGTCCACGGCCTTGAAGCCTGCGGCCGGCGCGGCGGCCACGGCCTCGGCGCCGGGGTTGGCCGGCTTGTTGTCGCAGCCCGCCAGCAGCCCCCCGGCCAGCGCCACCACGGCAACGAGCGTGACCAAGCCCACCGGGCAGGACGGGACAAATTTCAGTTGAGCCATGGCATCAGGTAGTGGTCAAGCAGCAATGCCGCAAACAGCAGCGACAAATACAGGATGGAAAAACGGAAGGTTTTGCGCGCCAGCGCGTCGCTGTACTCGCGCCAAAGCCGGTAGCCAAACCAGATGAACCAGGCGCCCAGCACCACGGCGCAGGCCAGGTACAGCCAGCCGTTCATGCCGATGATGAAAGGCAGCAAGGTGGCGGCAAACAGCACCACGGTGTAGAGCAGCACGTTGAGCCGCGTGAAATCGGAGCCGTGCGTGACGGGCAACATCGGCAGGCCGGCGCGGCGGTAGTCTTCAACCCGGTACAAGGCCAGCGCCCAAAAATGCGGGGGCGTCCACAAGAAGATGATCAGGCACATCAGCAGCGCCTCGGGGCCGACGTCATTGCGCATGGCGGCCCAGCCCAGCACCGGTGGCATGGCGCCCGACGCGCCACCGATCACGATGTTTTGCGGCGTCAGCGGCTTGAGCACCACGGTGTAGATCACGGCATAGCCCACGAAGGTGGCGAAGGTCAGCCACATGGTGAGCGGGTTGACAAACCAATACAGCAGCACGCTGCCCGCGCCGCACAGCAGGGCCGAAAACACCAGCGCCTGGGTGTTGCTGAGCTGGCCCTTGGCGGTGGGGCGCCAGGCGGTGCGCGTCATCTTTTGGTCGATGGTCTGCTCGACCAGGCAGTTGAACGCTGCCGCCGCGCTGGCCACCAGCCAGATGCCCACGGTGGCATAAAACACCAGGCCCAAGGGCGGCACGCCAGGCTCGGCCAGCAGCATGCCGATCACCGCGCAGAACACGATGAGCTGCACCACACGCGGCTTGGTGAGCGCCAGGTACTGGCGCCAGCGCGGCATGGCCGGGGCTGAAGAGGCGGGAGACGTGGTGGAAGCAGTCATGGGCAATCGAAAATTTTAGAGGGTGCGAAACGCAGGCGAGGCGCCGGCCCACGAACGGGCCAACAAGGATGTCAAGACCGCCACCAGGGCGGCAGCGCCAGCGCTGTGGGCCAACGCGGCCACGATGGGCCAGCCCAGCACCACGTTCGACAAGCCGCTGGCGGCTTGCCACAACAGCAAACCGCCCAGTGCCAGGGCGTAGCGGCGCACGCGCACGCGAGGCTCGCGCCCCAAACGCAGGGCCAGCGCCACCAGGGCCACCAAGGCCACCGCCGCAAAGATCCGGTGCGCCATGTGGATGGCCACCAGCGCGTCAAAATTGAGGTAGCCACCGTGGCCGGCACGGCCCAGCTCACGCAAAACCGTGAAGCCCTGAACGGCGTCCATGGCCGGCCACCATTGGCTGTTGCAGGCCGGAAAGCCGGTGCAAGCCAATACCGCGTAGTTGGTGCTGACCCAGCCGCCCAGCGCGATCTGACACCACACCAGGCCGAGCACCGCGGCGACCCACACCGACCCACGACGGCCATCGTGCAAGACCAGTGGACGCGCCCTGAAGGACGTTTGCTGAAGCACCAGCAAAGCCAGCAACACCAAAGCGCCCAGCAAGTGCAAGGTCACAACGGCCGGGTACAGCTTAAGCGTGACGGTGTACTTGCCAAACAGGCCCTGCACGATCACCCAGCCCAAGGTGAGGCTGGCCCACCAGGGCGAGTGCGGCAAGGCCGCCTTGGCCCGCCAGCTGGCCACGGCGGCCACCAGAATCAGCGCGCCCACGGCCATGGCCAGGTAGCGGTGAACCATCTCGATCCAGGCCTTGGCCTGGGTCACCGGGCCGCTGGGCAGCAAGGCCTGGGCGGCATGGATGTTGTCCAAAGCGCCCACCGGGCTGGCCTGGCCATAACAGCCGGGCCAATCAGGGCAACCCAGCCCGGAGTCGGTGAGCCGGGTAAAGGCGCCAAACACGATCAAATCGAAGGTCAGGAACAGCGTGAGGGTGGTCAGGGCCGCCAACCTGGCGTTGGGCGTTGCTCCGCGCTGGCTTTGCCACCACCAAGCCAAGGGCGGCAAGGCCACCGCACCGGCCAGCAGCGCAAGGCGCAGCAGCGAGGGCAGATCCAGGAGCGCGCTGGGCAGCATGCGGGCAGGCTCAGGGCATGGAGGCCGAAGTGGCGGCCGACTTGGCGTCTGACGTGGCAGCCACCGACGCCGCGTTGGCAGCCTCTGCCACTGGCGCTTCAATCAGCGCCTGGCGGCCGGCTTTGTCCCAGCCGGCCGACGCACGCAGCAGCCGCTCGATGTCGCGCTTGAGCTTGGACGGATCAGCGTCGGCGGGCGCGCGCATCATCCAGTCGCCCAGAGGGTCGACGATGTAAAGGTGGTCTTCAAGGGCCTGGCCCGGCGCTGGCTTCAGCCAGGCCGCGGCCACCTCACGTGGCAGCCGCAGGATGTTCATCGCCGGCGTGGCCAGCAGCGCCTGCTGCAACGCGGGCGATATGGGCGCGTTGTCGATCACGAGCCAGAGCTTGTCGATGCGATCGCGGTCGCGCCCGGTCATCTCGCGCAATTGCCGCTGGATGTACAGGCGCTTTTCACAGGCCGGGTTGCAGGCGCCGCCGTCGACCACCACCAGCAGCCACTGCCCCGCCATGGCACGCAAGGCTTGGCCTTGCCCGGCCAGGTTGTAGGCCAGGGCCTTGGGCATGGGCACGGCAGGTTGGATCAAGGTGCTATAGGCCGTGCCGGTGCCACCGGGCTTGATCACAAAGTAGGTGGTGTAACTGGCGATCACCGGCGCGGCGCAAACCAGGATCACCACCAGCATCTTCCAGCGGCCGCTGGCGCGTTGGCGGGTGAGTACAGCGCCCGGTTGAGGCATCGAATGCACGGTCAGGCCCAGCGGTTCAGATTGATCGGCCATGGGGTCAGTGAGAGGGTGATTGGGAAGCGCCACGCGCCAAGGCACGGGTCACAAAAAATGGGCGCGCCAGTTGGAACCAGAGCGTCAAGCCAGCGATCAGCGCGCACAGTGCGAACCACTGCAGCGCATAACCGCGGTGCTTGCTCACGTCCACGGTGGGCGCGGCCCACTGACGCAGCAAGTCATCCCGCAAAAATGGTGCCGATGCCGTGGGGTCAGCCGGTAGCGCGGCCAGGGTTTGTTGCACCGACACCGGCCGCAGCGCCACGCCAATCTCGTGGGCATAAGCCGGCAGATCCAGATTTTGCCGGATGCGCCCGTTGTCCGCGCCCTTGAACTCAAACAGCTTGGCCGGTGGCGGGGCTATGCGGCCCAGCAACACCACCTCACCCACAGGCGTGGCCAATGGTGCGAGTTGCGTGCGGTCAGTGAAACTTCGGGGGCTCCAGCCGCGCTGCACCAACACGGCGCCGCCATCGGCCATCAGCAGAGGCGTGATGACAAAAAAGCCTTGCCGTGCGTTCATCTGCCGGTTGTCGAGATACACCGTGTGCTCGGGCATCCAGCGTCCACGCAAGGCGATCAAGCGGTAGTGCTGCTCGGTGGCGCCGACGCTCGCCACGTCAGCACCCCTAACAAGCTCTTGCAGCGGCAGCGGTGGCAATTCGGCGCGGGACAACATGCGCGCCTGCAAGGCCAGCTTCTGGTGCGCCCGGTCTAGTTGCCACCAGCCAAGGCGTGCCGTGATCGCCGCGCCCAGCAGGGCCGCCACCAAGACCACGACGCGCTGGCGCGTTGCCCAAGCGCTCAACATGGCCGCACCCACCGCCGATAATCCCCGACCATGAAAACCGTGATCGTCATTGCTCTGGTGCTGGTGCTGGCCTCGTTGGCCGGTGCGGGCTTGTTCATGTTGCGCCGGGACAATGCTGGCGCCAAATCACGCAATGACCGCATGGCGCGAGCGCTGACGCTGCGGGTGGGGCTGTCCATCGCGCTGTTCCTGTTTGTGCTGTTGAGCTGGCGCATGGGCTGGATCCATCCCACGGGCCACTGATATCGGCCACCGAGAGCGGCCTCGCCGCCCGCGGCGCCCAGGCCACAGTGGCCATCAAAGTCAAGGTGACCAAGAAAAAACGCCGCACTGGGCGGCGTCTGCGCTACGGGCACTGAAACGATCAGAGCCAGTAGACCAGGAAGTACAGGCCCAGCCACACCACGTCAACAAAGTGCCAGTACCAGGCCGCGCCTTCAAAACCGAAGTGACGCTCTGGCGTGAAATGGCCTTTGTGAAGGCGCAAGGTGATGAACAACAGCATCAACATGCCCACGAAGACGTGGAAACCGTGGAAGCCCGTGAGCAAGAAGAACGTGGAGCCAAAGATGCCCGAGGTGAGCTTGAGGTTCAGCTCGTGGTAGGCATGGATGTACTCGTAGGCCTGGAAGCATACGAAGGTGATGCCCAGCGCCACAGTGAGCCACATCCAGCCAATCGTCTTGGCGCGCTTGCCGGCGATCAGCGCATGGTGGGCGATGGTCAGGGTCAGGCCTGAGGTCAGCAGGATGGCCGTGTTGATGGTGGGGATGGGCCACGGGCCCATGGTGGCGAAGGGCTCAACAGTGCCCGCAGGCGAGCCGGTGATGCCGCCGCCCGCACTGGGCCAGATGGCCTTGAAATCAGGCCACAAGACCTGGCTGTCCAAGCTGCCCAGGGTGGGGATGGCATGGGCCCGGGCCCAGTACAGCGCGCCGAAAAAAGCCGCAAAGAACATCACCTCGGAGAAGATGAACCAGCTCATGCTCCAGCGGTAGGACACGTCGACTCGCTCGGAGTACTGGCCGGATTCACTCTCGCCAATGGCTTGCTTGAACCAGACGAACAAGGTGGAGAGCCAGATCACCATGCCGGCGATCAGCGAGTACTCACCCCAGGTGGCGCCGTTGATCCACTGGCCTGCGCCCAGGATCACGAAGAACAAGCCCAAGGCGGCCATCGCCGGGTAGCCCGAAGGGCTGGGCACGAAGTAATACGGGGTCACAACCCCATGGGGCATCGCTGCGGACATCTTGTGTGTTCTCCTCGAAACCTAAAAAAAAATGAATCTGTGACTGAAGCGCGTGATCAGGTGGCCACACCACTGCCAACCACCCAACTCACCAAAAATACCAGCGTCGTGACAAACAAAGCCGCACCCAAAAGCCCGGCAATGATCAGGTGCACCGGGTTGAGCCTGGACACATCCAACGCGTAGTCGGCCGAGCGCCGCACGCCAAAAAACGACCAGGCCACCGCGCGCAGGGTCTGCAAAAACGACCCCTTGCGTGCGGCGGGGTTCAGGTCGGATTTGGGGTCGAGTTGCTGGCCGACGTTTTGACGATCGTCAGTCATGTTGGCTTGCCCGGCACCAAGGCCGCACCCTGTTTCAGCAGCTTGCCCGGAACCTCAAAGAACGTGTACGACAAAGTGATGGTCGTGACGTCTTTGGGCAGCTTGCTGTCCACGTAGAACACCACTGGCCACTGCTTGCTTTCGCCAGGCTTGAGGATGTATTCATTGAAGCAAAAACACTCAAGCTTGTTGAAATACATGCCCGCTTGCATGGGCGCATAACTCGGGATCGCCTGGGCCGCCATGGTGCGGTTTTGCACGTTGCGGAACTCGTACATCACGGTGGTCATTTCACCAGGATGAATCTGCAATGAATTGACGGCCGGCTTGAACTCCCAGGGGCCGCGCGCATTGGCGTCAAACTCAACCGTGATGGTGCGCGAGGTGTCAATCTGCGTGCTGACCTTGCGAGCCGCCGCAGACGCTGAGCCAGGCACGGTGACGCGCTCGCTCACCGACAACACGTTGATTCCCAAGGCATCGCAGATGGTGCGGTACATCGGCACCAGCGCGTAACCAAAGCCAAACATCGCCAGTGCGATGACGGCCAGTTTGCCCATCATGCGATGGTTGTCGTGATGCAGGCGGGACAGCAGGGCGGGCAAGGCCATCGTGCGGTGCGGTGCGGTGTGGTGGGGACGGGGTCTGGGACTGGATTGCTCGGCCGCTGAATGATCAGTGGCCGAGCATCACCATCTTGGTCATGAAACCAAGAAAGAACACCAAGGCCACCGAGGCCAG
>JAYWDK010000448.1:0-3128 GCA_043779845.1 Betaproteobacteria bacterium | reverse complement strand
CGACCGGCCGGGTCATCTTTGCCGCCCACGCGGTACCAAACCTGCACGCTCACCGTGGCGCCCGTGCGGCTGGGCACGCTCACCACCTGCAAGCCGTTGGGCAAGCGCCGTTGGCGCAAGACCAGGGGCGCCAGCACGACGGGCGGCAAGGCGGGGGGCAAGCCCAAACGTGCACGCAGGCGTGCGGCCGAGGCCGCCTCGGCAGGCGCCGCAGCCTCAGGCAAGGCCGCCCAGGCGGGCAAACCGGCAGCGCCGAGCAGCGCCAGGCCATGGCGGCGGGTGAATAACGATGGCATGAATGCGTCTCTCTCGGTGCACACGGCCGAGATCATCGCCGATGATCGGCCGCGCCACTGCGGCAAGGCGATATCACGGCCTGTCCGGTGGCTCGAATAGCGTGGACCCAACAATCAAACGAAGTAGGCCCAATACACCCCAATCCAGCCCGAAGGCCCGTTGCAACGGCAGGCCTTGACGCCCCGCCGCACCGCCCACCGCCACGCCCATTGGCACGCCGACCGACAAGCCTGCTGACACGCCGTTGTCAGCAGCCCCCCAGCACCATTCAGGGCTTCAACCACTCTGTTTGGCAGCAAGCTCATGAATACTTCAACCCCCGCCATGCACCACGCCGTGAACTGGTTCGAGATTCCCGTGCAAAACATGGCCCGCGCCCAGGCCTTTTACGAGGCCATGCTGGGCCAGCCGCTGCGGCAAGGAGCCTGGCCAGCGACGCCAAGCGCCGGCTGCGCCTGCACTACCTGGACCTGAAAGACATGCCCAGCGAGCGCACCGTGCGCCCCTTGGGCTGCTTTTATTGGGGCACGGTGTGGACGCTGGCTGCGTGGTGTGAATCACGCGACGCCTTTCGCAGTTTTCGGGTGGACCGCATCACCAGCTTGCAGGTGCTGGACGCGACCTTCCGCGACGAACCCGGCCGCACGCTGGCAGATTTGTTCCGCACCTACGGCGTCAAGCCGCCTTGAGGGATGGCCGCAGGTTTGGCCGCAGCCGAGGCCACCGCCGTGGAGGCCTTGGCCACCCTGAAATACCACCACGGCAGCGCCTGGGTCAGCGACAAGACCTCGCCGCTGTGCGTGGGCTCGTAGCCCGGCAGGCCTTGCAGCGCCGTCGCCCAGGCCGGGTCCACCAGCGCCTGGCGCAGCTTTTGCACCGCCGGGTGGTCGAGTGCGTCTTTCAGGCACACCAGGTAGTAGTCCTCGGCGATCAGTGGGATGAAATCCAGCCCGAACTGCTGGGCTGCGGCCTCGATGCCCGGGCCCACGTCGCCCACGCCGCTGGCAACGGCGGCGGCCACGGCCAGGTGGCTGTCTTCGGGCGCGTCAAAGTAGCCCCGGATGGTGTGGGGATCAATGCCTTGTTCGGCCAGCAAGTGGTCCATCAACAAGCGTGTGCCTGAGCCACTTTGCCGGTTGACGAAGCGCGCCTCGCAACCGGCGGCCAGCGCCAGATCGGGCAGGCCCCGCAAGTGGTGCGGATTGCGCTTGTGCACCATCAGGCCCTGGGTGCGGCGCACGCAGCCGATCAGCTTGTGAAGGCCTGGCTTGAGCAGTGGTTTGATGGCGGCGGCAAACAAGGCCGAACCGCCCTTGAGCGGGGGCACGTGGAAACCCGCCACCAGGCAGCGGCCCTGCGACAGCGCTTGCAGCGCGTCCACGCTGCCGGCAAAGCGCAGATCGATGTGCAGGCCGTGCTGCCCGCTGGCCAGGTCACGCAGCAGCGGCAGCGCCAGGTCGTGGCTGGCAAACACGGTGAGCACGTGCTGGCTGCCATCCAGCGCCTCGGCCAGCACACGCTCGAGCTCGGCGCGCAGCGCCTCGATGTGTGGCGTGAGGCGGGTGCGGGCGCGGGTTTCGGCCCACAGCAGGCGGTCGGCAAAGGGCGTGAGCCGCGCCGGCTGGCCTTGCGCCCAGGTGACGAGTGGCTCGCCCATCACCTCTTCCCAGCGCTTGAGCGTGCCCCAGATATGGCGGTAGCTGGCGCCCAGCGCCTTGGCCGCGTGCTGGATCGAGCCGTGCTCGTGCACTGCGGACAGCAGCTCGAACAGCGGGTTGTGCATCACCGCGCCGCGCTGGCCGTCGGCCTCGAAGCTGTATTGCAGGTGCACGCCGCGGGCTTTCATGGGCGGCATCCGGCATCAACAACCGGCGGGCCCAAGACCGCGCAAAGCGGCATGGGCCTGCGGCGCGGCGCGCGCCAAATCACCTGCGCTCTCATCCGCCAAAGGTCTTTTTGAGCCAAGCCACGAGGCGGGCCAGCAGGCCCTGCGACGCCACGGGCGGCGCGGCCTCGGGCTCGGCCGCCACGGCATAGCGCTCTTGCAGCTTGAGGTTGAACTTCTCGAAAAAGTCGGTGGCCATTTTTTGCGCGGCCATGTCCACCAGGCGTGAGCCGATCTGCGCGATCTTGCCGCCCACGGTGGCGTGCGCCGTGTAGTGCAGCACCGTCTGGCGCGGGCCGGTCGATTCCAACCGGATCTCGGCGTGGCCACGGCCATGGCCGGCCGCGCCGCCCTGGCCTTCAAAGCGCAGGGTGTAGGACGTGGGCGGCTGCAGGTCTTCAAGCTGCAGCTTGCCCTTGAACTTGGCCTTGACCGGGCCGATGGCGGCCACGATCAGCGCATCAAACTGGTTATCGCCGGTGGCGGTGATGCTCTCGCAGCCAGGGATGGCTTGTTGCAGCAGCGAGATGTCGTTCAGCGCCTCCCAAGCCTGGGCTTGGGTGACGGGCAGGGTTTGTTGGTTGGTGAGTTGCATGGCGTTTTTTGGGGAGAAGGATGTGGGGTGGATTTGGTGCGGCAGCCCGTTGACTTCGGACCGTCGGATTTGGCGTCAGGGTTTGATGTCTTGACGAGGCCGGCGTTGGTCGCGATGCGCGCTTTGGCGTGTTGTGCCGCGCTGGCCCAGCACGGCCACCAGGTCGCCCAGGCTTTGCAGGTTGTGCGCCGGCAAAAACTGATCGACAAACGGCAGCATGGCCTTGATGCCGGCGGCCTTGGGCTCAAACTGGTCGAAGCGCAGCAGCGGGTTCAGCCACACCAGCTTGCGGCAGCTTTTGTGCAGGCGGTCCATCTCGAAGGCCAGCGCGGTGGTGTCGCCGTGCTCCAG
>JAYWDK010000447.1:0-3131 GCA_043779845.1 Betaproteobacteria bacterium | reverse complement strand
CATTGCGCCGGGTATTCGCCCCGGCGGGCGCCTAACTTTCTTTTCGGGCCGAAAAGAAAGTCAGCAAAGAAAAGGGCCTGAAAAACAGTTTCCATGGTTTTGCCCTTGACCACTTCGAGCACGGTGTTGTGGACTCGCCTGCGTGCAGGCTCAGACATTCGGCGTCTTTCAAGGTCATCGATAACTCCACCAGTACGCGTCCAAGACGACCTGCGCATGGCGTCGTCTTGGGTCTTGCGCGCCCAAGACGTTTGCAGTGAGGACCTTCTTCACCCTGCACCGTGCTGTAGCCCAGGACAACCGCCTTGGACGCCAGTCAACCCGATCCCAACTCGGTGGTGACAGGCGCCGACTGTCTGAGCCTGCCCGGCAGGCGAGTCCACAACACACCGTGCCTGAAAACATCAAGGGCAAACCCATTGAAACTGGGTTCTGGCCCTTTTCTTTGCTGACTTTCTTTTCGGCCCGAAAAGAAAGTCAGGCGCCCGCCGGGGCGAATACCCGGCGCCGTGCAGAAAGCGAGCACAAAAACAAGCAAAGCTCTCCGCAAGGCAAGGCAAGGCAAGGCAAGGCAAGGCAAGGCAAGGCAACCGCACCGCACCACGCACCGCGGCCCCGCGTGCCGCCACGCACCTCCACGAGCCCGTCAGTCTGGCCGAACCTTGGCCCGCGCGATCACCGGTTTCCAGCGCTGCTGCTCGGCCTGGATAAAGCGCAAAAACTCGGCCGGGGTGCTGCCCACAGCTATCGCGGCATCGGCCTGCAAACGGGCGGGCGTCGGGTGAATGCATGGCCCGGCCCGCCAGCACCGCCAGTTTTTCAGCAGCAGCAGCGGGCAGTGAGGCCGGCGCCAGCAAGCCATACCACTGCGTCATCTCAAAGCCCGGCAGGCCTTGCTCGGCCACCGTGGCCACGTCGGGCAACTGCGGGATGCGCTGCGCCGTGCCCGTGGCAATGCAGCGCAGCTTGCCGCTCTTGATGTGTTGCAGCACGGCTGGTGCGCCCACGGCTGCGGCGTCCAGGCGGCCGGCCAGCAAGTCGGTGAGTTGTGGCCCGGTGCCGCGGTAGGGCACGTGCAGGATGAAGGTCTCGCTGGCCATCTTCAGGTATTCCATCGCCAGGTGGCCGGCGCTGCCGTTGCCGGCCGAGCCGTAGTTCAGGCGGCCCGGTTTGGCCTTGGCCAGGGCGATGAACTCACGCAGGTTTTTGACCGGCAGATCGGTCGGCACCACGTACAGGCTGGGCACTTTGGCCAGCAGGCTGATGGGGCGGAAATCCTTGTTGGGGTCGTAGGGCAGTTTGTCGAAGATGAAAGGGTTGACCGCCAGCGTGCCGATGTGGCCCAGCACCAGCGTGTGCCCGTCGTCGGCGCGGGCCACCTCGCCCATCGCCACGTTGCCACCACCACCGGGTTTGTTCTCGACGTAGACCGTCTGGCCCAGGCTTTTGCTCAGCTCAAACGCGGTGGCGCGGGCCACGATCTCCGAGCTGCCACCGGGCGCAAACGGCACCACCAGACGGATCGGCTTGCTGGGCCAGGTGGGGCTTTGCGCCAGGGCAAAACTCGGCCACAGGGCGCTGGTGGAGGCCGCGCCCAAGGCGGTCAAAACAGCGCGGCGATGCAGGGCAGACGAAGAGGTCATGGCAGGTGTATTCAAGCGTGGAAGGGTGCGGCGAACGGGTTCCACAAGCGCTCTCGTCACAGCACCAACATCGCCCTGAAATCGTTGACATTGGTGAAGGTGGGCCCGGGCACCACCAAATCGCCCAGCGCACTGAAAAAGTGGTACGCATCGTTGCGGTCCAGGTAGTCGGCCGGCTTGAGGCCCAGCAAGGCGGCGCGGGCCAGCGTGTCGGGCGTGGCCACCGCGCCGGCGTTGTTCTCCACGCCGTCGATGCCGTCGGTGTCGGCGGCCAGCGCCCACACGCCGGGCTGGTCTTGCAGCGCGATGCTGTAGCCCAGCAAAAACTCGCTGGCCCGCCCGCCGCGCCCACCTTTGTGCTTGACGGTGACCGTGGTCTCACCGCCCGACAAGATCACGCAGGGCACGGCAAACGGCTGGCCGTGCCGCACCACAGCGCGCGCCAAGGCCGCGTGCACCTTGCCCACCTCGCGGCTCTCGCCCTCGATTTCATCGCTCAGGATGTAGGCGGCCAGGCCCACAGCCCGTGCCAGTCCGGCCGCCGCCTCCAGGCTTTGCCGGGGCGTGGCGATCAGCCGTACCTCGTTGCCGGCAAAACACGCGTCGCCCGGTTTGGGGGTTTCAAACGCACCGCTCTCCAGGCCGGCGCGGGCCGCGGGCGGGATGGTGATGCCGTAGCGCGCCAGGATCACCAGCGCGTCGGCGCAGGTGCTGGGGTCGGGCACGGTGGGGCCGCTGGCGATCACGGCCGGGTCGTCGCCGGGCACGTCGCTGATCAGCAGCGTCAGCACGCGGGCCGGCGCGCACAGCGCCGCCAGCCGGCCGCCCTTGATGGCCGACAAGTGCTTGCGCACGGTGTTCATCTCGCCAATGGCCGCGCCGCTTTTGAGCAGCGCCCGGTTGATGGCTTGTTTGTCCTCCAACGTCACGCCCTCGGCGGGCAGGGACAACAAGGCCGAGCCGCCGCCCGAGATCAGGCACAGCACCAGGTCATCGGCGGTCAGGCCTTGGGTCAGATCCACCATGCGCTGCGCCGCCTGGCGGCCTGCCTCGTCGGGCACCGGGTGGCTGGCCTGCACCACCTCGATGCGGCCCGGCGCCGCCAGGTAGGCCGGCGGCACGTGGTCGTAACGGGTGACCACCAGGCCTGACAAGGGCGCGTCAGCGGGCCACAGCGCATCCACGGCCGCCGCCATCGCGCCTCCGGCTTTGCCGGCGCCCAGCACCAGCGTGCGGCCCCGGCCAGGCGCGGGCGGTGGCGGCAGATGAGCGCCAATCACGTCGGCCGGCAAGGCCCGCGAGACGGCCGCGCCGTACAACGCCTGCAAAAATCCGAGGGGGTCTGATGAAGGGATTGGCGTATTCATGTGATGATTATCGAAGGCATTGATAGGACTTACGCAAAATCGTCCCGGCTAGGCACGACGACGAAGACAGTGCGCCTAGCACGGCAAGGAGGAGGAACGACGCAGGGGCGGTTTTGCGTAA
>JAYWDK010000446.1:0-3135 GCA_043779845.1 Betaproteobacteria bacterium | reverse complement strand
CCCCCCCCCCCCCCCGACAGGCTAGGCGGCCTGCGCCTCGCTTTGCGGTTGAATTGGGGCGGTGCCTGGATCGGCTTGCACCCCGCTCAGTGGCCGCCCTTGGGCAACGTGCCTTCGAGTTTGCAGATGATGCCCAGCATGATTTCGTCAGCGCCGCCACCGATGGAGACCAACCGGCTGTCGCGATAGGCTTGCGAAGCGGGATTGTCCCAGGTGAAGCCCATGCCGCCCCAATATTGCAGGCAGCTGTCGGCCACCTCGCGCACCAGCCGGCCGCATTTCAGCTTGGCCATCGAGGCCAGCTTGGTGACATCTTTGCCGCTCACGTACAAATCCACCGCGTGGTAGGTGAGGGCGCGCAAGGCCTCTACCTCGGTGCGCAGCTCGGCCAGCCTGAAGTGCACCACCTGGTTGTCGAGCACGCTCTTGCCGAAAGTTTTGCGCTCACGCGTGTACTCGATGGTCTTGTCGATCAGGATGTCCATGCCCTTCAGTGACGAGGCCGCGCCAAACAGCCGCTCTTCCTGAAACTGCAACATCTGGAAGGCAAAACCCATGCCCTCCTGGCCGATCAGGTTTTTCTGGGGCACACGCACGTTGTCAAAAAACAGCTGCGCGGTGTCAGATGAGTTCATGCCGATTTTTTTGATCTTTTGCCGGGTGATGCCCACGGCGTCCATCGGCACGATGATCAGGCTCTTGTTTTTGTGCGGCGAGCCGTCGGAGGTATTGGCCAGCAGGCAGCACCAGTCTGCTTGCAGCCCATTCGTGATCCACATCTTGCTGCCGTTGATGACATAGTCGCCGCCCTCCCGGCGGGCGGTGGTTTTGACGGCGGCCACGTCGCTACCGCCGCCCACCTCGCTCACGCCCAGGCAGCCCACCATGTCGCCGGCAATTGACGGCACCAGCCATTCGCGGCGCAGCTCGTCCGAGCCAAAGCGCGCCAGGGCGGGCGTGCACATGTCGGTGTGCACGCCAATGCTCATGGGCACGCCGCCGCAGTTGCAGCCACCCAGCGCCTCGGCCATCACCATCGAATAGGAGAAATCGAGCCCGGCGCCGCCAAATTCCTCGGGGTACTTCAGGCCCAGCAAACCCAGGTTGCCCAGTTTTTTGAGCACCTGGTGCGCGGGGTACATCTCGGCGGCTTCCCACTCGGCCACAAACGGGTTGATCTCCTTGTCGACAAACCGGCTCACGGTGTCGGCCAGGGCGCGGTGCTCGGGGGTAAATTTCATGGTGTTGTCTCCAAGGGATGTTGGTTCAGCTCAAGACCTGTGGTTTGACCGCGCGGTGAAAGCCCTGGAACGGCACGCTGCGCTCATGGTCGGCAGTGGGAAAGGCGGCCTGGCCCAGCGACGCACCACCGTCAATCTGCACGGTGATGCCGGTGATGAAGGCCGCGCCCGGCGACAGCAAATACACGATGGCCGAGCTGACTTCGGCCTCTTCGGCCATGCGGCGCAGTGGCACGTGTTTTTTGAGGCCGCGGATGTGCGCCTTGATGGCGTCGCCGTAGGTGTCCATGCCGCTGCTGGCCACCCAGCCCGGCGCCACCGCGTTGACGCGCACGCCGGCACGCGCCCACTCAAAGGCGGCTGTTTGGGTGAGGTTGCTCAGGCCAGCCCGCGCCGCGCCCGAGTGGCCCATGGTGGGCATGCCGTTTTTGAAGTCGGCGGTCATGTTGACGATAGCCCCGCCGTGCTGCTGCATGCACTGCGTGAACAGCTCGCGCATCATCAAAAAGCCGCCGGTCAGGTTGTTGGCCACCACGGCATCGAAGCCCTTTTTGCTGATGAACTCCAGTGGCGACGGAAACTGCCCGCCCGCGTTGTTGACCAGGCCGCTGATCGGCCCGGCCTTGAGCGCCTCGGCCACGTTGGCCACCACGGCCTCTTCGTCGCGGATGTCAAAGGCATAACAGCTGGCGTGGCCGCCGTCCTCGGCGATCTCGGCGGCCACCTGGGCCAGCTTCTCGGGCTTGCGGCCGCTGATCACCACGTCGGCGCCCAGGGCCACCAGCTCATGCGCCACGCAACGCCCAATGCCCGAACCCCCGCCCGTGACCCAGATGCGCTGGCCGGCAAACAACTTGGGCGCGAAGACACTGCGGTAGCCGGTGGCGCTCATGGATCGTCCTGTGAATGGTGGGTATGCCGTATTGGACGCAAGCATTACGTTAACGTCAACTGGATAACTTATAGGTAATTACACGAGTGCCAGCCGCCACCAAGCTGGCTAGCATGCGGCCCATTCACCACTGCACTGGGCAAACTCCATGGACATCAGCACCGCCACCGACCAGATCCGCAGCAAAGTGGGCGAGCAAAGTGGGCTCAACGCCGTGCTCAAGTTTGATTGCGGCGCCGATGGCGTGGTGGTGATCGACGGCCGCGCCACGCCCAACACCGTGGACAACAACAACCGCGACGCCGATTGCACCGTCACGCTGCCCTTGTCCACGCTGGGTGATCTGATCACCGGCGAACTGGAGCCCACCACCGGCTTCATGAGCGCGAAGTTCAAGGTCACGGGTGACATGGCCGTGGCGCTCAAGCTGCAGCGGGTGCTCTGACATGGCCCTGGCCGCCGCGCGCAAGCCGGCCGCGGCGGGCGGCGTGCCCTCCGCCAAGCCAACCAAGCCAACCAAGCCAACCAAGCCAGCCAAGCCAGCCAAACCCCCCAAACCCCCCACGGCCCAGGAGGTGGTGGCCTCGCACCGGGTGGATGACTCGGGCGTGCTGTTCGGCATCACCGACCTGTGCCTTGAGTTTGATATCTCGCCACGCGCGATTCGGTTTTATGAAGACAAGGGCTTGCTGGCGCCACGCCGCATCAACGGTGCCCGGGTTTACACGCGCCGCGACCGGGCGCGCCTGGCCCTGATCCAGCGGGCCAAGCTCATTGGCTCGTCGCTGTCCGAGATCAAGCTGTACCTCGACATGTACGGCTCGCACGGCGAGGGCCGGGTGCAGCAACTCAAATTTGTACTTGACCGCACCGACGCGGCCATTCTTGAGCTGGCGCAAAAGCGGGCCCACATTGACGCCTCGCTGGCCGAGCTGCGGGTGATCAATCAAATCGTGCGCGCCAACCTGGCCAGCAAGGGCTGATCAACGCACGGGCCTGGGC
>JAYWDK010000445.1:0-8993 GCA_043779845.1 Betaproteobacteria bacterium | reverse complement strand
ACTCCGTCGCCTCCCCGCGGTAGAGCCGCACGATGTTGGCCAGGAACTCCAGTTGCTCGGGCGCGAACTCGCGGATCGCCCGTGTCACCTGCTTGAAGAACGGCCGCGCATCCAGGAACAGCACTTTGTCCTTGCGTGGCCCGCGCGCCTTGGCCCGGTCGAAAAACCACAGCGTGCACGGCAGCGTGACGGTGTAGAAGAAGTTGGAGCCGATGCTGACGATCACGTCCACCGCGCCGCTCTGGATCAGCTTCTTGCGGATCTCCAGTTCGCTGCCGCGTGCGTCGCCGGCCGAGTTGGCCATCACGAAGCCGGCGCGGCCGTTCTCGTTCAGGCTGGACGCGAAGAGCTGGATCCACAGGTAATTGGCGTTGTCGGTGGTCGGCAGGCCGAGCGCGAAGCGGGGGTCGTCCTTCAGCCGGTCCTTGTCGACGCCGGAGACGTTGAACGGCGGATTCGCCATCACGAAGTCGAAGCGGCCGCCGTTGCCTGAGACCGCCTTGTGCGGGTCTTCGTAGTAGGTGTTGGCCTCGCGCACGTCGCCCGACAGGCCGTGCACCGCCAGGTTCATCTTGGCCAGCTTGACGGTGTCGCTGGCCTTCTCGGTGCCAAACACGGTGAGCTCGCGCGTGGCGTTCTTCTGGTGGCGCTGCACGAAGGCGGCCGACTGCACGAACATGCCGCCCGAGCCGCAGGCGGGGTCGAAGATGCGGCCGTGGAAGGGCTGCAGGATCTCGACGATCAGCCGCACGATGCAAGTGGGCGTGTAGAACACGCCGCCCTTCTGGCCCTCCTTCATCGCGAAGTTGCCGAGGACGTATTCGTACACCTTGCCAAAGGCGTCGCCCTCCAGGTCCAGCGGCGCCAGCAGGCGCAGCAGCTCCACCAGCGTGGCGTTGGGCAGCAGGTTGTAGCCGCGCGGCAGCACGCCCTTCAGCTCGGGGTTGTGCTCTTCCACCGCTTGCATCGCGGTGGCGATGGCCTTGCCAATGTTGGCGCCTTCGTTGAGGGTGAGCAGGTGCGAGAAGCGGGCCGGCTCGGGCAGGTAGAGCACGCCCTCGGCCTGGTAGTCCACCGCGTCGATCTCGTCGGCGGGCGTGCCCTGCTCAGCCAGGGCCTGCGTCAGATCGGTAAAGCGCTTGTCGGCGTGGCGCAAAAAGATCAGCCCCAGCACCGGGGTGGAAAACTCGGAGGGCTTCAGGCCAGTGTTGGCCCAGAGTTGGTCGGCGGTGGCCCAGAGGCGGTTTTCTACTGCGACGAGATCAGATGCCATTGGCCGCTGCGATCCTTGGTTGGAAACTGCCCAAGTATCGACGGCGCCATCATCAAACAGCGCGGTGCAGCGACTGGGCCCAGCTTTTGGGCCCCGACCCGACGACCCCGACTACAGCCCCACCAGATCCGTGGGCAAGAAGTCGGTGCTGTTGCCGCCGGGATGCCCGGTGTCGGTGAGCTTGCGATTCATCAGGTTTTGCTTGGCCTGCATGCGGCTGAGGATGCCGGCTTCTTCGGTCAGCGAGAAGGCAAACGGGTACAGCGAGCGCTCACCGGCCGCCCGTTCGGGTTGGCCGGCAAACTCACCGATCATTTTCATGATGTATGAAAACTCAACCCCCAACAGCACGGCGGGGGCGTTGACGCTGGTATTGAGGCGCTCTTCGGCCAGCACGCGGCAACCCAGCATGCGCTCGTAATAACGCACATGGCGTGGGTTCACTTCCATCAGCAGCATGTCGTAACCGCGGATGCGATGCGCCACGATGTAGGCCACGTGGAACAAGGCCGCCAATACCCGCTTGGTGCCCACCGTAGGGTCGATGGCCAGCTTGGTGAATTCACACAGGCGCAGGCCCCTGGTTCGCAAGACCTGCACCTCGTGGCTGAATGCCTCGTCGGTGCTCAGGCCCTTGGGGCCGTCAAATGACACGGTGATGGTGCCAATGGTGGCGTCTTGCTCAACCGCCGTGAGGGTGAACTTGTGCACCGAGTGGTCAGTGGGCAGGGCCACTTGCTGGTAACCGCGCCAGCTGTAGCGGTTCTTGAGCAGGTTGTTGACCATGCCGCGGCGCTCTTCGGACTCAACCGACTTGATCTTGAACCGGCGCGGCCCACTAGGCCCGTCGGGCAACAAATCGATGCGGGGGTCTTGCACCAGCATATTGCCGGCGTTGCCGCGCCAGATCACCGAGGCTGCATAAATGGTGCTTGATTTCAAATATGCACCGCTAGGGTTGTGAATGGGTGGGCCGAAAATACACCAAATTGATGGGCAATCATAGCGTTTGGCCCCCCTATTCACGGGTTGATGCAACGCTGCACCCCCCGCAATCCGTGTGCAATTGCCCCCTCTCGGGCAATCAAAGTGGCCCGCCGGGCACCCCAGCCCGGGCCCGCGCTCAATACTTGCCGCTCATGCCGGCCAAGCGCAAAAACAAATACGCGGTCCAGGCCACAAAGCCTCGCCGCAGCATGGCCCACCCGCCCGCGCCCGTCTGGGCGACCAGGATCTCGGTCGACGCTTGCAGGGCGGTCTCGATGCGAAGCGCCAGGTGGGCCGCAAACGATGCGTCACGCACGATCACGTTGGCCTCGAGGTTGAGCAACAGCGACGAGGGGTCGATGTTGCTGCTGCCAACGGTGGCCCAGTCGTCGTCAACCACGGCCACCTTGGCATGCAAAAAGGCCGGCGTGTACTCAAACACGCGCACGCCGCTGCGCAGCATTTCGCCGTACAGCACTTGGGCGGCCAGCGCCACAAAGCGGTAGTCGGCCTTGCCTTGCAGCAGCAAACGCACTTGCACGCCGCGCTGCGCGGCCCGGCGCAGGGTGCGGCGGAACAGGCGGCCGGGGTAAAAGTAGGGGCAGACCAAATCGACCCGCGTGCGCGCGCGGCTGATGGCCTCGACATACGCCTGCTCGATGGCGCGGCGCCGGCGCAGGTTGTCACGCACCAAAAAAGCCACCCGCACGGGCGGCAGCGCCACGGACGGCGGGTTGCCGTCCAGTGGCGGCAACATGCGCAGCCTCGCCAATACCCGCCGGGCGCGCGCCAAAGGCTCGGCGCTGCGGGCCAACTGCCGCACCTCGTCGCGCCAGTCGGCGCCCAGCGTGGCGCGGCTCCACAAGGCGCGGGCGGCTTGCTCCATGCGTGGCACCACGGGGCCTTGCAGGCGCACCGCAAAGTCAAGCCTGGGGGCATCGGACCGACCGTGGTTGAGGTCGTAGCGGTCGTCCATCAGGTTGATGCCCCCCACAAAACCCAGCAGGCCATCGACCACGCACAGCTTGTGGTGCAGCCGGCGCAATTGGCCGGGTTGCAGCAAGCGCCACCAACGGTCAACCGGGCGGAACACCGCCAGATTGACGCCGGCACCCTCCAGCCACTGGCGCAGCACGGGCAGCGTGGCCTTGCTGCCAAATCCGTCCACCACCACGCCCACCCACACGCCGCGCCGGGCCGCTGCCGCCAGGGCCTGCGCGACGGCGCGCGCTGCCTCGTCGTCATGAAAGATGTAGGTGGCCAACCAGACCTGATGGCGGGCTGCGTTGATGGCCTGGCACAGTGCCGGAAACAGCTCATCGCCGCCCGCCAGCAAACCCACGGCATTGCCACCGGTGAGCAAGGGCACGGGTTGCTGCGGCGGGGGGTCAATGGCGGCGGGCGGGGGCGTCATCAAGGGCCGCAGGCGTTGGTGGGGGTTCGGCGGTGCCAGGGCGGTGCTGGGGTGACGGCCTGGCCGCGTCAGGTCAGTTGCAACTCAACAAGCAGCGGCAAGTGGTCAGACATGCGTGACCAGCCTGCATTGCGAGGCACGGTGACCGACAAACAACTCAGCCCGCGCACGTAGACGCGGTCCATCGAGAACAGCGGCACCGATGACGGAAAGGTGCGCTGGGCGCGGTCGCTGCCCGCCCGGGCGCGCTGCAAGCCGATCTCTTGCATCGGGCCGTCGAGCTTTTCGCCCCAATCGTTGAAATCACCGGCCACCAGCAACGGCACACCCGGTGGCACCGCCGCATCAATGAACGCCGCCAGCCGCTCAACTTGCCGCACCCGGCTGGCGTGGATCAGCCCAAAGTGGGCCACCACCGCATGCACTTCAACGCCTTGCCAGATCACGGGCACGTGCAGCAGGCCGCGCTGCTCGAAGCGGTGGTCGCTGACGTCGTGGTGGCCCACGTCGCCCATCGGCCAGCGCGACAGCAGCGCGTTGCCATGCTCGCCGTGGCGGGTGGTGGCGTTGGTGCGGTAGGCCACCTCGTAGCCCTCGGGCGCCAGGTAATCGGCCTGGCCTTCATCAGGCCAGCCGAGCAAGGTGCGCTCAAAGCGCAGGGCATCGCGCTGGTGGTGCAGCCTCACCTCTTGCAGGCACACCAGGTCAGCGTCCAGCGCCTCGATGCCCAGGCCCAGGTTGTGGATCTCCAGGCGCTTGCGTGGGCCCACGCCCCGCACGCCTTTGTGGATGTTGTAGGTGGCCACGCGCAGCACCTGGCTGGTGTGCCGCGTGCTGTGCGCCAGCAGGCGAGACGGGCTGAAGTGGGGCGTTGTCATGCTTTGGCCTGCATCAGGAACTGCGGCAAGTGCAGCACCGCTTCGGCGTTGCTGGGCGAAAAGCAGCGGTCGGCGGCCTCGCGCCAGGGCAACCACGCAAACTGCAGGTGCTCGCGCGGGCTCAGCACCACGGGCGTGCCGGCCGGCACGCACAGCCCAAAAACATGCTCGGTGTTGTGCGTCACGCCAGGTGCGTAGCGGTGGCGCCAGACCGGGTAAATCTCGTAGATATTTTGCAGGCACCAGTCCCGCAGGGCCGTGCCTGGCACAACGGGCGAGCCCACGACGATGCCGGTTTCTTCAGCCACTTCACGCATGGCGCAGTCATACAGGGGTTCACCCGGCGTGTCTTTGCTGCCGGTCACGCTTTGCCAATAGCCGGGCTTGTCGGCGCGCTCGATCAGCAGCACGTCAAGCGCGGGGGTATGGATCACCACCAGCACGCTCTCCGGGATCTTGGCCGGCTTGTGCAGCGCTGGCGTGCCTGTCATGCGAGGGCCCGCCGCTGCTTGACGGCCGCAGCCAGGCCGCGCAGCAGCGGCACGGTGTCGTGCCAGGCGATGCAGGCGTCGGTGACTGACACGCCGGGCTTGAGCGCGGCGCCCGCCGCCAAATCTTGCCGGCCTTCAAGCAAGTGGCTTTCAACCATCACGCCGATGATGCGGCACTCGCCGGTGGCCAATTGCGTGGCCACATCCAACGCCACGTCGATTTGCCGGCGGTGCTGCTTGGCCGAATTGGCGTGTGAGCAATCCACCATCACCTGCTCACGCAGGCCCGCTTTGCGCAGCACCGCGCAAGCGGCTTCAACATGGGCCGCGTCGTAATTGGGCTGTTTGCCACCGCGCAAGATCACATGCCCATCCGGGTTGCCGCGGGTCTCAAAAATGGCAGCCACGCCCATCTTGGTCATGCCCATGAAGGAGTGCGGCGCGGCGGCCGACACCAGCGCGTCGGCGGCTATCTGCACGCCGCCGTCGGTGCCGTTTTTGAAGCCCACCGGGCAGCTCAGGCCCGACGCCAACTGGCGGTGGCTCTGGCTCTCGGTGGTGCGCGCGCCGATGGCGCCCCAGGCGATCAAATCACTTTGGTATTGCGGGCTCAGCAAATCCAAAAACTCGGTGCCGGCGGGCAGGCCCATGGCGTTGATTTCGAGCAACAGCTCGCGCCCGCGTCGCAGGCCCTCGTTGATGCGGAAGCTGCCATCCAGCCGCGGGTCGTTGATGTAACCCTTCCAGCCCACGGTGGTGCGGGGTTTTTCAAAGTACACCCGCATCACCACGATCAGCTCGCCGGCCAATTCATCCGCCAACGGCTTGAGCAGCTGGGCGTACTGCATGGCCTGGGCATGGTCGTGGATGGAGCACGGGCCCACCACCGCCACCAGGCGGTCGTCCTGGCCTTGCAGCACGGCGCCAATGGCGTCACGGGTGCGCTCAATCAAGTTCTCAATTTCTGGCGTGACGGGCAGTTCTTCCAGCAGCACGGCGGGCGATACCAGCGCGCGCACGGCGGCAATGCGGGTGTCGTCGATGCGGGTGGTGTCGAGCGTGGCGGGGGTGGTAGCGGCGCGGGGGCCCGACTCGTGGTCAAGCTGAAGTGCTGGGTTGGCGGTCATGCGGCGTTCTCTTAAAAACAGTGTTGGCGTTTTCAGCGCGCGACGATGTGGTCACGCAGCCAGTTGGCAAAGGTGGCTTCGTCGATTTCGCCCGAGGCCAGGCCAAACACGGCCACCGTGGCGTCTGCTTGCGATGCCGTGAGCCGGTGCCCGTTCAAGCCCAAAAACAAACCCACCGACAAAAACGCAGCGCGCTTGTTGCCATCGACGAACGGGTGATTTTGAGCCAGGCCAAACGCATAACTTGCAGCCAACGCGGCCAGATCAGGATCACCGTAAGCCGCCAGATTCAAGGGCCGCGCCAAAGCCGAGTCAAGCAGGCCTGCGTCCCGCAGACCAGACGCACCCCCGTGCATGGCCAGGCTTTCGTCGTGCAGCAGCACAAGCAGGCGGCGATCAATCCACCGGGGGCTCATTTGGCCAGAGCCCGGAAGGTGTCGCGGTAGTCGCGCATGAACTCTCGGCCCACCGCCAACTGCTCTTCGAAGCTGGGGTCCAACGCGGTCAGCGCCACGCCATCTGGCGTTTCGGTGACATACAGCGTATCGCCCTTCTCCACCTTCAACCGCGCCAACACCTCTTTTGGCAGGATGACGCCCACCGAGTTGCCGATCTGGGTGAGCTTGAGTGCGTGCATGGTGGGCTCCAGTAAGTTATAACCAATGTTATACCTGACCAGTGCACCACGGCAAGCGCCCCGCTTTCACCGGGCGGGCTTGCTGATCAAACCGCCGTGCCGGCCTGGCTGCGCAGCCGGATGTGCAGTTCACGCAGTTGCTTCTCGTCGACCAGGCTGGGCGCGCCGGTGAGCAGGCATTGCGCGCGCTGGGTCTTGGGGAAAGCGATCACGTCGCGGATCGACTCGGCCTTGGTCATCAGCGTGGCGATGCGGTCCAAACCAAACGCCAAGCCACCGTGCGGCGGCGCGCCGTATTGCAGCGCGTCAAGCAAAAAGCCGAACTTGATCTTCTGCTCTTCGGGCGTGATGTTGAGCGCCGAAAACACCTTGGCCTGCACGTCAGCCTTGTGGATGCGGATTGAGCCCCCGCCAATTTCCCAGCCGTTGAGCACCATGTCGTAGGCCTTGGACAAACAAGCACTCGGGTCGGTTTCCATCAAGTCCTCGTGGCCATCCTTGGGCGCCGTGAACGGGTGATGAACGGCGTTCCAGCGGCCGCCTTCTTCGTCGTGCTCAAACATCGGGAAATCAACCACCCACATCGGCGCCCACACGTCGTTGAACAAGCCGTGGCTGCGACCAAACTCGCTGTGGCCAATCTTCACGCGCAAGGCACCCAAGGCATCGTTGACGACCTTGGCCTTGTCGGCGCCAAAGAAGATCAGGTCGCCATTGCAGGCGCCGGTGCGGGCAATGATCTCGGCCACGGCCGCGTCATGCAGGTTCTTGACCACGGGCGACTGCAAGCCGTCCCGGCCACGGCCCGCGTCGTTGACCTTGATCCAGGCCAGACCCTTGGCGCCGTAGATCTTGACGAACTCGGTGTAGGCGTCGATCTCGCCCCGGCTCATCTCGGCGCCGCCCGGCACGCGCAACGCCGCCACGCGGCCACCCTGGGTGGTGGCGGGGCCGCTGAACACCTTGAAATCAACGTCGCGCATCACGTCGGTGAGCTCGGTGAACTCAAGCTTCACGCGCAAATCAGGCTTGTCCGAGCCGTAGCGGTGCATGGCCTCGGCGTAGGTCATCTCCACGTACACGGGCAGCTCCACGCCCAGCGTCTTGCGGAACACGGTGCGGATCATGGCCTCGGTGATGGCGCGGATTTCTTCTTCACCCAAGAACGAGGTTTCGATATCGATCTGCGTGAATTCAGGCTGGCGATCGGCGCGCAAGTCTTCGTCGCGGAAGCACTTCACGATCTGGTAGTAGCGATCAAACCCCGCCACCATCAGCAGCTGCTTGAACAGCTGGGGCGACTGCGGCAGCGCAAAAAACGCACCGTCATGCACGCGTGACGGCACCAAATAATCACGCGCGCCTTCGGGCGTGCTCTTGGTGAGCATGGGCGTTTCGATGTCGATAAAACCCAGTTCGTCGAGGAACTTGCGCACCTCGATGGCCACGCGGTAGCGCAAGCGCAGGTTTTTTTGCATCGTCGGGCGGCGCAGGTCCAGCACGCGGTGTGTCAGGCGAGTGGTCTCGCTGAGGTTGTCGTCGTCCATCTGGAAGGCCGGCGTCACGCTGGCGTTGAGCACTTCAAGCTCAAGCGCCAGCACCTCGATGCCACCGCTCACCAGGTTGGTGTTCGCCGTGCCGTCCGGGCGCGCGCGCACCTTGCCCACCACCTTGATGCAGAACTCGCTGCGCACGTTTTCAGCCGTGGCAAACATCTCGGCGCGATCCGGGTCGCAAACGATTTGCACCAGGCCTTCGCGGTCGCGCAGGTCAATGAAGATCACGCCGCCATGGTCACGGCGGCGGTGCGCCCAGCCCATCAAGGTGACGGTTTGGCCCATCAGGGTTTCGTTGACCAGGCCGCAGTAAGTGGTTCTCATGACAAAAAACTCCAGTGCTTGTGCAGTTCGGGCGCCGTGCGTTTGGTGGGCGCCGTGATTCAACAGGTTCGCCGGCGTGGCGAATTTGTGGCTTGGATGGATGGCAAGTTGGGGTTGTTGGGCAACCCTCAGGACCAGGCGTTGAGCCAGCCGCCCGGCCCCGTCAATTTCGGGTGTGGTTGGCGGTTGGCGCGGCGGGTGGGGCCGGCGGAGCGGGCGGCGGCGGCGCCACCACGCCCATCGAGATGATGTACTTCAGTGCTTCGTCCACGCTCATGTGCAGCGGGCGCACGTTGGCGCGCGGCA
>JAYWDK010000444.1:0-3148 GCA_043779845.1 Betaproteobacteria bacterium | reverse complement strand
GTGACGTTAGGCGATGAGGCCCTGGCCGCCCTCACCGCCTTGCGCGCCGAGTCAAAACGCCTGGGCTTGGCGGTGTCTGACCGCCGCTGGCGCCAGCTGTTGGCGCTGATGCGCTTTGCCGCCGCCACCGAGGGCCGCAGCATGCTTGATGCAATGGATCTGTGGCTGGCGCCCTACGTGGTGAGCGCCGACGCCGAATCAGCCCCGGTGCTGGCCGCCTGGGTGACCGAAGTGCTGGTGCAAGCCGGCCCACAAGCGCTGTCATGGCTGGATCACGCGGTCACCGCGTTTGAAAAACAACTGGCGCTTGAGCAAAGCCTGCCAGCCGACGACGGCGGCGGCCCCGACAACAGCGCGGGCAAGTTGTCGCTGGCCCGCGCCATTGGCACGGGGTCGGATCAGGCCGACGGCGCGGCCGAAGCACGCAATCCAGCCGACAACGGCCTGATGCGTTTCGTCTCCCGCACGCTGGAAGACCGCGCGCGCCGCCGCTTCAGCCCCGTGCACGTGGCGGCGCGCCTGGCCCAACTCCGCGCCCTGAGCGCGCGCGCCGACGCCGCGCGCGCCAGCGTGCAGGCGGCGCACGATCAACTGGCCACGCAACTGGCGCCGCGCCTGTGGCTGCCGCCCACGCTGGCCAGCAGTTGGCTCGGCGCACATGCGCAAACGCTGGCCACCCTGGCCGCGCTGCAAGCCCGTTTGGCCGCGACGCTTGCCGGGTTTGCCGCGCTTCCGGTGGACAAAGCGCTGCCTGCGGTGGCGCCAGCGCCGGTGGCTGCTGACTGCTGACGCTTGGCTGAACACGCCGGTCACCGCGCACGTCGCCACGCAGGTCACCACGCCAACCCACCATGACACCCGCGTCACCGCTTGAATCGCCCTACCACCTGCTGGCGCCGCTGCCGCGCACGCTGTGGCTGCCCGCGCTGATCAGCCACACCGGCGCGGTGGGTGATGCCGACACCAGCACGCAGCGCCTGGCCGACGTGCAAACCTGGCGCGACGCGCTGGCGCGGGCCGAGCTGCCCCCGGCCGAGGCCCACTTTGGCGACGCCCAGGCCTGCGCCCCGCTGCGGGCGGCCGTTGGCCAGCTCAATCTGCCGGCAGTTTGCCAAGGCGCGCCCGCCATGGCCGAGCAAGTGCTGCGCACCCTGCTCTGGCACCTGGACCGCCTGATCGACTTGCAGCCCAGGCTGAGCCGGGCTCAGGCCATCCACCAGATAACGCAGGAGTTCAGCGACACCTGGGCCCTGATCAAGGGCGATTGGGACGCGGTGCAAGCGCTGCTCAATGGTCTGGGCGACCCCGGCGCGCTGCGCTGGGATGAGCTGCGTGGTTTGCTCAGCCGCCGTGAGTGGCAAGAGGCGCAGCGCATCAGCGACACGCTCAAGCAACTGCCCGAGCTGGCCGCGCTGATTGCCCGCTTGGGCCGCACCGAGCGCGCCGCGTTGCCCAAGGCCTTGCCACCGCCGCCCACCGATGCCGCACTGCGGCTGCTGGGCACCCAGCCGCGTGAAACCCGGCTGCCCGGCGCACCGGGTGAGCTGCGTGGCATCCGCCACTCTGACCGCATCAACGCCATGCTGGGCAGCGAGGCCGCCATGCTGCTGCACCCCGTGCTGCACAAGCTGTGGCGGGCGCGCCGGGCCGAGGCCAGGCTGCTGACCTATGACAGCGCGGCGGTGTTGATCGACCACCGGCCCGACCCCGATGCGCAGCCACGCCAGGCCACCGCGCCGCCCCAACCCGAGGCGCTGGAGCGCGGGCCGATCATCGTGTGCATCGACACCTCGGGCTCCATGCGCGGCGGGCCTGAAACCCTCGCCAAGGCGGTGGTATTGCAAGCACTGCGCACGGCCCACGCCGAGCGCCGGGGCTGCTTGCTGATGGCCTTTGGCGGGCCGGGCGAAATCATCGAGCGTGAGCTCACGCTGGGCGCGCCAGGGCTGGCGGCCATGCTCGATTTGATGGGCCAGGCTTTTGACGGCGGCACCGACGTGCAAGGCCCGATCGAGCGCGCCATCGAGCGTGTGCACCAGGCCCGTTGGGCCAGCGCCGACCTGTTGATCGCCAGCGACGGCGAGTTTGGCTGCACGCCCGCCACGCTCAAGCTGCTGGACGAGGCCCGCGCCCAATTTGGCCTGCGCGTGCAAGCCGTGCTGGTGGGCGACCGCGAAACCATGGGCTTGATGGAAGTGGCCGACGACATCTTTTGGGTGCGTGATTGGCGCCGCCACGGCACGGGCCACGACACGTTCCACGCGACCCCCGGCAGCTTTTCACCCGTGCACAGCAAGAGCCTCACCGCGCTGTATTTTCCGAACGCGCTGTCGGGGCGCGCCGCGCGGCACCGGCCCACTTGAGGCCGACGGCCCAGAGCACGCTCAAACGCTGGGTTGGGACAGCGCCGACAAGGCATCCGGCCAGTCGGGCTCGGCCACGTCAAGCACTTGCTGCTGGCCATTGGCCCGCAGCACGCTCAAGCGGTAGCGCAGGCGGTCGGCACCGGCTGGCGGCACCGGTGAAGTGCCTGGCCCGGGCTGCAGGACCACCAGCTTGGCCAACGCCCGCTGCTGCGCGGGCGACAGCGCCGCCAGATCGTGCTCGGCATCCACCTTCAGGCCGGCAAAACCACCGCGACGCTCAATGCGCAGACTGAGGATTGGTGATTCGGGGGGGGCAGTTGCGGCCATCACCTGCCCCTACTTGGCCACCACGCCCACCTTCTTCCAGGCGGCTTTGCAGGCCGTGGCGGCCGCCGCGCCGCCGCGCTTCTTGGCAAACGCCAAGCTCAGCGAGGCAAACTCGGTGAAGCGCGCGTCGCTGCGCAGCAAGCGAGTGGTGCAGGTGTCATACCAAACCAGCAAAGCCAGCGTCCAGGCCTGACCACCCAGCGCATTGGCAAACAACGCAAAGGCCTTATTGGGCACGCCGCTGTTCTCGTGCACGTCGGCCGACGGATCCAGCTTGCTGTACAGCTCGGGCTGGGGCGACAAACAGTGCGCGGCCGACGGTTGCTGCATGTCGCGCAAGCAAGTAAAGCCCTTGGCCAGGATGGGTGCGGCCATGATGCCCGCGACTAGGAGCCTGTCGGGCTTGGGGTCGGGCCCGCGTTGACCCTGAAAATGGGCTCAGCCTAGGCGCAAAG
>JAYWDK010000443.1:0-3158 GCA_043779845.1 Betaproteobacteria bacterium | reverse complement strand
GAGCACAAAAAACTCAACGCACATCACGCCCACGTAATCCAGGCTGTCGGCCAGCGCGGCGGCGGCGTCCGAGGCTTGTTGCTGCAAGGCCGGCGGCGCGTCGGGCGCGGGCACTTGCGTCACGGCCAGGATGCCGTCGTGGTGCAGGTTTTGCTGCACCGGCAGGCGCACCACCTCGCCCGAGTGGCTGCGCGCCACCACCACGCTCAGCTCCAGCGCCAGCGGCAACAGCTTCTCAAGCACGCAGGGCACTTGGCCCAGTTGATGCCAGGCTGCGACCAGCGCGGCGACGTCGGCCACGCGCACCTGGCCTTTGCCGTCATAGCCCATGCGGGCGGTTTTCAGGATGCCGGGCAGCAAGTCGGCCGGGACAGTGGCCAGGCGCTCGGCGGTGTCGATCAAGGCATAGGGCGCGCAGGGCACGCCAGAGCGGCGGAACTGGGCTTTTTCGGAGGCGCGGTCTTGGCACACGGCCACCGCGTCGGCGCTGGGCGCCACGGCGCGGTAGGCGCCCAGCGTGACCAACGCGCCAGCGGGCACGTTTTCAAACTCGGTGGTGATGGCCTGGCAGCGCTGCATCAGCTGCGCCAGGCCTTGCTCGTCGAGGTAATCGCATTCGATGTGGTAGTGCGCCACCAAGCCGGCGGGCGAGGTGGGATCGGCGTCGAGCACCGCCGTGAAATAACCCATGGATTGAGCGGCCTGCACAAACATGCGGCCCAACTGGCCTCCGCCCATCACGCCCAGGGTGGCGCCAGGCAATATTGTTTTCAGACTCATTTCAGCTCCGCGCTCATGGCGATGGCCGCTTCAGTTTGACGGGCGCGGAAGGCCACCAATTTGGCCAGCAAGGCCGCGTCGCCGGTGGCCAGCATCGCCACCGCAAACAAAGCCGCGTTGGCGGCGCCGGCCTGGCCGATGGCAAAGGTGGCCACCGGGATGCCCTTGGGCATTTGCACAATCGAGTGCAGCGAATCAACGCCGCTCAGGTGTTTGCTGGCCACCGGCACACCCAGCACCGGCACGGTGGTTTTGGCGGCCAGCATGCCGGGCAGGTGGGCCGCGCCACCGGCGCCCGCGATGATCGCCCGCAGCCCCCGGCCCGCTGCCGATTCGGCATATGCGAACATTTCGTCGGGCATGCGGTGGGCCGACACAACGCGGCATTCATGGGCGACGCCAAACTCGGCGAGAATCCGCGACGCTTGTTGCATCGTGTCCCAGTCGCTGGATGAGCCCATCAGCACGCCGATCACGGGGCTGGGGTGGGTTTCTGCAGGGGTCTTGTTGTTGATTCTTGCAAGCTCGTCTGCGGTGCCATCAGCGGTGTCATCAGCGGTGTCATCAGCGGTGCGAGCTGCGGTATGTTGAGGCCGACTCGCAAGTTTTGAAACGTCTGACAAGGCACTGCTCCAGCGGGTCAACAAAGCTTTGAATTGTAGGCGGCCACCTGCATTTGGCCCTGGTTCCCCCTTTTACTCTGCGCCTTCGGGCTGAAATCATGAGCGACATCACGATCCAGAACTTCGAAGCCGATCTGATTCAGGCGTCGATGCAGCAACCCATGCTGCTGGACATCTGGGCCCCCTGGTGCGGCCCTTGCCGCACGTTGGGGCCCTTGCTTGAAAAAATTGAAGCTGACTACGGCGGCCGCTTCAAGCTGGCCAAGCTCAACAGCGACGACCAGCCCGAGATCGCCGCGCAACTGAGCCAGGCTTTTGGCGTGCGCTCGATTCCTTTTTGCGTGATGTTCAACCAAGGCCAGCCGGTCGACGGTTTTGTGGGCGCGCTGCCCGAGGCCCAGATCTGCGAGTTTCTTGACCGGCATGTGCCCACTACGGAGGCGTTGGACGCGCTGGAGGCGCTTGAGCAACCCGAGCCGGCCGAAGCGCTGGAGGCCGAAGGCGACGTCGACGCCGCGCTGGCCCGCTTGCAGCAAGTTGTGGCGGTGGACCCGGCCAACGACGCGGCGCGCTGTGATTACGTCAAGCTGCTGCTGGAATGCGGCCAGCTAGCACTGGCGCACCAGGTATTTGCGCCCGTGGCCAGCAAGGCCATGGTCGACAGCCGCATCGCCGCCCTGGGCTTGTGGTTGGCAGCGTTCGACAAGCGTGCGGGCGCCCGGACGCCTGCGGCGCTGGCGGGGGCGATTGAGGCCAACCGCCGTGATTTCGAGGCGCGTTATGAACTGGCGCAAGTGCTGATGGCCGACGGCCACTTCACCGACGCCATGGACGCGCTGCTGGAGATCGTGATGCGCGACAAGGAGTGGAGCACGCAATTGGCGCGTAAAACTTATGTCGCGATTCTTGAGCTGATGAGCAAGCCCTTGCCCAAGGTGCCCAAGCTGGCCAAGGGCGCCGAGCAAGCCAAGGGCGCCCTTGAACTTACCGGCCGCGCCGCCGTGGTGGCCGGCGATCCGGTGGTGGATCAATACCGCCGCAAGCTCAGCATGGCGCTGAATTGAGCTGCGCCTAGGCGCGGCTGACCCCCCACTTACAATTCTGAGTTGGCCCGCCCTCGCGCGGGCACCCCACCAAGGACGTCCATCGTGTTCATTTCCCAAGCTTTTGCCCAAACTGCGGCGCCCGCCACTGCTGCTGGCGGCATCGAATCCATGTTCGGTTCGGTCGGCCAGTTGTTGCCGCTGATCCTGATGTTCGTGGTGCTGTACTTCATCATGATTCGCCCGCAGATGAAGCGCCAAAAAGAACACAAGTCCATGATTGACGCGCTGGCCAAAGGCGACGAAGTGGTCACCACCGGCGGCTTGATCGGCCGCGTGACCAAGATGGGCGAAAGCATGCTGCAAGTCGAGGTGGCCAATGGCGTGGAACTGCAAGTGCAGCGCAGCGCCGTGGTGCAAGTGCTGCCCAAGGGCACCTACGGCAAGTGATGGCGGCCTGAGCAAGCCTTGCCGCGGCCCATCGCCCAGCGCGTTGAGCCTCCCGACCTGTTGAAACACTCGAAGCACTGGCTCCGTGCCGCCGGGCTGAGGACCGCACGATGAATCGCTACCCCTGGTGGAAATACTCGATCCTGGCCTTCGCGCTGGCGATCGGCCTGCTGTACACGCTGCCCAACCTGTACGGCACGGCACCGTCGGTGCAGGTGTCCAGCGGCAAGGCCACGCTCAAGCTTGATTCGGGCGTGGTGCC
>JAYWDK010000442.1:0-3167 GCA_043779845.1 Betaproteobacteria bacterium | reverse complement strand
GCCCAACAAATACCGTGACCTGACCCAGTCGATCTCCGCTGGTCTGTCCACCCTGAGAACCAGCACGCCCGAGGTGATGAAAAGCTTTAGCGAGCTGGGGCGGGCCGCCACCGCTGATGGCGCGCTGGACGCCAAAACCAAGGAGCTGATCGCGCTGGCGCTGAGCGTGGCCTCGCGCTGCGACCCGTGCATCGGGTTCCACGCCAAGGCGCTGGTCAAGCTGGGCGCCACCCGGCAAGAGATCGACGAGACGCTGGGCGTGACCACCTACATGGGCGGCGGGCCGTCGGTGATGTACGCGGCCAACGCGGTGGCCGCTTTTGACGAGTTCGCGCGCGCCGCGTCCACGTCGGCAGCCAAGACCGCCGGGTGATCGTGGGCGCCCGCTTGCGGATCGCGGGCTGGTGGGCCCCGCCAGCGTGATCGTCGAGTCGGCGGCCGCTGCGGCCACGGCGTTGGGGCTGCGCAAGTTGGCCCATGTCGCCATTCAACGTGGCCTGCGCGCGCCACGGCTCGCGCACGCGCAGGGCCCCGACGCACGATTGCCCGCCAACCAGGTGCATGAGGTTCACATCCCCGGGCCGCGCGGCCGGCAACTGTTTGCCTGGTGGGTGTTACCGATGCACGCGTCACCGCAGACGCCACCACAGCCGCCACCTCAAACGCCATCCCAAGCCGCCGCCCCGCCGCTGCCCGCGGTGCTGGTGATGCATGGCTGGGGCGCCAACGCGGCCATGATGTGGCCGGTGGTGCCGCCCTTGCACGAGGCCGGCTTTGCGGTGCTGCTGATCGATGCACGCTGCCACGGCCGCAGCGACGACGAGGCTTTCACGTCGATGCCACGCTTTGCCGAGGACATTGCCGCCGGCCTGGCGTGGCTCCGGCGGCAACCCGAGGTGGCCGGCGACAGGCTGGCGCTGTTGGGCCACTCGGTGGGCGCGGCGGCGGCGCTGCTGCACGCGTCGCGCCACCACGATGTCAGGGCCGTGCTCAGCCTGTCGGCCTTCGCCCATCCACGCGAGGTGATGCGCCGGTGGATGACCGAAAAGCGCGTGCCGTATCCCGTGCTGGGCTGGTACGTGTTGCGCCACGTGCAGCGGGTGATCGGCGCGTCTTTTGACGACATCGCGCCACTCAACACCTTGCCCCGATTGCGCTGCCCGGTGCTGCTGGTGCATGGCCGCAATGACACGGTGGTGCCCGCAGGCGACGCCCAGCGGCTGCGGGCCACGAGCCCACACGCGAAGCTGCTGCTGGTGCACGGCGACCATGACCTGCGCGACGCGCTGGCGCCGCATGCCGCCGCGCTGACTGATTTTTTGCGCCACGCCTGCGCCGTGCGCGCCACCGCCGCGCCCGACGGCCGGGCCTGACGCGCGATGTTGTCGATCTCGCTGGGAGCCCGTGTTGCTGTTGCTGGCGGCGTGGGGCGCGTCGGCGTTGGCGTCGGCGTTGGCGTCGTGGTTGGCAGTGCGGCAGGCCAGGCGCCAAGGCCAGGGCCAAGGCGCGCACGGCCAGGCCTTGGCCACTGCTGAGGCCAAGCTGGCGGCAACGCTGACCACCGGGGCGGGCGATGCGCCACCCATGCCCAACTTGGCGCTCATGCCGCTGAACGGCGGCGCGCCCACCGACCTGCGCCAAGCGGCGGCCGGCCGGCCGGTGGTCGTCAACCTGTGGGCCAGCTGATGCGGCCCATGCCGGCAAGAGATGCCCACGCTGGCGGCGGCGCAGCAGCGCGAGGCGCGGGTCGGTTTTTTGTTCGTCAACCAGGGTGAATCAGCCGCCGCAGTGCGCGCCTACCTGGCCACCCTGGGCCCAGCGCCGCGCGAGCTGCTGCTGGATGCGGGCTCAAAACTCGGCCCGGCAGTGGGCTTACGTGGGCTGCCCACCACGCTGTTTTACGACGCCCACGGCAAGCTGGTTGACGCGCACTTTGGCGTGCTCAACGCGCCCGCGCTGGAGGGCCGATTGCGGGCGCTGCGCGCCGCGGGGGGGCGGCAGGCTCAAGATGCCCGTCAATGAATTTCAGCCGCGCCGCCGACGGGGCGGGCGGCTTGAGACGGCCCGCCATGAGCGACCCAGGTCACCATATCGATTCAAAAAAAGAGACAATCGTCGCCAAATATGAATCAATCTCTCGCCACCGTGTTGATGCCCGAGTACCGCCGGCGCGTGCTGGGGCTGTTGTTGCTGCGGCCCGAACTGGTGCTGCACGGCCGCGAGATTGCACGCCGCACGGGGCTGGCGCCCGGCACCGTGACGCGTGAGCTGGTGCGGCTGTCTGAAGTGGGGCTGCTGCTGCGTGAGAAGCGCGGCAACCAGCAAACCTACTGCGCCAACACCGCGTGCCCGGTTTTTGCCGAGCTGGCGGGCATCTTGCGCAAGACCTCGGGCCTGGCAGACGTGCTGGCCGAGGCGCTGGCGCCGGTCGCCCACCGCTTGCGGCTGGCCTTCGTTTTTGGCTCGGTGGCCCAAGGGCGCGAAACAGCCACCAGCGACATTGATCTGATGCTGATCGGCGAAATCGGCTTTGCCGAAGCGGTGGCGCTGCTCTACCCTGCGCAAGCAACACTGGGCCGCGAGATCAATGCCAAGGTGTTCAGCGCGGCCGAGTTTGCCCACCAGGCTGGGCAAGCTTTTTTGATCGACGTGCTGGCCAAACCCAAGATGTTCCTGGTGGGAGACGAACATGAGCTTGCAAAACTTAGTCGGCCTCAGCCTTGACACCGTCACGCCAGACAAAACCCAGGTGACCCGACTGCTGGCCGCAGCCACCCGCAACCTGGCTGACGCGCAATTGGCAGGCTTGAGCGCCGAAAACCGGTTCGATGCTGCCTACAAGGCCTGCATGCAACTGGCCATGCTGGCACTGCACGCCAACGGCTTGCGCACCTTGACCAGCCGTCCCGGCCACCATCAAACCGCCTTGCAAACCTTGGGCCTGACGGTGGCGCTACCTGAGCCACAGATTCGCGTTTTGGACGCCCTGCGCAAGCAGCGAAACCTGGCTGACTACTCGGGCGACACGGTGCCCGAATCAGCCGTTGCGGCCTGTTTGTCCAGCGGGTTGTCGCTGCAAGCGCACCTGCGGCAATGGCTGCGGGTCACCAAGCCCGAGTTGATGTAGCAGCCAGCCCAAGGTGGGGCGGGCGCCGCTTGGCGCTCGC
>JAYWDK010000441.1:0-3175 GCA_043779845.1 Betaproteobacteria bacterium | reverse complement strand
GGGCCAGCAGGCGGGCGCGCTGGGCGTCGAGCGCTTGCAACTCGGCCAGCCAGCCGTCAAGCTCTTCACGGTGGCGGCGCAGGGTGTCGTCACGCTCGGCCTCCACCCGGGCCAGCTCGTTTTGCTTGACTAATATCTGCGGCTGCTGGCGCTGCCCTTTTTGCCACGGCAGATCAAAACTGAGCTGAAACGACACCATGTCGCCATACGCCGGCCCGCGCCGGCTGTAAACCAACTCCCACGCCCAATCACCGCGCTGATCGGCCACGGCCTCCTGGGCCTCGGCTTGCGCCAGCGCCTGCATGGCGGCATAGGGCGCCACATCCGCGTGGCGGTGCACATCGGCGCGCAGCTCGTCGGGCCCCGTCGACGCTAGCGGCTGCACCAGCGGCGCGGGCGGTTCACCGTCCAGCGGCTCATCGGCCCGCGCGCCCACCCAGCGGCGCAGCGCCGCACGGGCCTTGGCCACGTCACGCAACGCGTCGTCACGCCTATCAGCCAAAGCTAGCGACTCCAACCGCGCCGCAGTGCGCTCGACCGGCATCAGCTTGCCAGCGCCGATGCGCGCATCCAGCGTGGCCAGCAGCAGCTGGTTTTCATGGTCGAGGTCAGTCAACTGGGCCACCCGCCGCTCGGCAAAAAACACGCCCAGCCAGGCCAGCGCCACATCACGCTGCACCGCCAGCAAGGCCACCGCAAGCAAGGCCTGCTCACGCGCCACGCGCGCCACCGCACCGGCGGCGCGCGCCTCACGCTTGGCGCGGTTGGGCACCTCCTGCATCAGCCCCAAGCGCTGCATCGTCATGAAATCACGCGTGAGGTTGAACCGGTCAGCACCGCTGATGGGCAGGTTGTCCACGCCCAAGGTAAGGCGTGGATCAGGCAGCGTGGCGGCAGCCGGCTGCAATGCCTGGGCGCCGGCCAAGGCGTTGTGCTGCATGGCCAGCGCCGGGGCTTGATCCCGCGCCAGCTGGCTGGCTTGATCAAAGCTGAGGCCGGCGTTGGCGGGCTGGCACAAAGCCAGGCCGGCCAAGCCCCACAAGGCGGCCAGCAGGGTGAGCAGGGGCGATGTTGACGGGCTACGCGGCTTGCAACGCGGCAAGCATTGCGCCGCGCACATCGTTGGCAAACAAGGCAGCGCGGGCCGGGTCTGCCAGGGCTGCGACCGTGCGGGCCGGCCGACAAGCTGCAATACCGAGCCCGGAAAAAAACCCGCAACACGGCGAAATGGGGAACAAAGCATGGCGTGTCCTTCAAAACGTTGGGCGCAAAAACACCTCAGCCGCGCCTGCAAAAAATGCAGGCGCGGCTGAGAGAATCACGCTAACAACGCAGGACTTGCTGGCTGAGGTAGACCGCCGGCCAACCAGGCGGCGGCGCGCCCGACGTGAGCCAAGCCGTGCGCAAGCCGGCCAAGGCGGGCCAGGCCGGCGCCAACTGCTGCTGGGCGTGCGCCCAATCCAGCACCGCCCACAACACCGGCGTGGCCGGTGCATCCAGCGCCTGCTGCGCCGCCACCGCCTGTGAGCCCTGCTGGCAATGCGCCTTGCACAACTGCGGCTGGTTGCTATCCATGTCGCCGGGCATGTTGCCGTCACAGCCAGGCATGTCGACCATGGCCGCCGCCGGTGCTGGCGTTGATCCCATCTGCGGGCAGGAATACGCCGACGCGGCCAACTGCATGAACAGCAGCGCCACGATCAGCCAGCATGAGAGCCAGCGTTTGGGACGGCGGGGGCACAACATGGTGGCGAGTTTAGAGGGCGGGGGTGAAGTGGGTTTGATTTTGGGCAAGGTGGGCGTGGGAGGCGGCCGCGCCGCTGGATCCACATGGCCCCAACGATGCTTCGCCCAGGCGCTCGACGGAGATTTCACTTTTCAGCCGCACAAGCTCGGTCTCAGGGCTACGTGCCATGATGCGGGCCGTGTCGCTAGATGAGTTGTTCGGCTCCGACGCCAAGGCCGCACGCGGCTAACGCGGTTCGGCGTCCAAGTTGGCGCAGCAGATCTCAGTTGTAGCGCTTTGCCCAAGGCCAAACACCCGTTCGTCTCCCAAATGATCGAGACTTTGACCGCCGCTGCCGCTCGCTGACCAGCGCGCAAAAGCGGCGACGAGAAACCCGAAGGAGTCGATGCCATGAACGCCCCCGATCAAGTCTTGTTCGACAAGATCAAGCAGCTTCCCCCGCAGCGTTTGGCCGAGGTCGAGGACTTCGTCGATTTCCTGCTGCGCGCCCGCGAGGACGAGCAGCGCCTCACACACGCCGCAGCCAAAGCCAGCGAGGCCAGCTTCGTGCAGGTGTGGGACAACGACGAAGATGCGGCTTACGACCGGATGTGATTGATGGCCGCCACCTCAAGGTTCAGCTTCGGCGACGTGGTGCTCGTGCCGTTTCCGTTCACGGATCAGTCGGGCACCAAGAAGCGCCCGGCTGTCGTCGTCTCAAGCCACGGCTACAACGCCAGCCGACGCGACATCGTGATCATGGCCATCACCAGTCAGGTGCGCACGCCGCTGGGCTTCGGTGAAGCGATGGTCGACGACTGGCAAGGCGCCGGGCTCATCAAGGCGTCGGTGCTCAAGCCAGTCTTCGCCACCATTGAGCAAGGGCTCGTCTTGCGCGTCATGGGCCACCACTCGGCGGCCGACATCAAGACGCTGCGCACCCTCGTGGGCGACGTGATCGGGTGAAGATCGGCGGCGGGCTAAGCTTTGTCGCTGGCGATAGAGATCGCGCCGTGGAACGCAATGCGCCGTGGGTGGCTCATGCTCGAACGGCAGTGGGTTGGCAGGGGAAATGCAAGAGCTGAGCCCCATCCTTAGCCTGAGTTTGTCAAATTCCCACCCAATTCGGACGAATTCGATCTAAAAGTGATCGCAAGCTATTGATTTTATTGGGGTGCGATTGAAAAAGTGAAATGTAGTGCCATAATATTTTGTAACAAACAGGCGTGAGCCGGCATTTCGAGGCAGCATCGGCAGATGTTCATCCGTTGCACCCAAACGCGCAGCCGAAGCTCCGGTGAGCCCTACGTCACCTACCGCCTGGTGCAAACCGCCCGCGTGGGTGGCGCGGTCAAGCAGACCACCTTGCTCAACCTGGGCAGCCACTTCGATCTGCCTCAGGATCAATGGGCTGCACTTGCCTTGCGCATTGATGAGTTGCTGCGCGGC
>JAYWDK010000440.1:0-9095 GCA_043779845.1 Betaproteobacteria bacterium | reverse complement strand
TTTTGCCGGCGCGGCGGCCGCCGCTGTTGGCGTCGGCTTGGGCTTGGGCTTGGGCTTGAGCGTGGGCTTCGCCTTCGCCTTCGGCGCCAAGTTGCGCGGCGTTTTGGCGGTCGGATCAGGCGTGCGGCGAGTGGGCATGGTCAGGGGATTCGAGTGAGCGGCTTCAAGTTTCAGTGTAGTGCGAGCGCTAGCTTATTTGGTTGCCAGCGCAACTAATAATCACCTAACTGGTTGCGCACGCAACCAGTTGACGATAGAGTTCCGGGCAAATCCGAAAGCCGCCATGCACCAGCCCACCGCCGAACCCCGCCGCTCGATTTACTACAACTACCGGGTGCATGACGTCACGCCACTGCCCACCGAGGCCACCGTGGTGCCCGCGCTGATCGTGGGCGCCGGGCCTATCGGCCTGGTCACCGCGCTCGGCCTGGCGCAGCAAGGCGTGCACTGCGTGCTGATCGAGGCCGAGCGGCAAGTGAGCGAGGGCAGCCGGGCGATTGTTTTCACCCGCCGGTCGATGGAGATCCTGCAGCAAGCCGGCGCGGCCGACGCGGTGGTGAAACACGGCCTGCCCTGGCGCTTTGGCAACTCGTTTTACCGGGGCCAGCGTGTGTTTCGCATGGAAGCGCCGCACAGTGACGACGAGCGCTTTTTCCCGATGACCAACCTGCAACAGCAGTACCTGGAAGAGTATTTGCTGGACGCGGTAGCCAAGCAGCCGCTGATTGAGCAACGCTGGGGCCACAAGGTCACGGCCGTGCTGCAAAACGACGACGCCGCCGACCGGGTTGAGCTTGAAATCGACACGCCCCACGGCCCCTACAAGCAAGTTGCACGCTGGGTGGTGGCCGCTGACGGCGCACGCTCGGCGCTGCGCACGCTGTGTGATCTCAAGCTCGAAGGCGCCGCTTACGCGGGCCAGTTCGTGATCGCCGACATCAAGATCGCGTTGCCGCTGCCCACCGAGCGCCTGGCCTTTTTTGACCCGGCCTGGAACCCCGGCAACACGGTGTTGATGCACCGCGAGCCCGGCGACATCTGGCGCATCGACTACCAGTTGCCGCCCAACGAATCACCCGAGCAGGCGCTGCAAGCCGAGTCACTGGCCGCGCGCATCAATGCCCAGTTGGCGATGATCGGCCACGCCGGCACGCCCTGGCAAATGGACTGGAGCTCGGTGTACTCGGCGCGTGCACTCACGCTGCCCGACTACCTGCACCAGCGCATCGCGTTTGTAGGCGACGCGGCGCATTTGCTGCCGATCTTTGGTGTGCGTGGCGCCAACACCGGTTTGCAGGATGCCCAGAACCTGGCCTGGAAACTGGGCCTCACGCTGCGCCATTTGGGCGGCCCGGGCTTGATGGAAAGCTACAGCACCGAGCGGGTGGCGGCCGCCCGCGAGATCATCAACGAAGCGGGCAAAAGCACACGTTTCATGACACCGCCCAGCCGCGGTTTCAGGCTGCTGCGCGACGCGGTGTTGTCGCTGTCATTGACGCAAGATTTTGTGCGCCCGCTCTACCACTGGCGCACGTCACGGCCGCATGAATACAGCCAATCAACGTTGAATGCGCTGGACGACGACAACGCCTTGTTCAGCAGCGGCCCGGCCAAGGGCGCGGTGCTGCCCAACCAACGTTTGGGCGACGATGACTTCTTGCTGGACCACTTGTGTGGCGCGGCGGCAGGCAATTTCACCTTGCTGTTATTCGATGTCGCGCCGGATGCAACGCTGCTGGCCTGTTGCCAGCGCTGGCGCGAGCGCGGCGTGCCACTGCAGGTGCTGCAGGTGGCGCAGGCCTTGACGGCGCCCACCGGCGCGGATGGCGTGGATGGCGTGGATGGCGTGGATGGCGTGATCCTGGATGCCGGCGGCCGCGTCGCGCAAGGCCTGGGCGCGCCGCCCACCGGGGCCTACCTGCTGCGGCCAGATCAACACGTGTGCGGGCGCTGGCTGACGCTTTCAGCCGCGCAGCTTGACGGGGCGCTGGCTTGTGCGCTGGACCGGCACTGCCCCACCGACACGATCGACACAACCGAAACCGCCCGCATCGCCACCACCGGGACCCGCGCATGAACACCCATCTAGCCCTGTCCCTGCCCGGTCTCGAAGCGGTGTACGACACCCTGGCCGAGACGCTGGACCAAGCCCCCGCCGACAAGACCGAATTGCTGCTGGTGAAACTGGCGCTGCTGCTGGCGCAAGACCTGGGCGACCCCGCTCGATTTGCCGAGTTGGCGTTGATCGCCTTGCGCGATCTTTGACACGCGCCCGCCGTTTGGCGCGCCGGCTGAGCACCCTCTGATTCGCTACACCTCGCGCATCAGCAGCGCGCGGCGGATGTCTGACGCGCTGCTGCGCAATGCCAGCGCATGGATGGTCAGCGAGGGCGAATCACCGCCGCCCGATGGTGATCGTCCGGCCGAAAGCCTCGCGCAGGCGCTGCTTGTGACCGCTGCCCCAGCCGGGGATGGCGCGCTCGGCGTAGCTGCCGGCACTGGTGAAGCCAGGGCCTGGCGCATGCAAGTGATGTCGGCCGTACCCTTGTCGTGCTGCGGACAACCCCGGCCACCGTTGTTGCAGTAGTCGCAGGCCGGCCATCGAGCGGGCGTGAATGCACGGCCAGCGAATTGGCGTCAAAACACCGCCGCAAAGGCCTACCGGTGGCCAGCACCTGCTGCCCGGCACAACTGGTGGCATGGGCGGCCTGTGGCCAGGCGCTGCGCCGGCCACGCGGCGTTCGCTGTGATCAACTCACGGGAGGACTTGCAACTCCAAGAGTGCGCCCATGCCGGGCGCACCATGAAAAAAGCCCCAAGACAGAAGACTGTCTCGAGGCTCATATTCCTACCAAATTTTTGGTAGGCGCGAATGGACTCGAACCATCGACCCCCACCATGTCAAGGTGGTGCTCTAACCAGCTGAGCTACGCGCCTACTGAAGCCCAGCACTATAGCATGACAAAAAACAGGGCTCAGCGCCGGCGGGCGTGACGAATGCCCGGAACCAAGGCCACCAGGCGCAGCGCGGTGGCCAGGCGGGTGGCGTCGCGCACCTCCACGGTGAAGGTCATGTAGGCGGTGCCCCCGCCCGGACCGCGCACGGATTGGGTGTGCACGCCGGTGACGTTCATCTTGTCTTTGGCAAAAACCTCGCTGATGTCGCGCAGCAAACCCGGCCGGTCGGCGGCCTCGATCAGCACGTCCACCGGATAGGCGGCGTCGCGGTCTTTGGGCGCTTGGCCCCAGGCCACGGCGATCACCCGCTCGGGCGATTTTTCACTCATGTGGCGAAAGTTGGGGCAATGCGAGCGGTGGATGGCCACGCCCTTGCCCCGCGTGACATAACCCCCAATCGCATCGGGCGGCGCGGGCCGGCAGCAGCGCGCCAAGGCCGTGAGCAAGGATTCGACGCCCACCACCAGCACGCCGCCCTCGGTGGCGCGGGTGCGCTTGAGCACGATGCCGTCGGCGTCGGCGTCGGTCGGCGCGGGTGGGCGCAAGACGATCTCGATGTTGCGCAGCGAGAACTCGTCCTTGCCCACCACCTCAAACAGCGCGTCGGCGCCTTTGAAGCCCAGTTGCGCGGCCAGATCGTCAAGCTTGACCTGGGTGCGGCCTTCACGTTGCAACAACTTTTCAACCAGCTCGCGGCCCCGCGCGGCGGTGGCTTTCATGGCCTGGGCGTTGAACCAGGCGCGCACTTTGGCGCGCGAGCGCTGGCTCTTGATGTAGCCCAGCTCGGTGTTCAGCCAATCGAGTGATGGCCCGCCCTCTTTGGTGGCCACCACCTCAACGGTCTGGCCGTTGGCCAGCGCGGTGTTGAGCGGCACCATCGCGCCGTCCACCCGGGCGCCCCGGCAGCGGTGGCCCAGATCGGTGTGCAGCGCGTAGGCAAAGTCCACCGGCGTGGCGCCGGCAGTGAGCTCGATCACCGTGGCTTGTGGCGTGAAGACGTAGATGCGGTCTTCAAACGATGGCCCTTGATCGGGCACCGGGCTGCCGGATGCGCCGGAAGACGCACCGCCCTGCCCCGCTGCGTGGCCGGTGAAATCACGTTCCCAGGCCAGCAACTGGCGCAACACGGCCTTGCGCGCCTCGGCCACGCGCTCTTCAAAATCACCCGCCGCGCTGACGCCCGCATAGCCTTTGGGGCCGGCTTCTTTGTAGGCCCAGTGGGCGGCCACGCCATGCTCGGCGTGCTCGTGCATGGCGGCGGTGCGGATCTGCACTTCCACCGGTCGGTCGTCGTCGGCCAGCACCACGGTGTGCAGGCTCTGGTAGCCATTGGGCTTGGGCTTGGCGATGTAGTCGTCGTACTCGCCGGGCACGCTGCGGTAGCGCTCATGCACCCGCGACAACGCGGCGTAGCAGGCGGGCACGTCGACCACCACCACGCGTAAGGCGCGCTTGTCAAACACGCGCTCCAGCGCCAGGTTTTTGCCCTGCATCTTTTTCCAGATGCTGTAGAGGTGCTTGGGCCGGCCTTGCACCTCGGCCGCCAAGCCCACGGCGGACAGCTCTTGCTGCAACTGCACGCGGGTTTTTTCAACGCTGCTCTCACGCTGCACGCGGGTTTCAGCCAGCAGCGTGGCCAGGTGTTTGTAGTCGTCGGGTTGCAAAAAACGGAAGGCCAGGTCTTCCATTTCCCACTTGATTTGCCAGATGCCCAGGCGGTTGGCAAGCGGCGCAAATACTTGCTGGGATTCGAGCGCCAGCAGCGCCGGACAAGGCCGCTTGGTGGCCGCGTGCCAGCGCAGCGTTTGCAGGCGCGACGCCAGCCGCAGCAGCACCACGCGCAGATCGCGAGAAAACGCCAGCAGCATCTTGCGCACGCGCTCGGTTTGCAGGGCGCGTTGCTCGGGCCCCACCTGGGCCTCGCGCGCGGCGCGCTGGATCAGCACCAGCTTGCGCGTGTGCACCACCAGGCTGGCGTAGCTGTCGCCAAAAGCCTTGGCCACCACTTCTTCGGGGCGCTGCAAAAAATCGCCTGCGTAGACGAGATAAGCCGCCGCCTGCATGGCCGGCGCGGCGCCAATGCTGTGCAGGATGTTGGCCACGCCGTCGGCGTGGCCCAGCGCGTCTTCGCCGGTGTCCAGGCATTGCCCGGTGAGCAAGGGCTCGGCAAAGATGCGCGCGCGCTGCAAGGCCAGCGCTCCGGCGTCGTCTGCCCCAGCTGTCTGGCCGTTGGGCGCTGCGGCTACCAGGCCAGCGCCGTCAATGGCGGCAGGGCCGCCCGTGCCGTGGCCGGTCAACAAAACAATGGGCGCCGCGCCGTGCGGCCACCCCGTGGGAGCCGTCTTCATGGTGCGAGCAAAAACTCCCGCACGGCCTGCACCTGCCCGGGCTGCACCAAGGTTGGCGCATGGCCCACGCCGGCAAATTCAAGCAGGCGTGCCTTGGGGCCGCGCTGGGTCATGGCCTGGGCCGTGGCCGGCGACAGCAAATCAGAGTCAGCGCCACGCAGCAGCAAGGTGGGGCAAGCCACGCGCTCGTAACTCTGCCAAAGCAGGGCCTCGCCGGCACGCGCCAGTTCAGGCGTGATCAGGCGGAACGGCAGCGCCATGGCGGGGTCGTAATGGGGCTTGAAGCCCGCGCCATCGGGCTTGAGCTGGGGCCGGGTGAGCGCCAGCCATTGCTCGCGGCTGTGCGGTCCAAAGCCCTGACTGATGGCCAGCAAGGCATCGGCGGCTTCGTCCAGCGTGGCCCAGTGCGCGGGTTGGCCCAGGTAGGTGCCGATGCGCTGCAACGAGATCGGTTCGATGGTGGGGCCCACGTCGTTGAGCACCAGTTTGCTGATGGGCGAGCCCGGCAGCGACGCCAGGCCAAGCCCAATCAAGCCGCCCATCGACGTGCCCACCCAGTGCACCGTGGAGGCGTTCAGCCGCGCCAGCAAGGTGACCATGTCCGCCACGTAGGCGGGGATGTTGTAGCCCATCGGATCCGCCAGCCAGTCGCTCTGGCCCCGGCCCACCACGTCGGGGCATACCACGCGGTAGTCGGCGCGATCGGCGGCGCGATCGGCGGCATGATCGGCGGCCAGATCGGCGGCGCTCATGGCGGCGGCAAGGGTGTCGAAATCACGGCCCTGGCGCGACAAACCATGCGCGCACACCAGCACGCGCGGGTTGGTCGGGTCGCCCCACTCCCAGTACGCCATGCGGTGCAGGCCTTTGGCATCCAGGCATTGCACATGTTGAAGACGGGGTTGGGTTTGGGGCTTGTCAGTCACGCGGTAGGTCTCCTTGCTGATAATCATCGCAGCAAGCTCTATTGCCAACGACAGGAGATTTTGAATGCTCAAGGGAAAAACAGCGCTGGTCACCGGATCCACCAGCGGCATTGGCCTCGGTTTGGCCTTGGCTCTGGCCAAGGAAGGCGCCAACGTGATGCTCAACGGCTTTGGCGATGTTGACGCCGCCCGGGCCGAAGTGGCCAAGCTGGGGGGCCGCGTGGCCTACCTCGGTGCCGACATGAGCAAGCCGGCTGAAATCGAGGCCATGGTGCGCGCTTGCGAGGCCGAATTTGGCGCTATTGACATCTTGGTCAACAACGCCGGCATCCAGCACGTGGCCAATATCGAGGATTTCCCGGCCGAGCGCTGGGACGCCATCATCGCCATCAACTTGAGCAGCGCCTTCCACACCACGCGCCTGGCGCTGCCCGGCATGAAAGCCCGTAACTGGGGCCGCGTGCTCAACATCGCGTCGGTGCACGGGCTGGTGGCTTCGGCCCAAAAATCAGCCTATGTGGCGGCCAAACACGGCTTGATCGGCTTCACCAAAAGCGCCGCCCTGGAATGCGCCACCACCGGCATCACCCACAACGCCATCTGCCCGGGCTGGGTGCTGACGCCGCTGGTGCAAAAGCAGGTGGAGGCACGCGCCACAACGGCCGGGGTGTCGCTGGACGAAGCCAAGCGCCAGTTGCTGGCCGAAAAGCAGCCCTCGTTGCAATTCACCACGCCCGAGCAACTGGGCGCGCTGGCGGTGTTCATGTGCTCGCCCGGCGCCGACAACGTGCGCGGCGTGGCCTGGAACGTGGACGGCGGCTGGGTGGCCCAGTGAGCCTCAGGAGCTTGCCCGCTTGCAGGCGGGCAAACTTCTGAGACTCACTGGGCGACCCAGCCGCCGTCGACGTTCCAGGCCACGCCGCGCACGTTGTCGGCGGCCGCCGAGCACAAGAACACCGCCAGCCCGCCCAACTGCTCGGGCGTGGTGAACTGCAAGGACGGCTGCTTCTCGGCCAGCAGGCCCCGCTTGGCCTCCTCGACCGAGACGCCCAGCGCTGCGGCGCGGGCGTCCACCTGTTTTTGCACCAGCGGGGTCAGCACCCAGCCCGGGCAGATCGCGTTGTGGGTGATGCCGGTGGTGGCGCATTCCAGCGCCGCGCTCTTGGTGAAGCCCACCAGGCCATGCTTGGCGGCCACGTAAGCCGATTTCTGCGCAGAGGCCACCAGGCCATGAGCCGAGGCGATGTTGATCACCCGGCCCCAGTTGCGGGCCCGCATGCCGGGCATCGCGGCGCGCACGGTGTGAAAGGCGCTGCTCAGGTTGATCGCGATGATCGCGTCCCAGCGGTCGACCGGGAAATCCTCGACATTGGCCACATGCTGGATACCGGCGTTGTTGACCAGGATGTCGACCGCGCCGAACTCGGCCTCGCAGGCCCGCACCATGGCCAGGATCTCGGCCGGCTGGCTCATGTCGGCGCCGTTGTAGGCCACCCGGCTGCCCGAGGCTGCCGCCGCAGCAGCCACCTCGGCGCGCGCGCCCTCGGCGTCACCAAAGCCGTTGAGCATCACGTGGGCGCCGTCGCGGGCCAGGGCCAGGGCGATGCCCAGCCCGATGCCGCTGGTCGATCCAGTGACGAGTGCGGTTCTTCCCTTCAACATGCGCTTCTCCAGTGGGGTCAAGGTCGGTTGCTGCGATGATTATCGGCAAGGAGACCTGCCGAGTGACTGACACGCTGACCGACCGACCCCGACAGGCGCAAGTCCAGTGCCTGGATGCCAAGCAGGTGCAGATCGTGCGGGAGTTCCTGCTCGGGCCATGAAGACCGGATCAGGCCTGCCGCAGCCGGGTGCTGCGGCCATCGTGATGCTGGCCGAGCAGGCGGGAACGACGGCGCCCGGTGCGGCTGACGATCGGGCCGGGGCGATCGACCCTGCCACGGGTGCATCGGCGCAGCCGCAATCCCCGGCCCAGGCCTTGCAGCGTGCGCGTGCTTTTGCCGAGCCTTTGCTGGCCGGCCAGGCCCTCGACACCGGAGAGGACGCGCTGGCCCATGCCGACGGCGTGGCGGCCATCCTGGCGGGCATCGGCGCCGGCCCGGCGATGCGGGTGGCGGCCTACCTGGTGTACGCCAGCAACTTTTTGCAGCGGCCCCAGGAGGTGGTGGCCAAGGCCTTTGGCGAGCATTACGCCAGCCTGGTGATGCACACCCGCAAGTTGGTGCAGATCCAGCGTGCCGCGCGCGAGGCAAAGGTCGAGGCTGAGCAGCGCGCCCAGCAGACCGAGCGGGTGCGCAAGATGCTGCTGGCCTTCTCGCGCGATCTGCGGGTGGTACTGCTGCGCCTGGCCTCGCGCCTGCAGACGCTGCGCTGGTACGCCGCCAGCAGGCGGCCCTGCCCGGTGCTGCTGGCCCGGGAGTCGCAGCAGGTGTTTGCGCCGCTGGCCAACCGCCTGGGCATCTGGCAGATCAAGTGGGAGCTGGAGGACCTGGCCTTCCGCTTCCTGCAACCCGACGACTACAAGCACCTGGCCGGCCTGCTGGCCGAGAAGCGCGCGCTGCGTGAGGCGGGCGTCGAGCAGACCCGCCGGCAACTGCAGCAGGAGCTGGCCGCGGTGGGCCTGGACGCCCAGGTGCAGGGCCGGCCTAAACACCTGTACAGCATCTGGAAAAAGATGCAGGGCAAAAGTCTGGCGCTGGCGCAGGTCTTTGACATGCGCGCGCTGCGGGTGATCGTGGCCGACGTGCCGGCCTGTTATGCCGCCCTGTCGCGGGTGCATGAGCGCTACCGCAGCGTGCCCGGCGAATACGACGACTACATCGCCCGGCCCAAGGGCAATGGCTACCAGAGCCTGCACACCGTG